>JAFSAM010000057.1 GCA_017441005.1 Clostridia bacterium | reverse complement strand
AGTGTAATTTAGACCTCCATCTGACGAGGGAGGTGTCACGAAGCGGAAGCGGAGTGACGGAGGGAGAGAAAAGCTAAACGGTAAAGTAAATCTCTCATCCCGTCTCGCTACGCGAGCCACCCTCTCGCTGCGGCTCGGTCACACTTGCGTTCTGACAGTCCACCGGACTGTCATTCATTACGCGTAGTAACGCTTCGCTACCCTCAGGAAAGGGCTTTGGTTTAGATTTCTTGCGCTTCGCTCCCCACCGGAGAAGGTCTTTGTTTGCATCATCCCTCTCCGTCGGCTCCGCCGACACCTCTCCCGGAGGGAGAGGCTTTGTTGTATGCGCTTCGCTACCCGGAGGGAGAGGATGAGATTTAGATTCGGAATCTCGTGTTTCAAAACTATTACACCGATTTTTGCAAACAAAAAGCTCCCTTACAGAGGGAGCTTTTTGAATTCATCATCAATGCTTGACAATATACATTTTCAGCAGATACTTTGCGCCGAAGCCGAGGGCAATCACACACGAAACTATTATCACCCATTTCAAAATTGTAGGATGAATATACTTATAGTTTTCGTCATCGAGCATTTCGAAGATGGTCGAGGTATTCTCGTTTACCGTAGGCTTTTGGGGGGCGGTGCTTACGTTTTGTGTGGGCGGTGCTGTTTCTGCACCGGGAGTTTGTTCCTGACTCTGAGCTTGCTCGTTCTTTTTAGACGGAGGAACGATTACCGTAGACGTTTTGTTTCTTATTGAAACTTTTTGTTCAAGGGCTTCAAGTGAGCCGAAATAGCTGTCAGGAGCATAAAAGAAGCTTTCGATCTTTGCATTTCCTTCGAGTGTTACTTTAATGCTTTTGCCATCAAAAGCATAATCGTGGCAGATGTAAAAATCGCCGATATCACCGCCCGTTGCGTTCATCGTCAAGTGCCCTTTTACAGTGCTTGACGGATTTCGCAATGAGCCGGTACCCAAAACGGTTTCGATCTTTCCTCCCTCGATGTTGAGTGTGGCATCGCCGCCGACAGTGCCGTATACCGTTGTATCGCTCATAAGCCCGAAGCTGCCTGCGATTACCGTCGACCAGGTACCGGAGCGTACCGTAAGGCTGGTTTTGTTGACATCGGCATAACGATGGCCGCCGATAAGGATTGGGTAGACCCGACCTTCGCTGTTTGACTGGGTGTTATATGACGTTACCGACACGTTTTTTCCGATGGTCAGAGAATGACCGCCGCCCCCTAACATAAAAGGCGTATTCCACGAATTGTTGATGTAGGGGTGATATCGGTATTCGATGTTTAGGTTGTCGATTGTGGTAGGACAGTCGAAGAATATAGTGGACGTGTTGCATTTTTCGTAGTCAATGACGAGCTTTGCGCCTTTTTTGCCGTAGTCGACCCCGTTGTAGGTAGACGTTATGGTTACGAACAGAGAATCCTTCATTTGCGGAACTCTGAATTCACTTGGCACGTATGTGTCGTTTGTTGACTTTGGAACACGTGACCCCGATGTATCTATAATAACTTCGCCGACTATGACGACCGTACCGCCTGTGGTTTTCAGCTTTTCAAGACCTCGGTAAAAGGCGTTTTGTTTATCCGTACCGTCGGCGGTCTTGTAGCCGCTCGCATTGCCGAGCGGCTTATTGGGGCTTGAACCGTCACCCGTACCGTTGGCGGAAATGAATACTACGTTTGGTGCGGCAGATGCCGACAGCGACGCGGATGCGAAAAACAATAAGGTTATCGCCGTTGTCATCAGTATTATTTTCATAAGTCGGGTCATGCTACCACCTCTTATTATTCATATTAATATTATTTGATCATTTTTTCCTTGATTATGTTAAGAATGAAGGAGCCTATTCCGATTACAGCACCTATTATCAATACAACGGTGAAGATGTTTTTAAGGTCTTCGCTCAGGTCTTCTTTTGGGGAATTTGAGTCGTTGAGCTGTGTTTCGGGTTGAGTTTCGGGCATCGTTTCTTCCGTTATTTCAGCCTCGGTGGTTTCGGGTTGAGTTTCGGGAGGTTGAGTTGCAAGTGGCTGAGTAGCCTGCGGCTGTGTAGCCGGAGGCTGAGTTGAGGGCGGTTGGGTAGTCGGTGTCTGGATCACGAGCGGGGTCACGGAAGTCGTGGTGTGATTATTGATCTCCACTTTTTTGATTAGGGAATCGGGGTTGCCCTCGTATGTCTCGGGGGCGTAGAAGATCTTACCGATCTTTGCGCCTTTTTCGAAGTTAAGAGTGATCTTGCTGCCCGTGAAATCAAGGTAGTGAGAGGCGTACAGCTCTTCTATCTCACCGCCCGTAACCGAGATCGAAACAGTTCCGTTTACGGTGTTTGATGGGGCGTGTAACGAGCCTGTACCCGTTAACGTCTGTATTTTTCCTCCGTTAATGAAAACGGATACGTTGCCCGTGACTTGTCCGTATTGTGCAAGTCCTTTTATGCCGTACGAGCCGCCGATAACTTCTTCCCAGGTACCCGATTTTACTGTCAGTGAGTAGCTTTGATTGATATTCATATATCTGTGGCCGCCGACGATCAAGGGGTATCTGTCGCCTTCGGTATTGGTTTTTACGTTAAGAGAGGAAACCTTTACTCCCGTGTCGACGTTGAAATTATATCCGCCGCCGCAGAGCATAAAGGTAGTATTCCAGGTGTTGGGAAAATCGGGGTGATATTTATACAAAATGTCGATATCTTTTATCGTTGTGCTGCAGCCGAATGCAAAGGCTGTGGTATTACACGTTTCGTGGTCGAGTATAAGCTCGGCGCCGTTCTTTCTGTAGTCAACGCCGTTATATACGCTTGTAACGGTGAGGGAAACGTTTTTGGCGAATTTAGGTGTTCTGAATTCGCTGGGGGCGACGCTTTTATCATTTACGGAAGCAAAGCGCGATTCAACGCAGTCGAGAGCAACGTCGCCGACGATCACCAGGGTACCTCCCGTATCTTTTAGCTTACTTAGTCCGAGGTAGAAGGCATTGTGCGTTTCCATCTTATTGCCCGGCTTATAGCCCGCGCTGTTACCGAGCGGCTTGTCGGGGCTTGAACCGTCGCCTGTTCCGTCGGCTGAGATATAAACGACGTTGGAAACCGAAGCCGATACGGACAAGGCGGTAAATACAAGTGCGAATAAGGTGAGTATAGCCGCAAATAACAAGAGTTTTATTGTCTTTTTCATAATGAAACCTCCGGATAATAGGGGATTTGTACATATTATACCATAAGGTAGATAAAAAATAAATAGTCTTATGTGAAAAAAACCAACAAAAAAGGCAGTTACGGTTTGGTGTAACTGCCTTAAAATTGAATTATGCTTTTTTAGTCGTCAAGCTCATTTTTCTTTTTGTAGAAGAATGCGCCGATGGCGAGTATTACAACGAATACTATGAGATATGCAAGAACGGGGAATGAGAAATAGCCATTATCTTTCGCATCAAGATACTTCGTGATACCGTGAGACCAGAGTGCCGCAAATACCATAAATGCGGAAGCAATGATGCCGAGAATGGGCAACAAAGTATTCTTAACAAAGTTTTCTTTTCCGTGCTTCTTGATGAACATAACAAATACGGGAATGTAGAAAGCGTAGATCGTAATGATGGGAAGCTCGGATGAGTCGAAGCTGAAGAATCCGAAGATTGAGGATGGAGCATTCACGATTTTCTGAATCATTTCTTCGGAAAATAGTCCGCTTGCGGTGAGTTGTTCTACAGTAATTGTACCTTCCTTAAGTGCTTTTGCCCATTCACCGTAGTGATAGCCGTATGTTGCGTCGAAGAGGTTAGCACCGTAGAAGTAGAACAGCCAAGCTGCGCATGCTACAAGACCGACGATAGCGGAATTGTAGGGCATATTGGTGGAACGGCTGATTTCGTTTACCGCGTCGGGCTTAGGACCTTGGTTACGCGCGGAGATGGAGTAGAGAGAACGGGTGGATGCAAGCATAAGACCGTTCAACGTGCCAAGACAGGAGATTACGATAAGTACGCTGAGTGCAGTACCGCCGATCGTTCCGAAGAGCTTTTCGAATGCAGCGGGAGCACCATTATTTTGGAGAGTGGTGATATCGGTTGCACCTGCGAGACCGATGTAGTATATGATGTAGACAACAACGATGATAATACCGCCAACCGTAAGAGCAATGGGAAGATTTTTCTTGGAGTTTTTAAGCTCGGAGTTGATGGAGGTTGCGATTATCCAACCCTCGTAAGCGAATGCCGTTGCAACGACTGCCGCAAAGAGTGCAGATGCGTTGCCGCCTGTCGCGGTTACGCTTATCGTCTTGAACGATTCAATGGTAGTGCCGTTTGCAAGACCGGCGATCGTACCTACGATTGCCATAACGAGCAAAGGAATAAGCTTAATAAACGTTGTGCTTACCTGGAATTTACCTGCAAGCTTGGGGGAGAGAGAATTGAGCGCATAAGAACCGCAGAGATAGAAGCACGCAAGAGCCAAACAAGCACCGCTGCCAAGCTCAAGTCCGAAGAGTTCGACTGTGTAACGCGCGGAGACCCAAGCAAGAACGCTTGTCATACCGGGAAGGTAGATAAAAGTACTGAACCAAGCTACGTAGTAAGCATATCTTTTGCCTACTGTTGCTTCCGCGTAGTCGACAAGACCGTTTACTTTTTCGTAGTGAGAGCCGAGGTTTGCAAGGTTAAGGGCACAGATGATCATTACGACACCGCCGATTATCCAAGCGAGAATACCAAGCGGCATATTACCGCCGGTCATTTTAAGCACGTCTTGTGCTTTAAAGAATACGCCGGAGCCGATTACGATACCTACTACCATGCATATTGCTGTAATAAGACCGTACTTTCTTTCAAGTTTATTATTCAAGGTTTTTTCCTCCTTAAGAAAAATATCACCTAATTATAGCATTGTTGGTCAAGGATTTCAAGGGGGAAGCGATAATTTTTGACTTATTATTATCAAAAAATGTATAAAATGTGAAAAAAACCTTGTTTGTGAAGCAATTAAGTGGGGAGATATTTTGAAATATAAAATAGACCGCCTGTATCGCTTGACAATTATATGTTAGCGTGATATACTATAATTTAAGTGTGCAAACACAATTTGTAATTATGAAAGGGAAGTGACATATTTCATGGACGCGGACGGGAATATACAGGGCTTAGTTTACAGAGTGCTGACCGAGGGCTCCGATGCTATTAAAGAAAGCGGCTCGGGAAGCTCGGGAGGAATAGCACTTTTAGTCCTATTATTCGTTTTATTTGTTGTGGGAGGCGGTTATTTCGGCGGTGCCGAGAGCGCATTTTCCGCAATGAACAAGATTCGTATCAAATCTAAGGCAGACAACGGAGACAAAAAAGCAAAGAATGCAATGCATATTTCAAATAATTTTGAAAAAGCATTGACTACTCTGCTCATAGGAAACAACATTACGCACATTGCGGCAGCGTCGGTTGCGACGCTCATTTTCACGAGACTGTTCGGAATGTCGGGTGCAAAGCAGTGGATATGTACCGCTGTTACGACGTTTATCGTATTTTTGTTCAGCGAGATGATTCCGAAAAGTTTTGCGAATGACAGAAGTGAGACGGTTGCGCTTATGTTTGCGGGATCGTTAAGATTCCTGATGAAGCTGCTTTATCCTTTTGCGGTTTTCTTTGAGTGGATATCGAATATCTTTATGAAGATCGTTTCAAAGTTCGTAAAGCACGAGGCACAGCCCTCCATTACCGAAGAGGAGCTTTACGAGATAATCGACACCATCGAGGAAGAGGGTGTCGTAAACGAGGAGCAGGGCGACCTTATGAAATCGGCCCTCGACTTTTCGGGTATTTCGGCAAGAGACGTAATGACGATGAGAGACGATATCGTCTCGGTGGATGCATCGCTTCCGAACGATGAGCTTTTGAAGCTGATCCGCGAGTCTGTCCATACGCGACTTCCCGTTTATGAAGGCAGTCTGGACAATATACTGGGTGTAATACAGATAAGAACTTTTATCAAGGCTTATTTGAAGAACCCCAAAGTAGACATCAGAACGCTTGTGATGCCCGCATACAAGGTAAGCCCTGATGCAATGATCGAGGATCTGCTTACCGAGATGCGTCAGCATAAGTTCTACCTCGGCGTTGTAGCCGAGGAGGGAAAGACACTCGGTCTTGTGACCATCGAGGACTTTCTTGAAGAGCTTGTAGGCGAGATCTGGGACGAGGACGACGTCGTCGACAACGATTTCGTTAAGCTGGGCGGAAACAGAACACAGGTAAACACCCATTTGAAGATGGGCGAGATATATAAGAGACTGGGACTCAACCTCAGAAGAGGACTTGACTATGACCGTCCTTTGCTTTCGGTCGTGATCGAGCATTTCGGAAGAATTCCCGAGGAAGAGGAGTCCTTCATCTACCGTAACATGGAAATTACCGTTGAGACGGTGGAAAACAATTTCATAAAGAACGTTGTGATCAGGCTTCTTTCGCCTGCAGAGATCGCAGAATTGTCCGGCAAGACAGAAGCGCCGGCAAACGTGTGAGGGGGCTTAGATCATGACAGCAAATATTATAGTAGTTGTATTGATGGTTTTGCTTTCGGCTTGCTTTTCGGCTTCCGAAATATCCTTTAACACAGCAAACAAGAAGCGTCTGAAAAAGGCGGGCGACGAGGGCAAAAAGTCGGCTAAATTGGCATACAATATAATTGAAAATTTCAATACCGCACTTTCGGCTATACTGATCGGTAACAACCTTGCGAATATCGCCTGTACAACGGCGGCAACGGTCATAGCCTTCAGTCTTATAAGCAATGAGGGTGTTGCATCGGTCGCATCCACAGTTGTTATGACGGTGATAATCCTTATTTTCGGCGAGATCGTGCCCAAGATAGTTGCAAAAAACAATGCGGACGTTATGGTCCATGGGTTTGCATACATAATTACCGTAGTAAAATGGATACTGTATCCTTTGGTATGGCTCGTTATGGCTCTGATCAAGGGGCTTGAAAAGCTTTGGGGCAAGGATGACGAGGATGCTCCCACGGTTACCGAGGAGGAGCTTTCGTCAATTATCGAGACTGTAGAGGAAGAGGGCGTCATTGACGAGGATAAGAAAGAGCTTCTCCAGTCGGCGATCATTTTCAGAGATACTACGGTCGAAGAAATAATGACACCAAGAATCGATATGCTTACCTTCGACATTACCCACTCGCTTGAAAAGCTTCGCAAAATTGCGGAGGAATCGCGTTTTTCCAGAATTCCCGTATATGACGAGTCGATCGACGATATCATGGGCGTTCTTTATTTGAACAGATATTACAGAAGGATAACGGGCGAGGGTGTAAAGAATAAGACCGAGCTTCGTGAGCTTCTTATGGAGCCGCTGTTCATTCATAAAACGATGAAGCTCAATAAGGCTTTGAACATGCTCAGAGAAAGAAAGACCCACCTTGCGATCGTCGTCGACGAATACGGCGGCACTATGGGTGTCGTAACCATCGAGGACATTCACGAGGAGCTTGTAGGCGAGATCTGGGATGAGTCCGACGAGATCGTAACCGAGCTTGTAAAGACGGGTAACAATACTTACGAGGTGTCGGGCGATATGAATATCGACGACTTCTTCGCCGAGATCGAGTTTGAGCCTAAAGAGTTTGAGTGCGAGTATTCGACGGTCGGCGGATGGGCGATCGAGATGCTTAACGCAGACCCCCACCTTGGTGACAACTTCAAGTATTCCGACCTTGACGAGGAGGCACTCGATGACGACGATTACGAGGGTCACACCGAGCTTTACGTGATCGTTTCGGGTATGGATGATATGAGAATTAAGAAGCTTACCGTGCTTGTGACAAGGATCGAGCCCGAAGAGAAAGATAAAGAAAAAACAGAAGAATAATAAAGAAAGCGCATACGACCCTCGTATGCGTTTTTTTGTTGGTTAAAGAAAACCACAGGATAAGCTGGTGGTTGTTCGGTAGAGGCTTTTGCCGTTGAGTAATCCCTTGGCAACTTAAGGCTCCCTCCGGGAGGGAGCTGGATTTTGCGAAGCAAAAGACTGAGGGAGAGTGCGAGATAATCAAGTTTGCACAAGTTTAAACATTTCGCAGGCT
>JAFSAM010000056.1 GCA_017441005.1 Clostridia bacterium | reverse complement strand
CGTGTTTGATCCCATCCTTTAGGACTAGCTCACACGCCTTGACTTTAAATTCTTTGTTGAAAGTTCGTTTCATTGTGAACACCTCTTGAATGTATTTTACCATTCACTCTTCGTTGTGTCCACTTTTACTATACAACTTTCTTCTTTTCACTTTTCTCTTTTCGTTCTTCTCTCTTCTCTAAAATTGTCGTTTCCGGATAAAAGATAAGAGAGAAAAGAGAAGAGAAAAGGTAGCTTTGCTCTGCAAAGCATTGAATCAAGTCATATAATGTGATATAATTCAAGCATAGGTGATAACAAATGAAGATTCTTTTTACCGCTTTTAAGGGCAAGAACAACACTTCTTTTCAGTTAGTAGATCAAACGGCAGCGAATTATTATGTATTGAAAAATATCTGAAATTATTGTATAATAGCAGGGGCGGCGATGGGGATTATTCCTCGCCTACGGAGAGTTTTTTGCGGGAGTTTTTTATGGTAAAAATATTATTTGTATGCCACGGAAACATTTGTCGAAGTCCGATGGCTGAATTTATAATGAAAAAGATGGTGCTCGACGAGGGGATTGCCGACGGATTTTTGATCGAATCGGCGGCTACCTCTACAGAAGAGCTGGGCAATCCCGTTCATTACGGAACAAAGGGTGTTTTGAAAAAATATGGGATCGACTGTTCAAAAAAGAGGGCAAGGCAGATAACCAAAGCCGACTACGGCAGATTCGATCATATTATCGGTATGGACGGATATAATATCCGTAATATGCACAGAATATTCGGGGACGATCCCGAAAATAAGATCTCGCTTCTGCTTGATCATACGAATGATCCCGGAGACGTTGCCGACCCTTGGTATACGGGCGATTTTACGCAGACCGAAAATGATGTTGTAAAAGGCTGCCGCGCGCTGCTCGAAATGTTACGTGACAGAAAAAACTTGAAATAATACATTGACATTTTGCACCGAATGGGATATTATTATATTAGAACAGAAAAATTAAAGTGAGGTACTTACCAATGGCAGAAGAATTTATGGGTGATGAAATTTTCACATTGACAGATGAAGAGGGCAACGAGAGCGAATTTGAGCTTATCGCGAGCCAGGAAATAGACGGGGTGACCTACGTAGCCCTTGTTCCTTACGATCCCGAAAAGAAGGATGACGCAGAACAGGAATACGTTGTTCTCAAGCTCGAGGCTGACGAAAACGGCGAGGATCTTCTTGTCACTATCGATGATGACGATGAGTTTGAAAAGGTTGCCGAGATTTTCGAGGATATGCTCTTCGACGAGATCGACTACGACGCACAGTAATAATTAAGAAAAGTCTACCTGCTTTGTTGGTGATAGACGGGTAATTAAACCCACAAATCATTAAAGGAGCCCGGACTTTCGGTACGGGGAATGCAGACCTCCCCCTGTTTGCCTGTTTTAAACGTATTCAGAGGGACGCTGGTAGCACAAACTTCCGAAGAGGGCACCGCCTTGCACATGCAGGGTTGCTTAATTGCCGTTTACACGGCACGGTGGGGCTTTATTTTTAAAAATCTGCACTCGAACATAAATGCTCGGGTGCTTTTTTTGTCTATTTTTGTTGAGATTGTTAATATTTTTCTTAAATACTTTACAAACGAAGATTTATGTGTATAATTGTATATGAATAATAATGCTATGATCGGGAAAATGCCGTTACAAAAGGTTATTAAAAGGGTTCAGAGATGTGCGTCGCTTTTGGTGAAAGATGCATACCCGCCGAACGGAAGTGCGCCCGTGAGCAGGTGCTAATCACACCCGCCTTGTCAGCGATACAGGACACGCAAGTTATAAACCGAAGTGGACCCGCGGATATCCGCCTTTGAGTAATTCAAAGGCGATTTTTTGTTTTGAAGGGAGACATTGTGTAGAAAAATGAAAAAAGAAACAAACACCGATCAAAAAGATGTTTTTGATTATATTGCCGACGTTATTACGGGTGAACCGATAAAGATCGCCAAGCAATATTGCAAAAACAGCAAGACCTGCAAGCTTATAAAAAGCATAAAAGATACTGTTTCCGAGGACGTAAAGACCGTCAAGGAAAGAGACCCCGCCGCTACAAGCACGGCAGAGGTGCTTCTGCTCTATTCGGGACTTCACGCAGTATGGGCGCACAGAGTGTCGCATAAGCTGTATAAAAAGGATCATAAATTTGCCGCAAGGCTTATAAGCCAGGGGGCGAAAATGATTACCGGAATCGAGATACATCCCGGTGCTACAATCGGGAAAAATTTGTTTATCGACCACGGCTCGGGGGTAGTAATCGGCGAGACCACCGAGATCGGTGACAACTGTACTCTGTATCAGGGCGTAACGCTTGGCGGTACGGGTAAAGATACGGGAAAACGACATCCCACACTCGGCAATAATGTTATGGTGGGTGCAGGTGCGCGGGTTCTCGGACCGTTTAAGGTCGGAGACGGCTCAAAAATTGCCGCAAACGCAGTTGTTCTTTCGGAGGTTCCCGAAAACTGTACAGCGGTAGGCATTCCCGCAAAAGTGGTTAAGCGCAACAACGTCAGGGTGTCAGATGATCTCGACCATATCCACATTCCCGACCCCGTTGCACAAAAGATCGCAGAGCTTGAAGAGCGTATCAAGGAGCTCGAAAATAAAAAAGACTGATTATATCGGAATATAATAACTTTGACAGGAGATAATAGAAAAATGAAGCTTTATAACACTTTGACAAGACAAAAGGGTGATTTTGCCCCCCTCGAAGGCAAGACAGTAAGGATCTATTCCTGCGGACCTACCGTTTACGGCTATGCTCACATCGGTAATATGAGAACTTATCTGTTTATGGACTTTCTCCGCAGAACGCTTCAGTGGAACGGCTACGACCTTCTCCACGCAATGAACATAACCGACGTCGGACACCTTGTAAGCGACGGTGACGACGGCGAAGACAAGATGAACAAGACTGCTCGCGAGCAGAAAAAGACTCCTTGGGAAATTGCCGAATATTACACGGGCGTTTTCCTCAGAGATATTGACAGACTCAACATTCAGCGTCCCGAGATCGTACCTAAGGCTACTATGCACATTCAGGAAATGATCGAGTTTGTACAGGGACTTCTCAAGACCGGCTATGCTTACGAGACAAGCGACGGCATTTACTATGACATCAAGAAGTTCAAGGACTATGGCAAGCTTTCCAGAATGAACTTTGACGAAAACCAGGCGGGTGCCAGAGTCGAGGTAAACAGCGAAAAGCGTCATCCCGCAGATTTTGCTCTCTGGAAAAAGGCTGATCCTACACATATTATGCAGTGGGAATCCCCTTGGGGCATGGGTTATCCCGGCTGGCACATCGAGTGCTCGGCTATGGGACTTAAATACCTCGGAGAAGAGTTTGATATTCACACGGGCGGTGTTGACCATATTCCGATACACCACGAAAACGAGATCGCACAGACCTGCGGTCTGCTCGGTCATCCCGCGGCAAAATGGTGGATCCACGGCGAATTTATGCTTGTTGACGGCGGCAAGATGTCAAAGAGCCTCGGCAACACATATACTCTCGATCAGCTCGAGGAAAAGGGCTATTCGCCTATGGTATTCAGATATTTCTGCTTGAATGCACACTACGGACAGAAGCTCAACTTCACCTTTGACGGTATGGATGCCGCAAAGAAGTCTCTCAAAAACCTCAAGAACCAGATCAAGAAGCACAAGGGTGCTGACGGAAACGTTTCCGAAGAGGAGCTTGCAAAGCTTCTCAAGGAGTTTGAGGATGCGATCAACGATGACCTCAATATTCCCAAGGCTCTCGGGGCTGTATGGAATATGGCAAGATACGAAACGAAGTCAAATGCAATTTACGATCTTATTATCAAGTGCGATTCCATTCTCGGCATAGACCTTGACAAAGAGGATGCGGAAGAAGAGCCTGCAAACGAGATCAATAGCGAACTTGATAAGGAAATCAAGGAGCAGATCGCTCTCCGAGCAGAGGCAAAGAAGGCAAAGAACTATGCCGAGGCTGACAGGATAAGAAACGAACTTGCGGCCCGCGGAATCATTCTTACCGACACAAAAGAAGGCACGACCTATTCTATAAAATAATTGTTTAAAAGAGGTAGATACATGCTGAAAAGAATAGTAATACTGTTATTGGCTATGATGCTTGGCATCGGCAGTATGACTTCATGTATAAAGCTTGACGACAGAAGCGAGGACTACGGCGAAAGGGAGACGGTCGAGACATTGGCTCCGTCTCCGGAAAGAGTCCCGGAGCTCCCCGATCCATTGAATAATGCCAAGGCATTGGCGGAAAAGACACTGGCCGGCTTGACCTTTGACGAGGATTTTAAGGATCTCAGCTTGAACGTAATAATCGTGGAGGATACCGAGATCAAGCTCGGTGCGGAGATCGAAACCTCTTATGCCAAAGGATTGAGAATGCAAAGTGAGATAGTTTCTCAAAAATTGGGCTGCACCGTTTTTATAAGACGTATGCCCTACAGCACTTTTTTGAGTGATGCTCAGGCATATCACGATTCGGGTCTGTTTTTGGCTGACGTCATTTGTATTCCTCAAAAGGCGCTCGGTTACATGAAAAACCGCGGTCTTTTGATGGAGCTGAACTCTGTTTACGGAGACACCTTCACAGAAGAATATTTCGACGCCGATGCAAAACTTCAGGGAAGCGGTATGAACAGGCTTTACGGTATAGCCGGTGATGCTACCGTTAATCCCGCTGCATATACCTGCCTGTATCTTAACAAGGCTATGGCGGATGATGCCGGCATTACTGAGGATATATACGGACTTGTGGAATCGGGCAACTGGACCTTTGATGCAATGCTCGAATACAAGGCGAAGATATCTGAAAAATATCCCGATGCATTCTTGTTTTCTTCGAAAGACAGCGGAGACGTCATCGAGGCTGTGTTTGGTGCTTCCGGAATGAAATATATGTCAACGTCGCCTGACGGACTTCCGGCCGTTGCAAACAATGGTGACAGGCTCGCTAATCTGATTGCGAAGCTGAAGACCGTTCTTGCGGATCCCACCGTCGGCTATTGCGCTGAAGATGCATACGACGTTTTCGGACAGAATAGATCGCTGTTCTACATCGATACGCTTCAGGCGGCGCCCTCGATAAAGGGCGACTATACCGTGTTGCCTATGCCGAAAGCAGACAGCGAGCAGACGGAGTATTATACCCCCACATCCGAGGAGGCATACGTATATGCGGTGCTTTCTTCAAATAACCGCCCCGAATATGCCGATACTCTTATCAAGGCATTGAATGCATCGGCACCCGTGCTCAGTGAGGGCTGGTCAAGAGACCTTTTGGACTATGCGTTCAGCAATGAGCAGTCGTATATTAACGTAAAATCGATTTGTGAAAACGCAAGCTATGATTTTGCTTATATGTACGGTGACGTCTATATGAGTGTTGCCGATTCGACATACAATGCTTTGAAGAATGCGGTTTTGACAAATGCAGGGTACGATTATTATGCGGGGTTGCAGACCTGGAAGCTTAATGGTGATATGAACGCACTGTTTTCGTGACGGCAGAGCAAGGTCAAATGTAAATAAAATGTTAAATACCGGAAACCTCTTTACAAAAAGGGGAATCTATGTTATATTTAATAGGTATGAAATCGCAAGCTCGGTTTGCGGACAAAAAAGCGAAATTGCTTTGCTTCACCGACCGCTTACTTAGCTTTTGACGATAATAAAAATATGAGGTGAAAAACAATGTTGAAAGAACAGAAACAGCAGATCATCGAAGCAAACAAGCTTCACGACGGAGACACAGGATCCCCCGAGGTACAGATTGCTATCCTTACAGATAGAATCAACACCCTCACAGAGCATCTTAAGAAGAACCCTAACGACCACCACTCAAGACGCGGCTTGCTCAAGATGGTTGGACGCAGAAGAAATCTTCTCGGTTATCTTACAAAGAAGGATATCAACCGTTACCGTGCTATCATCGAAAAACTGGGTATCCGTAAATAAAACACGCTTAAATGGGGCAGAATTTTACGGTTCTGCCCTATAAGTTTATAAAAAATTTTTTAAGATTTATACGGCATAGCGGTTTAGCAGTTAAACAGATGCCCGAAAAACACATTTCCGACACCTGTTTAAATGCTAAAACCTATGACTGTATTACGAAGAAGAAAAAGAAGAAAACGGAGGAAGAAAATGTTTGAGAACTTTAAGACATTCGAGTATGAATTGTCAGGAAGAAAGCTTGTAATCGAAACAGGCAAAATGGCAGGCCTCGCAAACGGCTCCTGCTTGGTTCGCTTCGGCGACACGGTTATTCTTGCGACCGCAACTGCAAGTGCAAAACCCAGAGACGGCATCGATTTCTTGCCCCTTTCGGTTGATTTCGAAGAAAGACTTTATGCTGTGGGAAGAATCCCCGGCGGTTACCTCAAAAGAGAAGGCAAGCCCTCCGAGAAGGCTATCCTTACATCCAGAGTTATTGACAGACCTATCAGACCCTTGTTTCCCAAGGATCTCCGTAACGACGTAAACCTCAGCTTGACCGTTCTTTGCGTTGACAACGACAACAGCCCCGAGATCGCAGGTATGATCGGTGCGTCTATCGCACTCTCCATCTCCGATATTCCGTGGAACGGACCTATCGCAGGCGTGTTCGTAGGCTTGGTTGACGGTCAGGTAGTTCTCAACCCCACAGTTGAGCAGAGAGAAAAGAGCGACCTCGAGCTTACCGTTGCAGGTAGCCTTAATAAGGTCGTTATGATCGAGGCAGGCGCTAAGGAAGTTACCGACGAAGATATGTACAATGCTATCATGATCGCTCACGAGGAGATCAAGAACATCTGTAACTTCATCAACACGATCGTTGCAGAGGTAGGCAAACCCAAGTTTGATTATCCCTCCTGCGAATTTGATCATGATATGTTCGACAAGGTATTCGCTTTCTGCGAAGAGGACGTTAAGTTTGCTCTCGACACAGACGACAAGAACGTTCGTGACGAAAGAATGCAGCCCATCACCGATGCTATCGTTGAAAAGTTCAGCGAAGAATATCCCGAAATGCCCGAGATCATCGGAGAGCTCATTTACAAGATCCAGAAGAAGATCGTTCGCCGCTGGTTGCTCGAGGACCAGAAGCGTGTTGACGGCAGAAGAATGGACCAGATCAGACCCTTGGCTGCTGAAGTCGGCCTCTTCAACCGCACTCACGGCAGCGGTATGTTTACCCGTGGTCAGACACAGGTCATGACTATCGCGACCCTCGGTCCTATAGGCGATGCACAGATGCTCGACGGTATCGATACCGAAGAGACAAAGAGATATATGCACCACTACAATATGCCCGGCTACTCCGTAGGTGAGGCTAAGTCCTCCAGAGGTCCCGGCAGACGTGAGATCGGTCACGGCGCTTTGGCTGAACGTTCTCTCGTTCCCGTACTTCCTTCCGTAGATGAATTCCCCTATGCGATCAGATGCGTATCCGAGGTTATCAGCTCCAACGGCTCTACTTCTCAGGCTTCCGTTTGCGGTTCTACCCTTGCTCTTATGGATGCAGGTGTTCCGATCAAGGCTCCCGTTGCAGGTATTTCCTGCGGTCTTATCACCGAGGGCGAAAGATGGATGACCATGATCGATATTCAGGGTCTTGAAGACTTCTACGGCGATATGGACTTTAAGGTAGCAGGTACTCACAAGGGTATCACCTCCATTCAGATGGACCTCAAGATCGACGGTCTTACCCCCGAGATCATCAAGAATGCTCTCGAGGTAACACATAAGGGTAGAGATTACATCATCGACGAGATCCTTCTCAAGGCTATTCCCGAAGCAAGAGCAGACGTTTCCGAGTATGCTCCCAAGATGCTCACAATGCACATCGATCCCGATAAGATCAGAGAAGTTATCGGTTCGGGCGGTAAGGTCATTCAGAAGATCGTTGCCGACACAGGTGCTAAGATCGACATTGAGGACGACGGAACGATCTACATTTCCGCAGTTAACAGAGACAGCGCTTATGCAGCTAAGGAGATCATCGACGGTATCGTATTCGAGCCCGAGGTTGGCGCTATCTATACAGGTAAGGTAACAAGAATTATTCCGATCGGTGCTTTCGTTGAGTTTGCTCCCGGAAAGGAAGGTCTCGTTCACATCAGCAAGCTTGACTACACAAGAGTAGAAAAGGTTGAAGACGTTTGCAACGAGGGTGACGTTATTACCGTTAAATTCCTCGGAACAGACGAAAAGGGCAGACTTAACCTTTCCAGAAAGGATGCAATGCCCAAGCCCGAAGGCTATGAGGAAAGAGAGAGACGTCCCCGTTCCAACAATGACAGACCACGCAACAACGGTGACAAGTTCAGAGAGAACCCCAACAGACGTCCCTACAACAGAGAAGAACGCAAGTTCGATGCTCCAAAGGCTCCCGTAGAAGCTCCCAAGGTTGAAGAACCCAAGGTGGAGGAGCCCAAGGTTGAAGCTCCCGCAGAGACCGAGAGCAAGGGCGGCTTCTTCGGCTTCTTCAAGAAGAAGTAATTAGGTTAAAATAAAAAGTCCGTTTTTCAAAACGGACTTTTTTGTTTATTTTAGGATATTGTTTTATAAAAGATCGAGGAATTGAGTCGATTATCATTTATACTTATTTATTACAGCTATATAATTAGGGTTATTTAAGAGTGTCAAACGCTTTTGCGGGTTATGTGCCAATAGGTTATTTATAACACACTCGAGATAGCTGTCCTCTTTCACGGATGTTTTTTGTGGGAATATGGCTTGTTGTAAAGGTTCATTATTATTTAATAAGTCAGATATTATTTTTGCAGCACACAAATTCATGTCAGTCACGGCAATGATATCCTCATCATTACCACCGCGATACTGTAAATAGTTTCGCATTCTTGATAAAAAGGCATTTGCCAGACAGATAAAAAACGGTTCTTTGGTTTCATTATAGTTGTTCAACACCAATTTTCCGAATTTTATTGCTTTTATTGCTTTTTCGTTTATTGGAAGCGAGCTGTCAAAAAAGACTACACTTGCCAATTTATAACCCGAAAAAGCTATAAGCTCATACATATTCTTGCTTACCCAGAAATAGTATTCGTCTGAATCTTTTGGGAACAGCTGTTCGGTCTTTTGCCCGCTTGTGTGATACCAATTTGTAAATTTATCCCTATAAATATTTAAAGCAGCCTCGGTATTTCCTTCGGCATGTAAGATTTTTGCTCTCATATTCCATGCGTTTAGTCTCAACGTTTCCTCGGTACATCCGTCAAGTATCTTGTTGCAGATCGAAAGAAACTCGGACTTGTGAGCTATCAGAACGTTAGGGTCATTGTCTGCCATATCACCTCCGATGTTCCACATATAATAGTGCATTATCCAATAGTCATTGGGATAATCACGGTAAGCTTTTGTTATGATCTCCCTTGCTTTTTTATAGTCGTTTGTCCAATATTTTTTGTAAAGGCTTATAATTTCATCTATGTCAGCCTGTATTTTTTCTTGGTCATATCCCATAAGCTCATCAAGAGATACACCGAAGTAGTAAGCCAACGGCTGTAAAAGCGTAATATCCGGGTATGTTTCGCCACGCTCCCATTTGCTGACTGCCGCACAAGTGACGTTCATTGAAACAGAAAGCTGTTCTTGTGTGATGTTTTTTTCCGTACGAAGTCGTTTAATGTTTGCTCCAATATTTATTTTCATATATTTCACCTCTTTTTCAGTAAGCCGACGTCTGCTTCTGTTTTTATTATACCATTTTTGTGAGTAAGGTAAAGGTATTGTTGAGAAACACGTTTTTAACTTGCTGTTAAAAAATAATAGTACGGGTATAAATCAAAGTAATAAAAAAGCCCTTCCGCTGAGGGAAAGGGCTTTAATAATTAAAATTCCAAAATTATATCTTCGATGGGGCAGCTTCTGTAGCCCTTATCGTAAATATGCTTGATTGCTTTAAGGACACGCTCGCCGCAGTCGGGGATATAATTGGTGTAATCGGAATAGTAGTATTCCTCGTGGATCATAAGTCCGAAAATGCCGCTGTCGGGACGGAGTGCCATATATGTATCCATCCAGGATTCGATTTTTTCTGTGGGGATGCCTTTGTTGTTGTTCAAAACCATATCGGTGTGGCAGTAATAGATATCCTCTTTGTTGTCTCTCCAAACGTCTCTGCCCTGGCTACCCTCTGCCGCATCGGATTTGTTGTTGTATGCATCAAGACCGGCTCCTCTGAGGTATGCGGGAAGTCCGTCTCTGCCGTAGTATGACAAATATGCTTCGTCATTGTCGATCTGTCTGAAGGAGCCGAACTGGATGAGATATCCGCCTTCTCTGAATGCTCTCAAGGGATCGATGTATCCGTTGCCCCAGTGAGCTGTGGTAGCGGGAATGAGGGACTTCGGACCTGCAAAGCGGATGATCTCCTTGTGTACCTTACGCATGGAATCTGCGATAAACTCACCGCTGAGATGCTTGTTGGGCATATCGGGGTAGTTTGCGTGTGCGTGGTAGGAGAGGGTAAGCCAATCTGCATTTTCTTCCCATTCCTTGCGATAACGGTCTGTCATCATCGTAAGGTTGAAGTATTCCTTGTGCTCCTTGAAATCTGCCGCAGATTCATCGTTGAACTCGTAGTAGAGGTTGAGGTGAACGTGTGCGCCGTAAAGCTCGTGTGCCTTCTTGAAGGGAGCAAGAAAATGGTGGTCGAAGAGGGAAGGATACTTTTCGGGATATTTGGTAAGCTCATAGAGGAATACAACACAGTCGTCAACCGTGAAATAGAACTTGTCTATTGCATTCTTGAGCCGGAAAATTACAATCTCGGCACGATAACCGTTTTTGGTATCAATTGCGCAAAGTGTGTTTCTGTAGTTATAGAGTGGAATTTCTGCCGAGTATGTATGGTCTTCCTCGTTGAAGACAGCCTCTTTGCCGTTGATCGTAATGACAGCGTTGTCTGCCGCCTTTACCTTAGCGGTGATATAGAGGGCATCGCCGTCGAGTCTGCCTTCTTTATTATTAAGGCAGTCGCCGTCAATGTGAGAAACGAAGAAAACGGGATCATAGTTGTGGAAAAAATCGCGCATTGCTTTTACCTCTTTTTAAAAAATATTTATCACATCACAGTATAACACATTAATTATCCAATAGCAAGAATATTTTATGTTTTTTTATGCTTGATGGCAGATTTTTGCATTGTAAGTTGTCTTTTTATTTGGTATAATTATTACAGATAAAAATAATTTGAAGAAAAAACCAACCTTTTTTGTACAGTTCGTGTCATTAAAGACAGAGCGCTCAAAATGATGAAAAAAAGTGAAAGGAGGATGCATAAGATGCATTACTTTGATTGCAGCGACGAAACTTTGGTCATGCTGACATTGGCGGGTGAGCAGAATGCGTACACAGCATTGGTCGACAAGTATCAAAGGACCGTCATAAATTCCGCCCTTGTAATAACAAAAAGCGGTTTTATGGCGGAGGATGCGGCACAGGACGCATTTGTTACGGCCTGGATAAAGCTCAACACTCTGCGTGAGCCGTCAAAATTTTGCGGCTGGGTATGCAGGATCGCAAGAAACTGTGCGATCAATACAGTTACGCGCTACAGAAGCTTTTTGCCGCTTGATACGGTAGAGAATTTACAATTCACCTCCGATCAAACGAACGATCCCGAAATGCTTTATGCATTGTCCGAGGATAAAAGGGAGCTTGACGACACGATAGACAGATTGCCGAAGAAGATAAAAGAGATCATTACTCTGCATTATTTCGAGGGACTGTCTATTGCCGAGATCGCAGACAGAATGCGCATATCCGAGGGAACGGTCAAAAGTCAGCTCCACGACGGAAGAAAACGTATGAGAAGGGAACTTTGCGCCATGAACGAAAAATGGAATGACACACTTGTACAAAAGGTTATGAAAAAGGTTGAAGAATTGAAGTTATGGCAGGTCAAAAACAGCAAAGACGGCTTTGACAGGGTATACAGGGACGTACTTCGCGAAGTGGAAGAAATGCCCGAATCCATGGACAAAAACCACGCACTTGCCGACGTGTTGATGCGCGGCTGGTGGTGGCTGCCCGGAGACAAAAACGATGCTCTTTTCGAGAGGATAAGCGACGCGGCGATTGCCGGTAAAAATGAGGACGTAATGTCTTTTGTGGTCAGCCGCGAGGACTCGCAAGTATCGGGAGAGGCAAAAATAGCGTTCATTCGCGATAAGCAGATCCCACGTCTTACAGAGCTTGGCTTTAAAAAGGCATTGGCGCACCAGTGGTTTTGGCTTGCTCGTGAATATTATAAGGCGGGACAAAAGGAAAACGGAGACCTTGCCTACGGTAAAGTGAAGGAGCTTTTGCACGAGTCTGAGATCTTTTATGCTTTGGCTGATAATTCACGTAAGCTTGATACGCTTGCAGAAACCTACAAGGATAAAGAAAAGAGAAGATACTATTTCAATACAAGCTCTGCCGAGCTTCGTCTGATCGATAATGAACTGCGTTTCTGGAAATTTCAGTCGCTTGGGGCGGGCTGGTTTTATACCTATGAAAATATGATAAACGTTTTTAGAGTAGGTACGCTCTGTGACGGCAGGTTTTTTGATAAAACATTTAAAGTCGGGGACGTATATACGGGGACCGATGGCAGTAAGCTCACTTTTGTGTCTGACAATGAAAGTGTCGAGACTACGTGCGGCATATTTGAAGGCTGTCAGCTTTGGAGGACCGAGCATTACGAGCAATACAGCGGGAAATCAGTTTGCGATACGTATTACAAGGACGGTATCGGTATCGTCAGACAAAAGCATAGAAACTACGGGATCACAAATACATTAACGCTGAAAAGCTACGACATAAAGAGTGGCGGCGGACTGCTTCCGCTCGGGAAAGGCAACTCTTGGGAATACGCGCTTGACGTGCCTACTGAATATGTTTCTTTCGGACTTAAGCACGAGATAAGCTATTACAGCGAGGATAAAATAATCGTAAACTCGTTTGCCGATGCCGAAAGAATAAAATATGACGAAAATTCATGGGCAGATATGATGCGGCAGATAAGACACGAGTATTGCGATCATAATGATAGGCTGCTTGACGTATCGTTTGCCGTCGAAAGGGTACTTGCGCTTGCAAAAACGCCTATGGAAATAGCACACACCCGTGCCGCGGTATCGACAATAAGGCGGATCATGGAGACGGACGCGGGCTTTAATCCGGGCAGAAAGCAATCGGGGCATTGGAACTTTTTTCACAAGGATCATACGCTTCACAAAAACGGAGCTTTTATTACCTATGAGCATAGCGGCAACTGGTCATTTGAATGGAAGATGGGTCCCTGGAACAATGCAAGCTATCCTATGCTTTTCAACGATATTTACGGAATATTGCAGGATGCCGCAAACTGCATCTGGTCGGATGAGTGGCAGGTCGGTGCATCGCCCCTTGTGGAGTACTGTCTGTGGGGCAGAAGAAATATAAAAACACAGATAGTATGCACAAATGAGGATACTGTCACCACAAGTGCGGGAGAATTTGAGAATTGCTTGAAGCTCGAGCTTGATATAGCGGGTATGGACGATGGCTGGACCTATCGCGGAGGAAAGAAGACATATTGGTTTGCTGACGGAATCGGCATTGTAAAAACTGCGAACGAATACTGTGGCGGTGCAAGGACGGCTGTTTATGAATTGACCGAGTATACGGGTATAGGTGAAGGTTATATGCCGTGCCGGGACGGCTTGTACAGAAAATATGAGGCTAAGGGTCTTACCGACGGATATGTCGGTAAAGCGGAATATACCTACGTTGCCGACGAGGACGGAGACGTGTATATCATTACCGAGAGGACGGGGGTACGGAACATTCCCGATCCTGTCAGCTGTTATTCGTCCATAGAGGGAGAGATCACAGAATCAAAGCTTTGGAACGAGAAAAAGCGGGACGAAGCGAGACTGCGCCACGAAATAAACAATTTCAACATTCTGTTGCACTATTTAGGCAGAACGCAAAGGTATTATGCCGCACCTAAAAAGGCGCTCGAATGGGGCAGACACAGCCTGAAAATGATCGAGCTTCTGGGAGAGGGCGGAGAGGTACCCAAGGCGTGGCTCGGCAGATACGGAGAAATGTTCTTCCGTACGGCTTGCTTTATATTCGGCAACAAGGATGCAGACAAGGATGAGGGCTACGCTTATCTTGAAAAAGCGTTTGAAATATATCTTGAGTGGGCGGAGATCCCTTCAGGCACACCGCTTGACGTAGGAAACGCAGATATCTACGGCGGAATTAAGTATTTGAAGGACAGATCTCAAATTCTTTTGCCCGACGGAAGTATAGAAGCCATCGAATACGGCGGAATTCTTGAATATAACGCAAGGTTTATCTATACCGCTTTGACAGCTAAAAGCGGCTGGGAATGGTTCAATAGCGTCAGAAACGAAGATAGATTCAAGGCTTTTACCGAAAAAGTAAAGGTATATAAAGAAAAAGAAACGAAATGAAAAATGCACCGCATCTTTACTGATGCGGTGCATTTTGCTTGTGTTTTACGGATTGATAATCAACCTGACACGGGTATTTTCTACCGAGAAGTTTACCCCGTAGGTTACGTCGCGCCAGCCCCAAAAATCAAACGTGATCTCTTCGGGGGTATCTTTACTCAACGTAACGCTTTTGGAATCCATTGTTCCAAAATTATCGTCGCTTTGTTGACTTGCAAAGTCAATTTCTAAGGTTTGGTTTACAGATGACGTAATCTCAAGGGTGATTGAGTTGTTTTTGTTTTCATAAGAATTGTCGAGTTTTATTTCCTTTACTGTTATTTCAACCGTAGATTCGGCATAAAAAACGTTTTTGATTTCGACGTTTTCGTCTCCTCGCTTGACGGTGGCGATAAATGTATTATAAGGTGCATACTGCCAGGCATTGATCAGATCTTTTTTTAATTCGTCTGTCATTTCAAGGATAACACCCTCGCCAAAATGGGTGTCAACACGGCATATCTGCGAATAATCGTTTGTAATACGGTATAGTTTTCCTTTGGTTTCGATCCAAAGCGTATTAATCTCGGCAGGGCAGTTGTCGGGTAAACGGTTAGGGTTAAACGGCTCATCAGAAAGCTTTTCTGCAGTTTTATCGGTTTCATTTAAATTTTCAAGAGCATTGATGATACGAAGCACAAAATCGGATTCTTTCAGTTTTTTTTCGGATATTCCGCCCCAGCCGCTTGAGGGGTATCGTAACAAATAAAGTTCGTTTGCTAAAACCGTTTCCTCGGTTACGGCGGTCTGTTCTTGCAAATCTGTTGTGTCTGTTGAATTGTTAGTAGTGTCGGTTTCGGTACAACCGGAAAGGACTAAAAATAACATAATAGAAAATAAGATAAAGAAAAATACTTTTTTCATATTGTTGTCTCCTTTTTGTGATTGTAAGTTAATTATAACATAATTTAACCGATATTTCAAGTGTGGGGGAAATATAGTGCAATGACTGTGCCTTTTTGACGGTATTGACATTTATAAAACGAGTGTGTATAATAAAATTAAGGTCGTATTTAACACCGATTGGACTATATAAACAAAAAACTTACAGGGCATAAGGGAGGCTACTATGAAAAAAATATGTTGTTTGTTTTTTACTGTAATACTATGCCTATCTGTTTGGGGCTGTCAGAGTGATAGTTCAGAGGGGGATTTAAAGGGGTATGAGACTGTTATTCCCGATGAGTTTGACGGCTATGTATCCGGACCTATAATCGAAAAAATCTCTCCCGACATACTTGTGGTGAAACCGGATAATAAGAGAAAGATCGAAAACTATGGAGAGGTTGTTCATATTGTCACGGACGAAGCTGATGAGTGGTGTGTGGGAGACGAAATTGAAGTGATATTTTCGGTTGCTCATGTTCCGAGCGCAGGTAATACCGAAAAGCCCACGATTATAAATGCTGATAAAGTCATGCCGCTTGTGTTGCAATATAAACCTATTATATATCTGTATCCCGAACAGCCTACCAAGTGTTCTGTAGAGCTGACTCTTGACGGACATTTTACTTGTACTTATCCCGAATACGGGGAGGAGGGCTGGCGCGATTTCACAGCTTATCCTGACGGAACATTAGTTTTCCCCGACGGTAAAGAGTATTATGCACTTTACTGGGAGGGAACGAATAACGGAAAATACGATTTTTCAAAGGGTTTTTGCGTTCGTGGTGAAGATACCGCGGAGTTTTTGGAAAGTGCTTTGAAAGAGCAAGGATTGACCGCTCGCGAAGCAAATGAGTTTATAGTATACTGGTTGCCTCTTATGCAAGACAACCTATACAACGTTATAGCTTTCCAGAGTACCGCCTACACAGACGGCGCGGTTTTGGATATAACTCCTATGCCGGACAGTGTTTTACGAGTATTTATGAGCTTTTATCCGTCCGAAACATTTGTTGATATACAACCGCAAGAATTTGATCGATTTGAGCGTAATGGCTTTACCGTTGTTGAATGGGGCGGCAGCGAGGTAGAAAAACCATAAATAAAAATAGACTATCTCTATTGTAATTTGACAAAAAGAGATAGTCTTTTTTGTTTGGGAGCTGTGTATGAATTCGAACTCTTACGTTTTTTGATGAAATATCTCGCTTTCGCGCGACCTACGCGTCAAGGTCTCGCGGCTCTCCACGAGAACCCTCAAAACTTACTTCGTGCGTTTCGGGGAACCCCTACACAGTCCACCGGACTGTCAATTCACACATTGGCGAATTACGCAATATAAAATAAAAACGCTTTTCGACCAACGGGAGAAAAGCAACCTCAATTATTCATTATTCATCAGCGAAGCGACTTCATTATTCATTTTTCATTAAAATCCTCGTGTGGGATAAATGAATAATGAATGATGAATAATGAATAGTGAATAATACAAAGAAAAATCCGCATTCTTACGAACGCGGATTTTTCTTTGGCCTGCCCGACAGGATTCGAACCTGCGGCCTTCAGAGTCGGAGTCTGACGCGCTATCCAGCTGAGCCACGGGCAGATGTGAGAATATATTTTAAATATTTTTTGGAAAAATATTTAGGGGAGCCACGGGCAGATGTGAGAATATATTTTTAAATATTTTTTGGAAAAAATTTTAGTAGTGACAAGGGCAGATGTAAAAAATTGAAAAAATTTCATAAAAAACATTACGAGTCATAGACGGATACGAATATACAAATTTAATATTGCTACAGTATATTTTTTATGGTATAATACTGTACGATTAAATACAAGAGGTGTGTTATGAAAAAAATAGTGTTTTTTGATCTTGACGGTACTATTTCGGATTCGGGTGAGGGGATAATCAACGGACTTACATACGCACAGAACAAACTGAAACTGCGCGAGCTTTCACTTGAAGAAAAGCGCTCTTGCATCGGTCCTCCGTTTGCGCCGACGCTGAGCAGAATATGGAACGTTTCTTTTGAAGAAGCGGAGCACATAATCGACGTTTATCGTGAATAATACAACGTCACCGGCATATATGAAAATTATCTTTATCCCGGAATAGAGGACCTTTTAAAATATATTACAGAAAACGGCATTGAAGCCCGCATTTGTTCGGCAAAGCCTTTAAAAATGGTGAAGATCGTGCTTGAGCATTTTAAGATAGACAAGTACTTTACCTCTCTTACGGGTGCGCAGATGCATGGAAAATATCCAGGGAAAAGTGTTCTGATCGGGCAGATACTTGATCAAACCGAAGCAAAAGCCATAATGATCGGTGACCGCAAGGATGATATTGAGGGCGGAAAAAATAATAACATTCCCACTATAGGCGTTCTTTGGGGCTACGGTTCAAGGGAAGAGCTTACCGAAGCGGGTGCCGATTACATTGTTACCGACACGGAAGAAATAAAAGAAATAATAAAAAATATTCTGTAAAAGCGTTCAGTGTTGAAACGTAGGCAAATCTATATTTGACCCGAAAACACAAAGTCCTAAAAGCGAGAAGAAGTGATTTCCGACTTCTAAAGCATTATATCACAAAACGTGGCTTGTGTAAAGCATTTTTGGGAGACTATTTTTCCTTATTTTTTTAAATTTTTGTCATTTTTTTGAAAAAATATTATATATACTGTTTTATTTTTTTGAGAGTTATGATATAATTATAGTTAATCTAAAATTATTTGCTACACGGAGGATACGTAAGTATGCTTACAGACATTCAAATTTCTCAACAGGCTAAAATGAAACCCATTTCCGAAATTGCCGAAAAGTTGGGTGTTCAGCCCGACGAGCTCGAACTTTACGGAAAATATAAAGCGAAGATCACAAACGATTTTATCAAGCGCAATTCCGATAAAAAGGACGGCAAGCTTATTCTTGTTACCGCCATCAACCCCACTCCTGCAGGCGAGGGTAAGACCACTACTACCATCGGTCTCGGACAGGCTATGGAAAAGATAGGCAAAAATGCTGTTATCGCTCTTCGTGAGCCTTCTCTCGGTCCCGTATTCGGTGTAAAGGGCGGTGCTGCGGGCGGCGGCTACGCACAGGTAGTTCCCATGGAGGATATCAACCTTCATTTTACGGGTGACTTCCATGCGATCACAGCGGCAAACAACCTGCTTTGCGCTATGATCGATAACCATCTCCATCAGGGCAACGCGCTCGGAATCGACCAGAGACGTATTCTCTTCAAGAGAGTAACCGATACAAACGACCGTGCTCTCCGTAACACCATCTGCGGTCTCGGCTCAAAGGTAGACGGCATTCCGCGCGAGGATCATTTTATGATCACCGTCGCATCCGAGGTCATGGCAATTCTTTGTCTTGCCGACTCCATTCCCGATCTTAAAGAAAGACTGGGCGATATTCTTGTCGCGTATAAATACGACGGCAGTCCCGTATACTGCCGCGACATCAAGGCTAACGGCGCTATGGCGGCACTCCTCAAGGATGCTTTGAAGCCTAACCTCGTTCAGACCCTTGAAAACACTCCCGCACTTATTCACGGCGGTCCCTTCGCAAACATTGCGCACGGCTGTAACTCCGTAAGAGCTACCAAGCTTGCAATGAAGCTTGCAGACTATGCAATCACAGAGGCTGGCTTCGGTGCCGACCTCGGTGCGGAAAAGTTCCTCGACATCAAGTGCCGTATGGCGGGCATTGCCCCCTCGTGTATCGTTATCGTTGCTACCGTACGTGCTCTTAAATACAACGGCGGCGTTCCCAAGACCGAGCTCAAGACCGAAAACCTTGAAGCATTGAAGAAGGGTATATGCAACCTTGAGGCACATATCGACAACATTGCAAAGTACGGTGTACCTTGCGTGGTTGCAATCAACCGCTTCGATACAGATACCGATGCAGAGCTCAAGTTTATTGAAGATACCTGTAAGAGAATGGGCGCGGAATTCGCTCTCTCAGAGGTATTTGCAAAGGGCGGCGAAGGCGGAATCGAGCTTGCAAAGAAGGTCGTTGAATCCTGCGAAAAGCCGAGCAACTTTAAGTTTATCTATGATGAAGATCTTTCCATCTGTGAGAAGATCGAAAAGGTGGCAAAGGATATTTACGGTGCTGACGGTGTAAACTTTACTGCTCCCGCACTTAATGCTATCAGACAGATCGAAGCACTTGACGAAAAATACAAGAAGTATCCCATTTGCGTTGCAAAGACACAGTATTCTTTGTCCGACGATCCTGCACTTCTCGGAAGACCCTCGGGCTTTACCGTAACCGTTCGCGACGTAACGCTTTCCGCGGGTGCGCACTTTATTGTAGTTTTGACCGGCAATATTATGACGATGCCCGGACTTCCCAAGGTTCCCGCGGCTGAAAACATAGACGTCGACGAAGACGGCTTCATTACCGGACTTTTCTAAAGCAAAACAAAAAATGACAGAGCTTATAAAAGAAATTGCAACAGCCTCCCCCGATGAGACGGAGGCTGTCGCAAAAGAATTTGCCGCAGTACTGTGCGGCGAAATGGTGAAAAAAGATACGGACAATCTGTTCGTTGCGCTCTACGGTGACGTGGGTGTCGGTAAGACGGTATTTGTGAGAGGCATAGCTTCTTTGATCTGTCCCGACGATTTTGTGCAGAGCCCCACTTATGCTCTTGTAAACGAATACAGGGGCGAATACCGTATATGCCATTACGATATGTACCGCATCACAAGTGAGGATGATCTTGAATCAACGGGATTCTATGACTACAAAAACTGTATTATAGTTGCCGAGTGGTGTGAGAATATCCCGTTTGCTCTGCCGAAGAGCTATTACCGTGTTGATATTTCAAAAACGGATGACGGAAACGGCAGATTGATCAGGATCGAAAAAGTAACGGAGTAAATTTTTATGAAAATACTTGCCCTTGATTCAACGGCAAAGACGGCTACGGTCAGTATATGCGAAAACGAAAGACTAATCAGCATTTATTCCGTAACAGCAGGGCTTAATCACAGCGAAACACTTTTGCCTATGATAGAAAATGCCTTGAAAACGGCGCAGATGACTGTTGACGAAATCGATATGTTTGCTATATCCGACGGTCCCGGCTCGTTTACGGGTGTCAGGATCGGGGTGTCTCTGCTCAAGGGACTTGCCTTCGGAAAACAAAAAATTTGCGTCGGTGTTTCTACCATCGAAAGTCTTGCATATAATTTAAAAGACTTTGACGGAATAGTCTGTCCCGTTATGGATGCAAGACGTGATCAGGTCTATAATGCTTTATTTATGGCAGAGGGCGGTAAGCTTACAAGACTTTGTCCCGACAGAGCTATTGCTCTGAACGAGCTTGAAGCCGAGCTTAAAGAGATTACAAAGGACGGTAAAAAAGTATATCTTTGCGGTGACGGATATGACGTTACCGTGAAAAATACCGGTCTGGTTTTTGCAGACACGCCTACACTCTTGCGTGAGCAGAACGCCTATTCCGTAGCGCAGACAGCCTTAAAAAAATATGAGTCTGACACGTCTGCCGACTACAGCGACAGGAATCTAACGCCCACATATTTGCGTGTTCCGCAGGCGGAGCGCGAGCGCTTGGAAAGAATGAACAATAATTAATTTTATATTTTTAGACAGATTTAAGAAAGAAGGATAAAAAATGTTACCTATAGTTATAGCAAGTGACCACGCAGGTTACAGTTTGAAGGAGCAGGTAAAAAAATATCTTGAAGGAAAAAATATCGAATACGTTGACCTTGGCACAAACTCCGGCGAATCGGTCGACTATCCCGAGTTTGCACACAAGCTTTGTGTTGAAATTCAAGAGGGCAGAGCCGAAAAGGGTATTCTTGTTTGCGGAACGGGTATCGGTATGTCCATGGTTGCAAACAAGCACAGCGGAATCAGAGCTGCCTGTGTTTCCGACACATTCTCCGCTCGTGCAACGAGAATGCATAATGATGCAAACGTTCTTTGCTTCGGTGAAAGAGTTGTCGGTGCGGGGCTTGCATCCGAGCTCGTTGAGGCTTTTCTTACCACCGAATATGAGGGCGGCAGACATCAGAGAAGGGTAGACCTCGTTAACTCATTCGATAAATAATTTTCTGTTGACAAAGGGTCAATCGAAGGCAAGGTGAAGGTATGGATAAAAAACTCAGAAGAAATATTATGCTGTTGATCGTATTTGCCGTTGTGGTATATTCTGCGATGATGAATATATCTGCGCTTGTGGCATTTGTGGGCTGGATCGGTCAGATGATTTTCCCGATCATAATCGGTCTTATAATAGCTTTTGTGCTTAATGTGCCTATGAAGGCGTATGAAAAGCTGTTGCATCACTTTTTCCCAAGCAGTATGAGGTGGCCGAACGGCTTGATGCACGTTATCAGTCTTGTTTTGACACTTTTGAGTATTATTCTTGTGATTTCCCTTGTTGTAATGCTGGTTCTTCCCGGACTTGTTGATTCTGTAACGAGTATATATGGACTTATCAAAGAAAAAGGCCCCGATTTTATCGATTGGTTGAACAGCAAGAACATCGACGGTCTTGACACGGCTCGTATGAAGGAATGGGTAGATAACCTTGACGTAAACAATCTGCTTAATACCATAGGTTCGAGTGCAGGCTCAATATTCCTTTCGGTATTCAATTTTGCGGCGGTGGCTCTTTCCAGTATCGCAAACGTCGTTCTTGCCCTTATAGTAGCGCTGTACGTTTTGTTGAGCAAGGACTCTGTCACCAGATATGCAAAGAAAATGCTTTATGCATTTTTAAAGAGAAGATGGGCAGACAGAATATGCGCTGTTGCCGCACTCTCAAACAGGGTGTTCTCGCAATATCTTTCAGGGCAGTGCATTGAAGCATTCATTTTGGGGGCTCTTACAACAATTTCTTTTGCGTTATTGGGATTGCCTTATGCAACCGTGATAGGTGTAATAACAGGAGTTTCGGCGTTTATACCGTTTGTCGGTGCTTTTATAGCCTGTTTGTTCGGTGCGCTTCTTATATTGCTTGTTAACCCGATGCAGGCGCTTATAAGCATTATTGTAGCATTGGCGGTACAGTTTGTTGAAACCCAGTTTATTTATCCTCACGTTGTAGGTGGCTCTGTCGGTCTTTCTCCTCTGCTTACGCTCCTTGCGGCAATGGTGGGCGGTAAGTTTATGGGACTGTTTGGAATTATATTCTTTATTCCTCTTACGGCAGTTATATACACTCTCCTTAAGGGACACGTAAACAAAAGACTTGCCGAAAAAAAAGTGAAAATTGAGTAAAAAATAAGAGTAATATCCGCAAAAAACGGATGTTACTCTTTATTTTGTAAAATATTGCGAAAAACTCTTGAAAAAAGCGCTGTCAAGGAGTAAAATAAAAAGGTATTGTATTTATTGATTGAATGAGAGGTCTTGGTTTTGAAGTTTACTGAAAGTACGAAAACTGCCTGGCTCGTAATGATGATGGACTTTTTCCATTACGTTGCATTTATGTGTACGAAGCCATATCTCAAGGGCATGCTTACCGATGCGCATGTCAGCGACGAGGTCGCCGGTATTATTCTTGCGATATTCAGCTTGATACAGGTGCTGAATGCTATCATTCTGGGTAAGTGGATACAGAAAAAAGGACAAAAGCCTCAGCTTATTACCGGTGCTGCAATGTATTTGATCGCCGGTGTGCTTCTCGCGTTTGCGCCTTCCGTATGCGGCTTTGCCGACGGGGTTTCCGGCTACAGCCTCGGTGCTGCGGCTGCAGATCAGTGGCAGATGTTCGGTTCTTCCGTAGAGAATGTTGTCGGTGGTAATTTTGACGCTATCGGCAGTGCGGTCTTAAACGTCAGTACCGTTGATACAAACATATTAGGCGCTTGTATGTTGACTCTTTGTGTGCTTTTGCTTGGTACATCACACGGTATATTCCTCATTTGCGGACACTATGTAATTACGGGTATTCCCAAAGAAGAGGGCAGAGACAAATACGTAGGTTATCTTACTTTTATCAACTCTATCGGCCAGTTTGTCGCTCCTGTGGTAGCTGCAATGCTTTTGGTAGACACGCTTATTGCTTCAAGCTTCAGCGGAAGGTATTTCTACGTTATGATTCTTTCCGTGGTAGCTTCCGGTATTTCACTGGCTTTGGCATGCATAATAAGAAACGTTCGCGGCGGAAAGACAAAGGAACCTGCAAAGGTCGGAACGGTATTGAGAGACAGACCTCTTATGAAGATAGTATTCCTGAACGCGGCCGTCTATTTTGCAGTCGACGTAGTATCGACTTATACTCAGGAATTCGGTGAAAAGACATTGATGCTTACTGCGGCAAAGGCTACCTTGATCATGGCTGCAATGAAGTTCTCGGCAATATTTGTACGTGCATTTCTCGGATTTCTTACAAAGCTTGTCGGCTCGGCAAGGCTGCTCAGGATCAGTCTTTTCGTTGTTGCGGCATCTATTGTTGGTATGGGATTTACCGCAGAAATCGCAAAGATGCTGTCCGGTCTTGGATTGCCTTATGAAGGAACAAAGTTTGTTGTAATTATGTTTATGTCGCTTTTGTTCGGACTTGCAAACGGACTTGTAAACCCGTTGGCACTGATCGAGCTTTCCAATGCAAGTAACTCTTCCAACAGAAGCCCTGCGCTTGCATTGCGTAATATGGGTAACAGCGGCGGACAGACCATAGGTGAGGTTGCTTTCGGATTTTTGGCGGGCGCTTTCGGTACATTGTCCCCTGTATTTCTTGTGAGCGGTACGATACTTTTCGGATGTTATCTGTTGTCATTTGACCGAAAGAAAAAAGGTGTCGAGGTTACCAAACAGAATGAATGATCACAATATAACAAAAAACGTATTGCTTTATGCAATACGTTTTTTTGGTTAAAGAAAGCCACCAGCTAAGCTGGTGGTTCGGTAGAGGCTTTTGCCGTTGAGTAATCCCTTGGCAACTTAAGGCTCCCTCCGGGAGGGAGCTGGATTTTGCGAAGCAAAAGACTGAGGGAGAGTGCGAGATAATCAAGTTTGCACAAGTTTAAACATTTCGCAGGCT
>JAFSAM010000055.1 GCA_017441005.1 Clostridia bacterium | reverse complement strand
TTTCTCACATAAATAATTACTTTACCTATAGATTTCTTTTTGTAACTTTCTCGACAGCCTACGAAAGTAACCAAAGAGGGCGTCTTCTGAAAGGGGAAGCCCCACCGCTCCCCCTCTCATACTCTCCCTCTCGGCAAAAAGGGGCTCCGTTGCACTCCTCCCCCTTTTGAATCCCCCTCCGCGCACATCTCTACAAATGTTATTATTTGTACATAGAGGTCGCTTGTTTCTTCTAAAGTTGCAGTTTCTACTCCTATCTAAAGATAACTTGTCTGCTGTGCGGGGTTGATATTTGGTCTATAGTGGGGGTGTTTTTGCGAAGCATTTGTTTTTTATGTGCCATGTGAAAGGTTTGTGCATAGAGGTGTGGTGTGATGATGTCTCTATTCACATTCTTTTAATCTTACACGGATATTGCGGTAGGGGACAGATGAGGTCGTCTTCAAGAAAATGTATCTTTTTCCCATATTAAAAACCAAAATCATCTTATTGACATAATTGCATATTTGTTGTAAAATCATTGATAGATCAATGACGAAGAGGACATAACAAAATGAAAGAAATACTTTTGTGCAAACAAGGCGAGCTTGTTTTAAAGGGATTAAACAGAAAATGGTTTGAAGATCTTTTGGCAAAAAGGCTGAAGGAGTGCATCAAGCCATACGGCAACTTCAAAGTCTCGGCATCGCAGTCGACGACTTACGTTGAGCCGCTCGACGATTTTGCCGATATTGACGGTGCTTTTGAGGCAGCTTTAAAGGTTTTCGGCTTCGTATCGGTAAGCCGCGCCGTTGTTTGCGAGAAGGATATTGACGATATAAAGCAAAAAGCGGCGGAATATCTGCCCAAATACCTTGAGGGAAAAAAGACGTTCAAGGCAGAGGCAAGACGTTCCGACAAAAAATTCCCGTTGACCTCGCCCCAGCTTGCCGCAGAGGTGGGCGGTGCTGTTCTTGAGGTAATGCCGGGCCTTAAAGTAAAAATGGACGATCCCGAAATTACCGTAAGGATCGAGCTTCGCGAGACGAACGCATACGTTCACGCCGGCTCGTTCAAGGGTGCAGGCGGTATGCCTGTCGGCTCAAACGGCAAGGCGATGCTGTTGCTTTCGGGCGGCATCGACAGCCCGGTCGCGGGTTATATGATGGCAAAGAGGGGACTTAACCTCGATGCCGTACACTTCGAGAGCTTTCCCTACACGAGCGAACGCGCGAAAGAAAAAGTGCTTCAGCTTGCAAGGCTGGTCTCGGTATACGCAAGCAATATATACGTGCACGTGATCTCGCTCACCCACATTCAGGAGGAATTACGCCGTCTTTGCGACGAAGAATATTTCACCCTTCTTCTCCGCAGATTTATGATGCGTCTTGCCGAAAAGGTAGCGATCAGAAACAGATGCCGTGCGCTCATTACGGGCGAGAGCTTAGGTCAGGTCGCAAGCCAGACACTCGATGCGCTAAACGTAACGGATTCGGTTGTAAATATGCCCGTATTCCGTCCCTGCATCGGTATGGACAAAGAAGAGATCATCACGATTTCGAGAAAGATCAACACGTTTGAAACGTCCATCCTTCCCTACGAGGACTGCTGTACAGTGTTCACGCCCAAGCATCCCAAGACACGTCCCGAGATGGCGCGCGTGCTTGAGCAGGAGGCAAAGCTCGACATAGAGGCGCTCGAAAGAGAGGCTATGGAGTCGCTCCAGACTATCAAGATCGAGCCCGAAGCATAAAAAAAGTATGTGCGGACTATCTTCTGTTCGCACATACTGTGATATTTAGGGTAAAATTATCGCAAAAAGCTCAGTCGGTCTCGGTGAGACTGCCCGTCAGAAACTTGATCGCTCTCTCGGGCGCATTTTTTGCATTGCCCCAGGGCTCGTCATCGTAGCGGTAGTCGAACTTTTTACAGAACCAGCTTACGTCTGATGAAAGCTCGGACAGATACGTCTCGTTGACCTTTGTGACGATTCTTTCAAAATCGGAATATTTCTTTCTGCTGATCTCGTTTTTGCCGACCTCGAGGAATTTGTGGTAGTGATTCATGCAGAAATAAGGCTGATTTCTCATTTTATCTTCAAAAGCGCGGTCAGTCTCGAACAGCCAAGCGGCGGTCTCGAACATTCTGTCGATGTGATAGTCGATCCTCGAGCAGATGTAACAGCTGTGATTGATCTTATCGATCTTCTTCATCGCGCCGAAACCACGTGATTCCTTTGCAACGTGGGCAAGATGGCTCTCGAGCATAAGTGCCAGACCGAGTCTGTTCTTGCGCTTGAGCATCATCGAAAAATGCTTGTCGCAAAAGCCTTGCTCGTTTGTTTTGATGCGGATATCGGGCTCCATCATGGACGCGCCGAGAATGAGGTCAAGCTCGTTTTCCTGGACTTTACGGAACATCTCACAGAACGGACAGCCCTTTTCGTGGTCCTCAGCACAAGCGTCAAACGCCTCGTTGACGGGTATCGTATATATTTTTTCCATATAATTTCCCCTTTGTGATCTTTCTTGATGCCGATATTATACCATTTTTCACATAATTACACAATAGTTTTTTGAAAAGGAATTGTAAATGTTTAAACTGACCGAAAAAGACGGTAAGCTTTACGTTACCGATCTTAACCGTTTTTCCGTAAACAAAATATTCGACTGCGGACAGTGCTTCCGATTTGACCCCGTCGAAAACGGTGTCGAGGGTGTCGCCTTCGGCAAATTCTTGCGCTTTGAACAGCCGAACGAATCGACCGTGACCATCGACGGAATAACAAAAAAAGAGTTTGAAGAAACGTTTTGCCGCTACCTTGCGCTCGACTGCGATTATGCCGAAGTCGACAGCGACATTTTGACAAATCTGAAAAATGACGAAACGATCCAAAAAGCCATTCAATACGGAAGCGGAATCCGCATACTCCGTCAGGACGGCTGGGAGGCGCTCTGCTCGTTTATCGTTTCGCAGAACAACAATATACCGAGAATCAAGAAGATAATCGAAGCGATGAGCCGTGAGTTCGGACAGCAAATTGATGATAGGCATTACGCATTTCCTACGGCGGAAGCTCTTGCCAATGCAGGGGTAGACAAAATATTTGCACTTAAAACAGGCTTTCGCGCAAAGTACATACACGATGCCGCGACAAAAGTAGCAAGCGGCGAGATCGACCTCTCTAAGGTGGACAAAATGACAACAAAAGAGGCGACTGAGTATCTGATGCAAATTAAAGGCGTCGGACTTAAGGTCGCGTCGTGTGCTCTGCTCTTCGGTTTTGACAAAACAGATGCGTTTCCCGTCGACGTATGGGTCAAGCGCGTGCTGGAGAAGTATTATCCAAACGGGCTTGATATCGATAACCTTGGCTCATACGGCGGTATGATCCAGCAGTATTTGTTCTACTATGAGCGATATAATGCCGGAAGCACGAAGTAAATATTTTTATATTAAATCCCTCCGTTATTTACGGCGGGATTTTTTTGTATCAGCCACAACGGAGAGGGATTATGCAAACAAAGACCTTCTCCGGTTGCACGGAACTAAAGAATTCTAACCCAAAGCCCTTTCCTGAGGGTAGCGAAGCGTTACTACGCGTAATGAATGACAGTCCGGTGGACTGTCAGAACGCGAGTGTGACCGAGCCGCAGCGAGAGGGTGGCACGGCTATGCCGTGACGGGATGAGAGATTTACTTTACCGTTTGGCTTTTTCTCTCCCTCCGTCCTTTGCTCCGCAAAGTCCACCTCCCCCGTCAGGTGGAGGTCTAAATTTCACTCGTTTAGAATCGACCTCATCCGTCTCGGCAGCAGAGTATTATATTTGATATAGTATGTACACTGCCTCGACACCTTCTCCCACCGGAGAAGGTATACGGCTGTGCGAAGCTTCGCTACCCAAAAGTGAAAGCTATTATTTCGACGGGCAACGCACCAACAAAGACCTTCTCCGGTGGGAAGCGAAGCGGAAGAATTCTAATTAGAAGCCCTTTCCTGAGGGAAGGGTGGCTCGCGTAGCGAGACGGGATGAGAGATTTACTTTACCGTTTTGCCTCGAAAACGACCTCATCCGTCTCGGCAGCGAAGTTTGGTACATTTTGATTATTTCTGCACTGCCGAGCCACCTTCTCCCACCGGAGAAGGTCTTTGTCTGCATCATCATCTCTCCCTCCGTCTCGCCGCCAATGTAAATAATTGCCCATTATCTGTACAGCGGCGAGCCACCTCCCTCGTCAGAGGGAGGTCTCATTTGTACTCGCCGCCGCTTCGCTACCCACCGGAGGAAGGCTTTTGGCTGTGCGAAGCTTCGCTACCCAAAAGTGAAAGCTATTATTTCGACGGGCAA
>JAFSAM010000054.1 GCA_017441005.1 Clostridia bacterium | reverse complement strand
TTTTACCACAAGGAGAAAAACAATGAAAATAAAAATATTCTTTTTTACCCTACTGTTATGCTGCGTAACACTAATATCCTGCGGTAATTCGGAGACTGGCGGCGGAGAAACCTCCGCCCTTTCTCCCATTGATACTACTGTCACCATACCGGAAACAGCGTATGATACTACAACTCCCGAACAAACTACTGTATCACCGGAGACTACAAGCACACCTGAAACTACAGTGTTGCAGGAGCCACCCACCACTAAAACTCCGGAAGTTACGGAAACAACTCCTGTTGAAGAAACTACTATTCCTGAAACTACTGCACCATCGTACAATTATACACTTGGATTTAAAAACTCCGAAGAAATATCCGGTACGTTTAAAATTTATTCTGCTGTACTAAAAACCGAATCTATGGGGAGTACTTCCAAACTTATTAAAAACAAAGAACAATTAGATAACTTCAACTGGGGAAAAAATACTGATATGTATGCAACAACCAATGCTTTTCCTGTATCTTTAAATGATGTTATTAAAAAATTTGATGAGACTTTTTTTGAAAATAATTATTTAGTAATTGATTATTGTCACGACTACAATAATTACACAGTTGGTGATATCAAGTTTGTATGTAAAGATGATAATTATAACAAGCTTCATTTTTATTACAACGTGAAAAAAACACAAGCAGAACCAATAAACAAAGAACAAAAACATAACTCGTGGTATGTTTTTGTTGAAATACCCAAAAACTTATGTGACGAAAACACTACCGCAGAAGCAATACCGGCCAGACTGATGCTTTTTTATTGCAATAATGAAACCGTTTCAATTTATGCTGCATTAAAATATATTTCTTATTATGACCCCTCCTACGAGTATATTTTAAATAGAATTGACTTATCTGTTTACCCGGATTCATTTTTTGAAACTCTATTTCAAAGTGAAGAATATAAAAGATATCTTTTAATACAAAGAGATACTGAAGTTCAATACTACGGTTCAGAAGATGAAGGCTGGGTGCCGGAAATCGATGAGCTTCTAAAACACTGTAAGTAACACTTTGTTTGGTTACATTTCAAGTATACAAAAAATCGGTGTGAATACCACACCGATTTTTTTACGGAATTATAAAATTATCTTTGCTTTGACCGTCCTTGAATTCGGAATAAACCTTTCCCGCCGCCCTTATTACCTTTCTTGCGGTTTCATATCCGCAGAATTCTTTATATCGGCAACCACTGCAGTTTCTTCCGTCGCATTTCAAAATATACTCATCAAACGGAGTTTTGCCGTTTTCCAATAATACTTTTAATTTATCAACGTATTTTTCGTGATAAAACTTTTTGAGTATACAATATATTTTTTCTTTGTCGACACCTTTGTGTCTCATACCAAAATATCTGTCGACACACGAAAAATACTGTCTGTCTTCTTCTGCAAAAGATTCATAATCCCTTAAAGTCTTCAAACACATTTTAAGTCGGTCCGCCGATTTTGTTCGGTAAGCGCAATACGCCCTGGTAACGGTCCAAAGGAAAAACGACTTTTTACTGTCAAGCGGAAGTCCCGCAAGAAAAGCAAAATTATTTCTTCTGCTAAATATATCGCTAATCAGTCCTTCAAACATAAACATGATGTTCAGATCATCATCGCTTACTGACTCGGGATCGCGCAATATCTTGCTTACCGTATCGCCCAAAGCATATTCCTGTATACTCTCGGTCAGCCTCATTCCTCTTGATTCGGAAAAACCGGGAACTATTACTTTGTAACAAGGGAATCCCAAAAATGCGCAGTTTCTTATATACAAAGGCTTTCCAAGCCGGCGGTACAGCTCATACATCTTTTCCAAAAGCTGTTTATTGGTAAGTCCGCTGTTGTCCTCAAAGCTTGTAGCCTCTCTGTCGCAAGTAAGCTCGTTTGCAAAATAATCTACCGTAAAGCTTCCGCTGCCATTTTCAAGCTGATTGATCACATTTGTCGCCTTGCGCTTTTCGTCGGCACTTACGAGGATCTCGCTTGTTCGGTTCTTGCCAAAATCTTTGAGCTGTCTGCCCTGGAAAATCTCTGTCAAGCTTCGCTGTACGGCTATTTCCAAAACGGGGTCGGCGGCATAGTTTACAGCATATTTATGATTCTTTTTGTCGATTATCCTTGTGCTTACAACGGGAAAACCGTTTCCGATCGAGCAGTCGAATATGCTTACGTGAAAATCATCGCTCTCACGGATCTGTCTCAAAATGTTGCTTACGACCGGGAATTTTGAAAGTACGTCATCGGGAATTTCGGGAAATGACTTGCCGTTTGCTATTGCATCAATGCTTGCTTTTCTTTCCATTATTTCTGCCAAAGCGTGCACCAATGCCTCCTCGCGGGTATTTCCGACACAGCATCCATTTGCCGAATACATTGCCTCAATAAAACCGGCGGGCATATAGACATACTTATCTTCAAAAACACTGTAAAAAGGAATACAAAGAACATTTCCGTCATCGGTATGGGCATACATCTTGCACTGCTCTGCCAGAGACTTGCGTGTTATGCCGTATTCTTTTGTCAAATAATCAAACCACTCGGCATTTTTTTCAAGCTCTTCAACAGTAAAATACCTGCCATCGGGAGCATAAGTCTGCAGATTGACCTCGGGATCGCACTCAAACGACTGATATTTATAGAAAAACAGTCCGCTCTGCAATCTTTCGATAAACTCGCCGTAGCCACTCGCTCTTGCAAATGCGCGTGTAACCCCCTTGCCGTTTGTTCCGGGACCGTAATTTCCCGTGCTTACACGCAGACTATGACAGTTTTCAACGCCCGAATCGTTCCACTCTTCGATCAGTTCAATGCCGATGCCTTTCAGTCTTGTTGCTATCTCCTCGACTGTACGCTCGGGACTGTTGTCCTTAAATTTTTCGTCTATGTATTTCATAACAGTTATACTCCCACCATATTATCTTTATAATTATAACACACCGTATAAACCTTGTCAACATAACATATTTTGTGTTTTTTATTATAATTATCCTTGAATTTAACACTAATCTTTGATATAATGAATTCAACACATCAAGGAAGGTTTTTATATGAGGCATTCATTTTTACTCATCGGTCAATCAAACGCAAGCGGGAGAGGTATTCCCTCGGAGGTCGAACCCATAAACAACGACAAGCTGTTTGTTTACAGAAACGGACGTTGGCGCAATATGTACGTTCCTGTATGTCCCGATGCCGTTTCTGCAGGTATCTGCTTTATAGAAAGCTTTGCTGATCTCTATTCAAAAGAAAGAAACGTTGAAGTCGGTATTATTCCCTGTGCAATCGGCGGCACCAATCTCGATCAATGGGTCGAGGGCGGAGTCGTCTTCGACAATGCTCTGCATATGGCTGAGCTTGCATCGAGAACGTCGACCATTGCCGGAGTTCTTTGGCATCAGGGCGAATCTGACTGTCATCCCGACAAGTATCCATTATATGAGCAAAAGCTTGAAAAAATACTCGGCGCATACAGAAAAAAGCTTAACCTTAATGACGTTCCGTTCCTTGTAGGCGGTCTCGGTGACTATCTTGAATTTTGCCCCAAATCCGACATATTTAAAAACTACAAGTATATAAACGAGCAGTTAAAGCACTATGCCGATAACACTCCCCTTACCGGCTTTGTTTCCGCCGTAGGGCTTACGTCAAATCCCGATTTTATGCATTTCAATGCTAAATCCCAGCGTGAATTCGGAGTGCGCTATTACAATGAATTTATCAAGCTCGAGGACAAAACAAAAATATTCTCCGATAGGCACACGGCAGATTCCGACATCAAAACGGAAATTGAGCATCTTTGATCCTCGAAAAATGGATTACATAAGTACTGCATTATTCAGCGAAATACACAAAAAGCCTCGGCAGCGTGCCGAGGCTTTTTTGTTTTATTATTCATTTACTATCTTCTTCCACAAATCCTGATAATACTCTCTTACAACAGGATCGAGGTCGTGGAAATACTGTGTTTTCGGCATTTTATCTTCCGAAGGATAAAGGATCTCATTGTCCTTCAAAGAATAATCCTCGTGATTCAATACGCCGGTATTGGGAGAAGCATATCTGATATACTCTGCATTCGCCAAAGCAACCTCGGGCTCAAGCAGGAAGTTGATATACAGCATTGCCGCCTCATAGTTATTTGCGTTCTTGGGAATGCAAATGGAGTCAACAAATATATTTGTTCCCTCTTCGGGATATACAAACTTAAGATCGGGATTGTTTTCTGCCATCGTGAGATAGTCGCCAGCATAGTAAGGCGCGATAGCTGCGTTGCCGCCCTCCATCTTGTTGAAGACCATATCCATTACTCTTGCCTGGAGGATCTTCTTCTGTTCCTTGAACTTCTCGGCAACTCTGTCCCACTCTGCCGTATCTGTGGTATTCAAGTCAATACCGAGCAAGAACTGGCATATAGCAAAAGCATCTCTCGGGTTGTCAAAAGTCAAGATCTGATCCTTATACTGCTCATCCCACATTACACTCCAGCTTGTAGGTGCTTCTTTGACCATTGTCTCATTGTATATAAGACCAACCATTCCTACGTTGTAAGGAACGGAGTATTCATTGTTTTCATCAAAATAAAGATTCTTATACTGCTCGTCAATATACTTATAATTGCTGAGCTTTGACACGTCGATCTTCTGCAAACGGTCTTCGTTGATCAATCTCTCAATCATATAATCCGAGGGGATAATTATATCGAACGCTTCAGCCCCCTGCTTGATCTTACCGTACATAACCTCGTTACTGTCAAAGGTGCTGTATACTACTTTTATTCCGGTAAGCTTTTCAAAAGCCTTGTTTACGTGAAGCGAGCCCTCACCGCCGTCGGAGATATATTCGCCCCAGTTATATACCTTTAGTGTTGTTCCTTCATAGTCTCTTGTGTAAGTGCCTTCTACCTCTACGGTATCGTTTACCTCACCGCAAGACGTCATAGCTACACAAGAAACAGCCATTATCAATACAAGCAAAACTGCTATAATCTTTTTCATTTTCTGACTCCTTTCGTCTTTCTGTCGGAAATTTCCTGGAATACGTTTATCAAAACAAGCAACACCAATATACTAATAAACAAAATCGATGCCAATGCATACATATCAGGCTTCATCGCGTGCTTGGTCTGATTGTAAAGCAAGATCGGCAACGTATTGTATTCGGTACCTGCCGTAAAATATGAAATAACAAAATCATCAATAGACAAGGTAAATGCCATCATCGCTCCCGACACGATACCGGGCATTATTGCGGGAAGCATCACCTTAAAAAACGCTTTAATCGGTGTACAGCCAAGATCCAATGCCGCCTCATACAAATGCTCGTCTGTCTGTCTGAGCTTCGGCAATACGTTTAAAATAACGTAAGGTAAGTTAAACGTTACGTGCGCAATGAGAACGGGAACAAATCCAACAACCTCATTTAACCCGAGAATCTCTCTGCCGACGAACATAAACAAAAGCATGAAAGCAACACCCGTGATGATATCGGGATTCATCATAGGAATATTGGTAACCATATTCATAGTTCCGTACAAATAGCGGTTTCTGAGTTTGTACATTCCCACAGCCGCGATCGTTCCGAGAACTGTCGCAATAATCGCCGACAAAAATGCAAGAACAAGAGTGTTTCCCAATGCCTCCATTATATAGGGATCATTGAAAAACTCCTTATACCATTTTAAAGAGAAGCCCGCAAAAACGTTTGTGCTCTTTGCACTGTTAAAGCTGAATACCACCATTATGATCAAAGGAGCATATAACAGGAGATATACACACCCGTTGAAAATTCTACCGAAGGTCTTCACAGAACAACACCTCCGTCTTCATCCGAGAGCTTGTTCATTATCAGCATACTCGCAAAAATAAACACCATCAAAACAAAGGACAAGGATGCGCCCATATTGAAATTATGATATTCCTGCATTTCATTGTATATTACGTCACCGATCAGCTTTTCGTCCGACAGCTTTTGGCTGATATAGAACGTGCTGATGCTGGGAACAAATACCATAGTTATGCCTGAAATTACCCCCGGCAAACTGAGCGGTATGATCACCCTTCTCAGCTTATTCCAGCCATTGCAGCCAAGATCCTCTGCAGCTTCAAGCAACGAGGGGTCTATTTTGCTCATTACCGTATAAATAGGCAAGATCATATACGGCAGATAGTTATAAACCATACCGAATATTACAGCCCCCGACGTGCCCATCATAGTAAGGGGTTCAATGCCAAACAATCCCAGAAATTTGTTGATAAGTCCGTTGTATTCAAGTATATTCGCCCACGAATATGTCCTGATTACAAGGTTTGTAAGCATCGGGACCATTATAAGAGCCATTTGTATTCTCTGCGACATACCGCACTGTTTGCTCAAAAAATATGCAAAAGGATAGCTGATCAAAAGTGCGATCACTGTCGCCACTACAGAATACCACAATGCTCGCAGCATTGGATTCAAATAATCTTTTCGCTTAAAGATCTCTATAAAATTATCGACAGAAAAGTTTCCGTTGGCGTCTACAAAAGAATAATAACCCACTATGAACAGAGGCACTATTATAAATATTGCCGACCACAATACATAGGGAGAATTCAACGCCAATACTCCGTATCTGCGTTTCTTCATTCTTCTACCTCATTTACGTCGCTCATTCTGTCCATCTCGTCACTGTATGAGCTGTAGTCGCCGTATTTACCCGAATACTTTGATTTCTTCATTACGTGGATCGCATCGGGCTCGATATAAAGACCAACTTTGTCGCCCACCTTGCTTTCATCGGTGGTCTGTATCATCCATTTGAAGCCCTCAACGTCTATGATTATCTCATAGTGAACTCCTCTGAAAAGAACAGAGGTCACTTCACCTACAAGCATTCCCTTTTCCACGGGAACGATATCAACGTCCTCGGGACGGATAACAACGTCAACCGGTTCGTTGTGCTCAAAGCCCTTGTCAAGGCAGTCAAACGTCTTTCCGACCAATGCCACCTTATAGTCTGCCTTCATAATGCCGTCAATGATGTTTGATTCACCGATGAAGTCGGCTACAAAAGCGTTCTCCGGCTCGTTATATATATCGATAGGCGTACCTATCTGCTGGATCTTACCCTCATGCATAACGACAACGGTATCGGAAAGAGACAGTGCCTCCTCCTGATCGTGAGTTACGTATATAAAAGTGATACCCAGCTTTTTCTGAATGTTTTTAAGCTCGTTCTGCATATCCTTACGCAGCTTAAGGTCGAGCGCCGCCAACGGCTCGTCAAGCAAAAGCACCTTGGGCTGATTGATTACCGCTCTCGCGATCGCAACTCTCTGCTGCTGACCGCCCGAAAGCTTGGTTATGCTTCTCTTCTCAAAGCCCTCAAGGTTGACAAGCTTCAGCATTGCCTTTACACGTTCATCGATCTCCTTCTTCGGCACCTTACTTACGCGAAGACCGAACGCAATGTTATCGTAAACATTATAATTCGGAAACAAAGCATATCTCTGGAAAACGGTATTGACCGGTCTCTTATGAGGCGGTATACCAAGCTCCGATTTTCCGTCAAAAAAAACATCGCCCGTCTGCGGTTGGATAAAGCCGGCAATTATTCTGAGGGTGGTAGTTTTTCCGCACCCCGACTGCCCCAAAAGCGTAACAAACTCCTTGTCCTTTATAGACAAGTTAAGATCGTCAAGCACCTTTTCGCCATCAAACTCCACGGTGATGTTCTTCAATTCAATGATATTATTATTGCTCATTTTTTGCATCCCCCTTTGCGGTAAAGACCGCGTACAGCTTCTGTCTAAGCTCTGCGCGAACCCCATATCGGGCTAACCGATGCCCCCGCAAAGAGTTTGTTACAGCTATATATACGCCAATCTTGCGTTAAATCAAAACGGCTTAAACATAACTGCAGCATTCGGTTTCTCAATCCGATTTTTAAAGTCGGAAACGGCTCCTGTTAAGAACTGCCCTGATATGTACATCCTGCCCTCTCCCTCGGCATTAATCACACGTACAGCCCCTGTTGGTCAAAGGTGATGATAGATTTTGTCAAACCTTTGCTTTTGACAAAAATGTTGGCACAGATGCAAAAATCGTCTATTTATTTTATAATTCGTGTACAATAATATATTATATACTTTATGCCCCCTTCCGTCAATAGTTTTTACCATTTTTCTTTAATAATACTTGAATAATCGTTCAAAAACTTTTTATGGAGTAAACACGCTTTAAATCACCTTTTTTATATAGAAAACAAGCGCAATAACCGCTCCTGTTCAAGAACGGCTATTGCGCCTTGGTTTTATATTAAATTCCCCGTATTGGGGCATCTATATACAAAATTATTCAGCGTCCTCTGTCTTCTGCTCGTCGGGTATGTAATCCTCGGGCATAGCCTCTTCAGCCGCCTTAGCCTCTTCGATAAGCGCTCTTACAGAAAGGCTGATCTTATGATTTTCCATATCGATGTCTGTGATCTTTGCGTCAACCTCCTGACCGATGGAAAGAACATCAGCGGGCTTGTTGATCTTCTTGTCAGCGATCTGGGAAATATGGATAAGACCGTCAACACCGGGGAGAACTTCTGCAAATGCACCGAAGGGCATCATGTTTACTACCTTAACGGTAGCAACGTCGCCTACTGCATACTTCTCAACAAATGCATTCCAAGGGTTGTTTTCCTCTGTCTTGTAGCCGAGAGAGATTCTCTTTGCTTCAGCATCGAAATCCTTTACGTATACGTTAAGTGTTTCTCCGATGGATACGATTTCGGAAGGATGCTTGAAGTGTGTCCAAGCAAGCTCTGTGCTGTGGATCATGCCATCAACACCGCCGAGGTCTACGAATACGCCGTAGTTTGTAATAGACTTAACAACGCCCTCGTATTTCTTATCCTTTTCGATGCTTGCCCAGAATGCTTCCTCTGCAGCCTTCTTTTCTTCTCTTGCAACTACGCGGATAGAAGCAACAGCTCTCTTTCTCTGCTCATTGATGTCGATGATCTTAACCTTGTGCTCGGTACCTCTGAGAACAGAAAGATCTGCATCCTTTGCAAGACCTGTGTGGGACGCGGGAACGAAAAGCTTCTGACCCAAAGCGAGTACAAGTACGCCGCCTCTGATAACGTCAGTTACCTTACCCTCGAGAACCTTGCCCTCGTTGAACGCTTCAACAACGTTCTTCCAGTTGGTAATAGCATCAACTCTCTTCTTGGAAAGGGATGCAACACCGTCTATATCACTAACTCTGGTTACCATTACTTCGATCTCGTCGCCTACCTTAAACTCGTCCTCGAGCTTAGCAGCGGGATTCTCGGAAACTTCACTGTAAGGTACAATGCCGGTTACCTTAGCGCCAAGGTCTACCTGTACTTCGTTAGAGTTAACAGCAAGTACGATTCCCTTAACTATCTCACCTGTATTTAAAGTTTTGAAAGATTCCTCAAGCATTGCAGCAAAGCTGTTTTCATCGTTGATTTCAAAAGACTCCTGAGTCAAGTCCTTTTCGATGTTCTGTGTGATTTCGCTCATTTTGTTTTTTACCTCCTGTATGATACTGCCCGGCGTCGATGCACCGGCAGATATACCAACTTTTTTTATTTTTCCATCAAGCCTATTGGGAAGCTCTGAAGCATTCTCAACCAAGACGGTGTTCGGTTGATGCCTTTTTGCTGTCTCGTAAAGCTTGTTGGTGTTGGAGCTGTTTCTGCCCCCTATGATAACCATAAAATCAACTTTCTGAGCCAGTTTTTCCGTCTCCTTCTGCCGATTTTCGGTAACACTACATATTGTATCAAAAATATATGAATTTGTATATACTTTTTCGAGAATTTTTTGAGATTTTTTCCATTCTGTCAGTTTTTGTGTTGTCTGGGACACCATTACCGACTTTTTTTGTGCACTTTTATGAATTTTCAGTCTTTCCTCAAGTGCATCGGCACTCGAAAACACCTCAACGTCGCCCTCGGCAAAGCTGACTATGCCTTTAACCTCGGGGTGATTCGGATCGCCAAATACGAAAAGCTGTGATTCCTTATCGGCATTGTCCGTCACTATCTTATGTATCTTCTTGACGTAAGGACAGGTACAGTCAATCACATTGAAAAACTCATTTTTCTCTGCATATTTTTCCAATCTTGCATACAGCCCGGATGTTACGCCGTGAGCCCTTACCACTACGGTACAGGGACGGTCTCCGTCACAGGAAGAAAAAACCTTTTCGAGTTCCTCTTCGGAAATCACGCCTACCCCTTGGGCTTCAAGATCGCCGGATATGGTGGGATTGTGTATCAAATGCCCCAAGGTATATATTTGACCTGCAGATTCTTTTCCGATCAATCCGTATACTGTGCTTACAGCTCTGTCAACACCAAAGCAAAAGCCTGCATTTTTCGCTATTTCAATTTCCATTCGGTCACCGCGATCGCCTTACAGCAATTCAAGCACCTTTCCGAAAGCGTATTCAGAAGCCTTGCTGTATTCCTCCTGATTTCCGTTTTCAAATCCGAGGTCTTCAAACGGAATGACCTCACCTATAGTTATATAAACCTTGCGGAATATGAGCATCTTGTATTTCTTTGTTTTTATAGCTACCGGCAACACATCCGCTTTTGATCTGCATGCAATCATTCCGACTCCGTTTTTTACCTCGGTATCCTTGGGATCCTTACCAAAACACCGTGTTCCCTGCGGGAAAACACCGACAGCATCGCCGTTTTTCAGATGACCGATCGCAGTCTTCATCGCCGCTATGTCAGCAGCTCCCCTTTTTACCGGGAAAGCCCCCAACGCCTTTATCAACGAACTGAGCAACGGTATCTTAAACAAAGAAGATTTCGCCATAAATCTGACCTGTCTGTCCATAACCGCCCCCAAAAGTATGGGATCCCAATTTGATATATGGTTCGGACACACGATCAAAGCGCCTTCCTTGGGGATATTTTCCATTCCTTTAACCTCGATCCTGAACATACCTATGAATAACCATCTCAGGATCTTTCTCAAGAATGCATATAATTTCATTTTATTATCTCCAAAACAAAATACTATTTTATCCTTTTCTCAATTATATTGATTATGGCATCAATAGTCTGATCGATATTAAGCTCCGAGCTGTCAAGCATCACTGCATCCTCGGCAGGAACAGCGGGAGCAATCGCTCTCGTTCTGTCGTTCTCATCTCGGCGCTGCATATCATTAAGCACCTCTTCAAGGGTGGTATCGATTCCCTTCTCTTTTAATTCAAGATAACGTCTCTTCGCCCTGACCTCGTCACGCGCAAAAAGGAATATCTTGACCTCGGCATCGGGAAAAATGACCGTACCGATATCTCTGCCGTCCATAATTACGTTGTTTGTCTTTGCCGCATCTCTCTGAAGCTCGAGTAAAAATGCTCTGACCTCGGGGATCGAGGATACCCCCGATGCATACATAGATATTTCGGGAAGTCTTATATCCCTGTTAACGTTTTCACCGTTCAGATATACGACCTGCCCCTCTTCTGACTGCGACAGCTTTACATCAACATTTTTTAGGTTTGCAACAACTGCCGCCTTGTCGGCAACGTCCACACCGTTTCTGTACATAAAAAGTCCGATCGCCCTATAAAGAGCCCCCGTATCTACGTACAATATATTTAATTTTTTTGCTACAGCCTTCGCCATTACGCTCTTACCTGAGCCCGAAGGTCCGTCTAATGCTATTTTATACATTTGTTATATTTTATTCTCCCCATATTTTAATTATATGCAATATCCGTTCCCGCGAGATATCCCGTGGAAAAAGCTATCTGAAGATTAAAACCGCCTGTATATGCATCACAGTCCAAAACCTCGCCCGCAAAATACAGACCGTCAATTTTCTTTGACCTCATGCTTCCCGGTTCAATTTCTTTTACGTCAATGCCTCCCGAGGTTATTATAGCCTCATCTATAGGTCGAAAGCCTTTTGCCGTAAATTCCAGACATTTCAGCGTATCAAGTATCTTTCGTCTTTCAGTCTTTGTTATGCAATTAACCTTTTTGTCCGAAGCAACCCCTGTCAGATCAATAAAGATCGGGATAAGCTTCTGAGGCAAAAGTGCCGAAAGCGAATTTGCAAAATCCCTGTTCTTGTTTTTCTCGAAATCGGACAAAAGTCTTGTGTCCAAAGTTTTTTCGTCGAGAGCAGGCTTTAAGTCAACGCGAAGTAGATATCTGTCATCCTCCATCGGCTTCATGTGGCACGACGCGCTGAGCACCATCGGTCCCGATACCCCGAAATGGGTAAACAGCATCTCACCGAAATCGCTGTATATTTCCTTCTGCTTTTTCTTATCGAAAACGGTAAGAGTAACGTTTTTGAGCGACAGTCCCATCAAAGCCCTTACCCATTTTTCTTTTACCTCGATCGGAACAAGCGACGGCTTTCTCGGAACCGTATTTATTCCGAGCGATTCCGCAAACCTAAATCCGTCACCGTCAGAACCTGTCTTCGGATATGAAACACCGCCAGTGCATACTGCGACACAGTCGTATCCCACTTTTCTTCCGTGGACCCTTACACCAATCGCTCTGCCGTCTTCACAAAGCACTTCCTCAACCTTTTCGTACACGATTTTGACACCGTTATTCTTGCAATAATCCCTCATTGCATCGACAATGTCATAAGATCTGTCCGACATCGGAAATACCCTGTTTCCGCGTTCGACCTTCAAAGGCACACCCAATTCTTCAAAAAAGCTCATCGTGTCATCAGAAGAAAAAGCGGAATATGCTCCGTACAGAAATCTGGGATTGGTAGGAACATTTTCTATAAAAGTATTTCTGTCGCAAGCGTTCGTAACGTTGCATCTGCCTTTTCCGGTGATCGCAAGCTTTCTTCCGACAGCATTCATTTTTTCATAAAGGGTAACGTCACAGCCAAGGCTTGCCGCTCTGCCGGCACACATCATCCCCGCAGGACCGCCACCTACTACACATACTCTCTTTCTATCGGAACTCATTTTCTGCCGATATCGTTTCTGTAGTGCATTTTTTCAAAAGAAATATTCTTCAATGCCGAATACGACTTTGCAATGGCATCGTCAAGCGTCTTGCCCGTAGCGGTAACGCCGAGCACTCTTCCGCCTGCGGTATATATCTTGCCGTCCGCAGCCTTTGTACCCGCGTGATAAACAAACAGGTCGTCAGACTTAAAGACCTCGCTGTCAAGACCCTCGATCAGCTTGCCGGATTCGTATTTCGAAGGATAGCCGCCCGATGCAAGCACGATACAAACGGCCGCATCTTCTTTCCATTCGATCTCGATCTCATCAAGCTTTTCGTCGATAACCGCATTGATAATATCAACAAAATCAGTCTTCAGTCTGGGAAGAACTGCCTGAGTCTCGGGATCGCCGAAGCGGGCATTATATTCGATCACACGGGGGCCCTTGGGTGTAAGCATCAATCCGAAGTAAATAACACCCTTAAAGGTTCTGCCCTCTTTATTCATAGCGTCCATCGTGGGCTTGAATATGGTATTATAGCACTCATTTGCAATGTCGGGAGTATAATTACGGCTGGGTGAAAATGCGCCCATACCGCCGGTATTAAGACCCATATCGTTGTCAAGCGCACGCTTGTGGTCCTGAGCGGAAACCATGGGAACGATCGTTTTTCCGTCTGTAAATGCCAAAACAGAAACCTCGGGTCCTGTCAAAAATTCTTCAATAACAACACGGCTTCCCGATTCTCCGAAAACCTTGTCGCACATTATAGTCTTTACGGCATCTTCAGCCTCGGTATAATCCTTGGCGATAATAACACCCTTGCCGAGAGCAAGACCGTCAGCCTTGATAACAGCCGGATATTCGTTCTGTGCCTTGATATATTCAAGTGCCTTTTCTGCACTGTCAAACACCTCGTATCCTGCAGTGGGAATACCGTATTTTTTCATCAATTCCTTGGAAAACACCTTGCTTCCCTCAATAATGGCAGCACACTGACGAGGTCCGAAGGCTCTTATTCCCTTCTCCTCCAAAGCGTCGACAGTTCCCAGCATAAGCGGGTCATCCGGAGCGACAAACACAAGATCAATTTTCTTCTCTACAGCAATATTTACAATACCTGCAACATCGGTCGCCTTAACCGGCAAGCAAGTAGCAATTTCCGCTATTCCGCCGTTTCCCGGAGCACAATAAAGCTCGGGAGCATACTTACTCTCATGCAATTTTTTTACTATGGCGTGCTCTCTTCCGCCGCCGCCTACTACAAGAATTTTCATACCGTTCCTCCGATGGTGTTATAATTATTACAATCAAATCTATTGTACAACATTTAAGGCTAAAAGTCAATAAATGGGCAACAAAAAGAATACCGAAACAGCTTATAATATTCTCTTATTTCACCCTACTGTTCCAAGCAGCGTTTTATACTTAAAAACAAAAAGCAGACGCTTCAAAAACATCTGCTTTCTTGCTCATATTACTGATTGGGAGTTATTATGTACGTTGGTACTATCTCTTTCACAAGAGAACGCATATCAACAGAGTCGTCACACATACTGTGCTTCATCTTGTGCAATACCCAATAGAAATGCTCCTCATCAAACTCCAAGGGCTTTCCTATGTGAATGAGCTTATTCGCGGTAGCCTTAAGGCCCTCCTCGCTCATAAGCAATTCTTCGTAAAGCTTCTCTCCGGGGCGGAGACCGGTGAACTGTATGTCTATCTCTTTATAAGGCTCAAATCCCGAAAGCCTAATCAAATTTTCCGCAAGGTCAAGGATCTTTACGGGCTTGCCCATATCAAGAACGAATATCTCTCCGCCCTTTGCATCGGCACCCGCCTGAAGCACCAAAGAAACCGCCTCGGGAATCGTCATAAAATATCTGATTATATCGGGGTGGGTTACCGTAACCGGACCGCCCGCCTGGATCTGTGTCTTAAACAAAGGTACGACCGAGCCGTTACTGCCCAAAACGTTACCGAATCTGACCGCTACAAACTCTGTTTCAGATACACGGTTAAATGCCTGAACGATCATTTCGCATATTCTCTTGCTCGCACCCATAATGTTGGTGGGATTTACTGCCTTGTCGGTGGAAATGAGAACAAAACGCTTTACCCTAAACTTATCAGCCATCTGAACGGTATTCAAAGTACCGAATACGTTATTCTTGATCGCCTCGTTCGGGCTGTCCTCCATAAGAGGAACGTGCTTATGAGCCGCCGCATGATATACGACCTCGGGTCTGTATTTTTCAAAGACCATATCGAGACGCTGATTGTCTCTCACAGAGCCGATCAAAGTAACAAGATCAAGCATAGGATACTTTTTCTTGAGCTCGAGCTGGATATCATAAGCGTTGTTTTCGTATATATCGAATATAATAAGCTTTTTGGGATTATATGCGGCGATCTGTCGGCAAAGCTCGCTTCCTATAGAGCCACCGCCGCCTGTCACCATTACTACCTTGCCGCTCACGTAATTCATTACGCAATCAAGGTCGATTCTGATCGGATCTCTTCCGAGCAGGTCTTCGATACCGACGTCGCGAATCTGCTTTACGTATTCGACCTTGTCCGTATTCTCAACCATCTGGTATATAGACGGCATTGTTTTTACCACGCAACCCGTCTTTGTGCAGATCTCAAAGATCTCTTTTCTGTCTGCCATAGGACAGGACGGAATTGCAAATATGATCTTTTTTATGTTGTATTTCTTTACGTTTTCTTCTATTGAATACCTGTTTCCGACGATCGGGACGCCCTCAAAAAGCATTTTGTGCTTGGTCGGGTTGTCGTCTATAATACATTTAATATCATATTCGTCGCTGTGCTTCAGCTGCATTTCGCGTACAAAATAATTACACGCCTCGCCTGCACCTATGACCATAGTATTGATCTCTTCTTCAGTATCGCTTTTGACTGTTCCGGAAGCCTCTCTACGTTCGATCGTATATATGACAGAGCGGAAAATGATCACAAAAACTACCATAAATGCTCCCGCCAACAGGTGCACCTTCAAAAATTCATCGGAAAATTTCCAGCTTCCCTTGATCATACCGATGCTGCATGACAAATGGATCACAAAAGACACCATCTGCGAGAACAACACCGCAACTATCAACTTCAGCATTTCCTGCAACGACGAATAATACCATATTATCTTGTAAATATTCAATGCGTAAAGCATAACTATGTATACGATCGCCTGAATAGCCATTCCGATAAGAGAAATAGTCCAGCTTGTGGTGTCGCCAAACATCCATCCCATAGTGATCATTGCGATAAATATTGATAAAATGGCAAGAACCATATCAAAAATTCTAAGCAGATAGGGTTTCCACGGATTTAATCTCATGGACAAAATAAACACCTCTCTCTATTTTTATACTCATTTAATTATACACCTCATTTATATGTTTGTAAAGTCCTTTGTACAAAAAATGTGAACAAAATATTATAGATTTCTTGTCATTTTTAGCATTTCTTGAGATAAATTTTTCATATATTTACGAAAATAAACAAAAAATCGGCATACAAGCTTAGATTGCCTGTATGCCGACATTTTTTTCATTATTTAACGAATTCCTCGTAGATCGCCTTCATTGCAACCTCAAGTTCATTTTCGTTGATACCTACGATGATATTCAATTCGCTCGAGCCCTGGTCGATCATTCTGAGGTTGATGCCTACCTTTGCGATTGCACCGAACACTCTCGCCGCGGTGCCTCTTTCACCAACCATACCTCTGCCTACTACAGCAAGCAGAGCGAGGTTATCCTCAATGTAAATGCAGTCAGGCTCTACCTCTCTGCAAAGCTCGTTGATAAGCTCATCTCTGTGTCCCTCAAGCTGACTTGTGCTGAGAACGACGCTCATAGTATCAATACCCGAAGGAAGGTGCTCAAATACCATTCCGTGTCTCTCGAATACCTCAAGAACTCTTCTTCCGAAGCCGACAGCAGAATTCATCATATCCTGCTCAAGTGTGATTACGGAGAAGTTTTTCTTACCCGCAATACCGGTGATCACTCTTTCCGTATCGACCATATCGGTCTTTGGAACGATCAAAGTACCGGGGGCTTCGGGATCGTTCGTATTCTTGATCTGTACGGGAATACCGACAGTTCTTACGGGGAAGATCGCGTCCTCGTGAAGAACGGTGGCACCCATATAAGAAAGCTCTCTGAGCTCTCTGTAGGTTATTACCTCAATAGGCTTGGGATTATCGATTATTCTCGGGTCTGCCATAAGGAAGCCCGAAACGTCCGTCCAGTTTTCGTATATATCCGCATCGCAAGCTCTTGCTACGATAGAACCCGTAATATCGGAACCGCCTCTTGAAAACGTCTTGATGCTTCCGTCGGGCTTTGAACCGTAGAATCCGGGGATTACAGCCTTTTCATGAGTCTTGAGCAAGCCCTTCAATACCGCATTGGTCTTGTCCTCATCAAATCTGCCGTCTTCCTTAAAGAAGATAACATCCGCAGCATCAATAAATTCAAAACCGAGGTATGCGGCAAGAATCTTGCCGTTCAGATACTCGCCGCGGCTTGCGGCATAGTCACTTCCGGATTTATTCTTTATATTGTTTTTTACGGTCTCGAAATCCTCCTCAAGAGAAAAATCCTTGAGTCCGAGTCCGTTTATGATCTCGTTGTATCTCTTCTTGATACCGTCAAAATAAACGTCGATCGATTCACCTCTCTCTGCAAGCGCATTGCACTTGTAGAGCATATCGGTCACCTTTACGTCATCCTTATATCTTTTGCCGGGTGCAGACGGAACTACGTATCTTCTGTTCTTATCCGAGAGGATTATGTCGGCTACTTTTTTAAACTGATTTGCGTCACTGAGCGAGCTGCCGCCAAACTTCACCGTCTTTATATGATCTCTGTTCAAAACAATCTCTCCTTTTATACTGATTATGCTGAATACATTACATTATATGTCAAAATATCCAATTTGTCAACACAAATCCTATCAATAATACCGATTATTTTTAATTTAATAATCCTATAGTGCCCCTTTTTTGTTTTTTTCTATAAATATTGATCATACCTGCAAAGCAACCTTGACCGTGCCTATTAAAATCAATCAAAATATTATACAGGATTCTATTCATACCCGAAAAATATTTCGCATATTCTTTTGTATAATAATCAGAAAAAGCGGTATTTTAATGAAAAACATCATCTTTTTTCTTATTGCTGTAATAGTACTTATGACGGTGGTCAAATATGGCTAAGGGACTGAAGCTTGAAATTGGGCTGTCGACTGTCATCTTTTTTTGCGTTCTTGTTGCGGGTGGGGCTTCTCCGATCGCCTTCCTCCCGCTTCTTGCCGCACTTCTTCACGAAATCGGGCATATTATCGTTATGCTCATCTGTGGGCAGAAAATCGCTCGGATCAAGATCCTCCCCATAGGTCTTGATATCAAAACCGCCCCATGCGTCTCCTCTTATAAAGCCGATATCGCAATAAGTATTGCAGGAATTCTGGCAAACATTTGTGTAATAATGATCTGCAGTCGATTCGAATCCACTGATACACTAAATTTTTTTAAAATCAGCAACATGATCTTGATACTTCTGAACATACTGCCCATCCGCAGTCTTGACGGCGGTCAAATTTTAGAAAAAACACTTGAATTAACGACCTCCCCTGACACTGCCGAAAGAGTTATGAAGACGGTATCATTCTTTTGTCTCGTTCTGCTTTGGAGCTTTGCCGTCTGGATCTTTTTTGAATCAAACTACAACTTCACCCTGCTTATGATGTGCATTTATCTCTTTGTGGGCATCTTCGTCAGGTAAGTATTTTTTTTAACAAAAAAATTAAAAATCAACTTACTCTTTTTACCGGTTTTTTTGTATGCGCGACCAAAACGCAAAAAAACCGACGGTCCTGTCACCTCCCGCCCCAAACACTTTTTAACCTCCGACATAGAATAATATCAGGGTAAAGAACAATCAGCTTTTCCCCGAAAGGAGGTCTACTATGAACTGCTTGTGTAACCTTTTTGACTGTGAAAACATCTGGGTTATCATCGCTATCTGCCTCGTGCTCTTCTTCCTCTGCAACTGCGGAGGCGGTTGTGGTTGCGGATGCGGCAACTGATCGCTTTTACGGTATAAATAAGATCCCCTCGGTTTCGGTCCGAGGGGATCTTTTGCTATTATTTATAAAGCATCACTCAAGGTCGCTTTCGTGTAAAATAACGCCGTTTTCTTCAAGAATTCTTTGCAGCTTTGATATATCGGTCTTGGTGAAATCGTCGGTGATCGCAGCCGCAGTTCCCGCCGCTTGACCCGTTACCGCACAGCAAGGAATCACACGCATTATATCCCACATACTGTCGGTCACAGATGTACATCTTCCCGCAGTGATCAGATTCTTCACATCTCTTGAATATAGGGTCGAAAAGGGCACCTCGTAAACGGGACCTCTTTTTCTCCAGTTTGATATCATACCGATCGAGTCTTCAAAAAATTTATGCTCCTCGGTATCGTTCATTGTGTATTCACCGACAATGCGCCTGCTCATACGTATCTGAGGGATCGTCGCGATCGAGGTGGGAATAAGTGTGGGATCATCCTCCCTCTTCTTGATTATGCTGTTCAATGTCGATGCGTGAGAATAGCGTGTCATTTCCGACACCTCTTTTACGTCAATGCCGCCGAAACGCTTTTGAATAAGCAATTTGACCGACTTTCCGTTTTTCTTTTGCTCCTCCGGAATGTCAGCAAAGCCGATCGTATTAAGCTTATAGCCTCCGTCTCCCAATGAATAATACCAAGCCGCAAGAACGTTTCCCTGCTCAAAATTCTTTGTGGGCACTCCCGCAAAATATGCTATATCGCAGTCTCCCGTTGCATCAACAACGGTATTGACCTCTATCGCCTGTCTTCCCGACTTGCTTTCAATAATGACGGAATCTATCCTGTCTCCATTTTTCGATACGCCGACGGCATAAGCACCGTACAGTATTTCTACTCCGTTTTGAACAAGCAGCTGCTCTGCCAGTATTGCGAATATCGAAGGATTGTACTGCACCTCAAAACGTGCATCCTTCTCTGTTCGATGCTCTTTATCATCCGTATCAAGCCAGTTCGACGGATATTTATCCTCGCACCCTAACGATATCGACAGTCTGAACAGCTCCTCTGCAATGCCGTATGACACCTGCTTACCGTAGCCGTCACACAGAGGAAGGTATATGGTTATAAGTCCGGCCGTGCCGAGTCCGCCCAGGATATACTGTTTCTCAAGCAAAATGACCCTTTTACCCAATCTTGCCGCCGCCAATGCGGCAGAAATACCGCCAAAACCGCCGCCGCATACCAATACGTCACAGCTGTCCGTTATCTCCGTAGTAAGTTTTTCTTCAATATGCATATTGTCCTCTTATTTTTCTGCAGTTTTCTTGTAAACGTTATTTTCGATAAAAATAAGGTCCGCACGAACCATTCTCGTGAGTCTTAATATAGGTCCACGAATAATCTTTTGCCACCACATACAATTCGGTAAAGTGCTCTTCGATCATTTTTGAGGAGTCACATCCCGAAAGCCCTTCCCTGACACCGCTGTTTCCAAACATATCACAGCAAATGCACGCACTTTTGTCCGCTTGATCAAAAGCATTTCGCGCATCATCACCTATAAGCAGTTTTTCGTCCGAAATCAAACCGTAAGAAAATACGTGCCAAATATATTGATCCTTTACATAGCTTTCTATCTGTATTTTTGATACACCATTGGCAAAATGTCTCAACCATTGGTTTATAAACTTTTGTTTTGTCATAGAAAATTTCATATAATACCTTTAATACCTTTAATATCAGTTTATCAAGCGATCAACCACTTATATTTTTCTACACTGTAAAGCGGTATAAACGGCACCATGATCGGCACGGTCTTTACATATTTTTGATATTCGGGATCGTTTCCGTAATTCTTGTTCTGGCGTATTTCAAGCCTGCGCGCACCGCTGAACATAACGAATATTATACCGACGTAGCCGATAGCTACTATCACCCACTGCCATCCCGAAACAGCACCGATTCCGGCAACAAGAGCGCCCGTCCAGAATATCATTTCACCAAGATAGTTAGGACAGCGTACAAGTCTGTAAAGCCCCGTGTCGACAAACCGTCCGGGATTTTTCTTTTTCGCATTGTTTTTCTGAATATCCGCAAGTGTCTCGATGCCTAAACCAAGTGCCATAATTCCTGCCCCGACAAATACGAAAGCATTATCGGCACAGAGGTTATACATACGGTAAAAAACGCCCGAGACTTGCGTTACGTAAAGCAATGCACAGGTGACCCAAATCGCGACCTTTACGCCAAACGGAATGGTATCACCGCTCTTTATCTCTGTTTTCATGTGTTTTTTGTACGAGCTGTTGCCGAACTCACGTATCGCAAGATATCCACCGAGTCGAAGTCCGTATACTACAAAGAGAATACAGCATATAACTGCTCCCGGTGTCAATGTCTTGCCGAAAAGTATAGTCATAAGCATTCCCTCTCCCGCAATCGAAAAGCCGTAACCGAGGGATATAAACCATACGTATTTTTTAAAACCTATCGCACTTATGACCATTGCCGCAACAAACAGCCACAAAAGCTCCAAACTGAAAACCATAATTTTTTCTTCCTTTCAATACTGATTGCATAAATGCACACATCTTCTGTATTGTAGCACAAAGACACAAAAAAATCAATGTAATTAAGCTTTTTATGATATTTTTTCAAATAATCACATATATTTTCTCGTTGATTTTCTTTGCATCACAAAAAGTTTACAAAACTCAAACAAAACGCTGACACAAAAAAGTTGACAATACAACATTTCTGTGGTATACTACTCCAAAAGTTGTTGACGTATCAACAAGCATCCGAACAAAAAACGATACTCTACGATTGCAAAAACGGCATAAAATACGCCAAACATTGCGCATAAACGTCAATCCACCTGCATATTGCTGTTAAATGCGAAAAAAATGCAACTAATTAAAAGACTCACTTGTTTTCAGATGTGTTTTGAGGTAAAATACTTCTACAGTAAAAGAATCGATCAATGCCCCCCTCACTATACCAAAAACGATGACAAGAAAAGAGCTTGAATACTTTTACTATACCATCGGAGGAATAAAATGAGAAACATAAAGATCGTTTCAGACTCATCGTGTGATCTTTTCGCACTGAAAAGCGTTGATTTTGCCACGGCGCCTATGAAGGTCATCACCTCGGAAAAGGAATTTATCGACACCGAAGCGCTTGACGTAAGCGCCATGGCGGATTATCTGTATAAATATAAAGGAAAATCAAAATCCTCATGTCCCAATCCCACAGAATGGCTTGATGCATTCGGAAATGCCGACGAGGTGTTCTGCGTAACCATCACAAGCGGACTCTCGGGAAGCTACAATTCTGCCTGTAGTGCAAAACAAACGTATGAATCCGAAAACGAGGGTAAGCGCGTTCACGTGTTCGACACCCTTTCCGCAGGTCCAGAGGTTACTCTGGTAGTCGAAAAAATTGAGGAATGTGTCGGATCGGGAATGTCATTCGACGAGATAGTCGACTGTGTAAATTCATATATGAAAAAGACCGGTCTGATCTTTATGCTTAAATCGCTCAAAACCTTTGCAAACAACGGCAGAGTTTCTCCCATCGCAGCAAAAATCGTAGGTATTGCGGGTATATGCATTGTCGGAAAGGCAAGTGACAAGGGAACGCTTGAACCTATGCACAAATGCCGCGGTGAACGTAAATCGCTCGAAACGTTGGTTAAAGAGCTTGAAGCCGAGGGATTCCGAAAAGGCAAGGTCAGCATCGGTCACTGCCAAAACGAATCGGCGGCACACGAGCTGAAGGCTTTGATTCTCGAAAAATTCAAAAATGCAATAATTGAAATACATAATTTGAAAGGCTTATGCAGCTTTTATGCCGAAAAAGGCGGTGTACTGGTAGGATTTGAAAAAGCATAAGAACAGGATTACTTATGAAAATTAAAGTGCGCGAAATGTCTTATGACGAGGTTTTGAAGTTACCTCGCCTAAAGCATAAGAAACCTATGAAGCCCAGTCGATTTCTTTCGGCCGTCGTTCGCATCGTTTCTGCTCCGACACTGAAAAAGACTAAATTTTCTTATACCACAGAACGTATGGATCTTGTCGGTAAACAACCATGTCTGATCCTGATGAATCACTCGAGCTTTACCGATATGAAGCTTGCGTTCGGAATTTTTTACCCCAAAAGAATGGGGATAGTTACGTCGGTAGACGCAATGTCGGGCTTTCTCGGAAAGCTTATGCGTTGGCTCGGATGTACCCCGACACATAAGTACGTTTCCGATATATCGCTCCTCAGCGATATCAAATATATGCTAAAGGAAAATAAGACGAGCGTGCTTATGTATCCCGAGGCAGGTTATTCGTTTGACGGACGTGCGACAACGCTTCCAAGCGGACTCGGCTTTTTGATGAAGCGCTTAGGCGTTCCCGTCGTAACTGTCATCACACAAGGCGCTTTTCACCGCGACCCTCTTTATAATATGCTTCAGATTCGCGATGTCAAGGTAAGCGCCCACGTCAAGTGTATTGCCACCCCCGACGAAATCAAAGAAAAGTCCGTTGAAGAACTCGATGAACTTATAAACGACGCCTTTTCCTTCGATAACTTTGCATGGCAAAGAGACAACAAAATATCCGTCGATGTTCCCTTCCGTGCCGACGGGCTGCATAGGATCCTTTATAAATGCCCACACTGCGGCACCGAAAACCAAATGGAAGGCAAAGGAATACACCTCACCTGTCATGCTTGCGAAAAAAAGTGGGGGATGGACGAATACGGTCAGCTTGCGGCTACCGAGGGTGATACCGAATTCCCGCACATCCCGGACTGGTATACCTGGCAAAGAGAATGTGTCAGGCAGGAGCTTATCGACGGTACATATCTTCTTGATGAAGATGTGGACATCATGGTCCAGGTCAACCTTGACGGCGTATGCAATATAGGCTCAGGGCATCTGACCCACGATCAAAACGGATTTCATCTGACGGGTGCTGACGGAAAGCTTGATTACAAGCAATCGGCTGTATTCTCGCACACCTTATATTCCGACTATCATTGGTACGAAATAGGCGACGTGATCGGAATCGGAGACAACGAGTTTTCATATTTCTGTTTACCCAAAAATAATATTTCCGTATCTAAGGCGCGCCTCGCAACCGAGGAGCTTTACAAAATGAAAAGGGTCAGAAAGAGAAAAACAGAGACTCTGACCAAAGCGTGATCAAAGCCACCGACTAATCTTGTGACACAGCATAACGGAGGAAGCTATGACAAATCAGGAAATACAGCATCTGCTCGAGAAACAGCGTCAATACTACAGAAGCGGTGCGACCATCCCCGTAAAATTTCGTAAAGAACAGCTCAAAAAACTTTATAATTCGGTAAAGGATCATACAGACGAGATCAACGATGCCTTGCAGGCCGACCTCGGAAAAAGCCGATATGAGAGCTTTATGTGCGAAAGCGGTCTTGTTTTGACCGAGATCAGCCACATGATCAAGCATACGAAAAAATATGCAAGGAGAAAAAAGGTAAAAACGCCCCTTGCACAGTTTCGGTCAATCAGCTATAAGCAGCCCGTTCCATACGGTAATACGCTTATTATGAGCCCTTGGAACTACCCCTGCCTTTTGACACTCGATCCCCTCGCGACAGCGATCGCCGCAGGTAACACGGCAATCGTTAAACCAAGTGCATACTCTCCCGCCACAAGCAAGGTGGTCGAAAAAATCATTACCGAGTGCTTCTCTCCCGAATACGTCGCCGTCGTTACGGGAGGCAGAGCCGAAAACGCTGCCCTTCTCGATCAAAAGTTTGATTTTGTTTTCTTTACGGGAAGTCAGGCTGTCGGCAAGGAGGTGCTCCGCCATACCGCAGAGCATTTGACCCCCGTCGTACTTGAGCTCGGCGGAAAAAGCCCCTGCATCGTAGATTCAAGCGCAAATATCAAGCTTGCCGCAAAGCGTATTGTCTTCGGCAAATACCTGAACTGCGGACAGACCTGTGTCGCTCCCGACTATATACTCTGCGAGGAATCGGTAAAGGATGGATTTATAGAAGCCGTAATTGAGGAAATCAAAAAGCAGTATGGTGAAAACCCGCTTTCAAACAAAGATTACGGCAAGATAATCAACGAAAAGCATTTCGCAAGACTCACATCACTGATCGATGAAAAGAAGGTCATATACGGCGGAAAGACCAATGCCGACACCTGCCAAATCGAACCGACGGTAATGGACGGTGTTACGTACGGAGATGCCGTAATGGGAGAAGAGATCTTCGGTCCGATCATGCCTATCATCACATTCAATGATTTTGATAAAGTCGTCGATGAACTAAAGACCAGGGACAAGCCGCTTGCACTCTATCTTTTTACAAGCGATAAAGCACATATAAAGCGAGTCACGACCGAGCTGTCCTACGGAGGCGGGTGCATCAATGACGTCATCATCCACCTTGCCACAAGCGAAATGGGCTTCGGCGGTGTCGGCGAAAGCGGTATGGGCTCATACCACGGCAAGACCGGCTTCGATACTTTTTCGCACATCAAATCGATCGTGGATAAAAAAACATGGATCGACCTTCCGATGCGCTATCAGCCCTATAAAAGCAAGTTCTATGAAAAGCTTTTGCACTTTTTCCTGAAATAAGACAATATAAAAACTGACAGATCACCGTCTGTCAGTTTTGTTTTTGTTTTTCTTTTCTTTTGATCTCCCGACCGATCCGCATAAGCAGCCATACAGAAAGGATACCCGAAAGGACCGACGTGCCGAGCATATTGAGCCATATTCCGTCAAGTCCCATATTCCAGAACGCACCGAGAATAATGACCGGGAACACAAGCACCGTCGCTACGGCAAGGACGGTTGCCATAAACGGCTTTTCGATCGCACTGAGAAAGCTTTGCGAAGCAATGGATATCCAGCGGAAAATATATGCCAGACAAAATATTCTGATCGCATGGGTAGATAATTCAACAAGACGCACATCTTCGGCATTCGCAAAGATTGATACGACGGGATGGGCGAAAAAGAACATGATTGCCGTCGTAATAACGCTCACCGTACACGAGCCTACAAAAACACACTTTGCGATTCTTTTTACGCGGTCATACTGCTCTGCCCCGTAGTTGTAACCGATCGCAGGCGACATAGAGTCGCTGATTCCGTAAACAAGCGGCTGTCCGATATCGCTTGAATACATCAATACAGCGTAGGCGGCAACCGCAGTTGTGCCTCCGCCCTCCCCGAGGGCAGCAACGCCTAATGTCATTAGCGAAATGTTGAGCAGTATCGATGTCAGTCGCCCTGCTATGTTGCTCAAAAAAACAGGTGAGCCGCAGGCGGCTATCTCCTTGAACATAGCCTTGTTGAACTTCGGCTTTACAAACTGCAAAAGCGCCTTTCTCCTTATAAACGGTATCATTGCTATCACAGAGCAGATGCACATCGAAATGCTCGTCGCAAGAGCCGAACCCACAACGTCCATCTCAACAACAAGCAGAAAGACCGTCAATAGTCCTATGGTCATAGCGTTCAGGCTGATGTTGATAAACATACTCGTCTTTATGTATCCGCTGATCCTAAGATAATTGTCCATCGCGAAAAATATGGTGGTTAGCGGACTTGTCAAGGCGTAGGTGCGCAGATACTTGACCGACGTTTCGAGCAAGACGTCGTTTGCTCCCATCAGCCTTGCCAGAGGCTCGGCAGCAAAGAACATTATGCTTCCCATAATTATTGACGATATGAATATCATAACGACAGAACAAGAAAAAATATTGTTTGCCGTTTTGTGATCACCCTTGCCGAGGGCAATGGATATCGGTGCCGATGCACCGACACCGATCAGGTCAGCCAACGAAAAGTTGATCATTACAAGCGGAAAGGCGATATTGACTGCGGCAAATGCTCCCTCGCCCAACACCTGACCGATAAATGCTCCCTCTACTATGCTGTATATCGACATAGTAAACATGCTGATCATACCGGGTAAAGCAACCACAAAAAACAGTCTCCACGGATTCATCGTGGAATACATTACTTCTGCTTTGGTTTTCATTTTTTTGCTATTTTCTCCTAAAAAAACAATTGCTTTTGTATTTCTTTTGTTTTCTGCAAAAAGCAATGCGAAATCCGTATTATGATAGCACACTAATATATATAAGTCAATCCGTTTTGCGAAAATGCAATAGTGAAGTTGTTCGTTTGCGGCAAGCTTATTCGCCTTCGTTCAAGCAAATCAAAATTGATACAAGAAAGACTTTACACTAAAAAAAGGGGGAAATTTCTTGTTCGGGTATTCTGCGGGTTTCAAATTTTAGAAAATTTGCCGATGGGGGGCAAAATATTCAAAATGTATTGCTTTTCTTCTAAAAAAGTGATATAATAAGTATGCCAAACAAATTACATATTGGGTAGGAGGACTTTTTTTATTCCACAGGGGGTATTATACCCTTTTTATGAACACAATAGTTTTATGAATTTGGTAAAAACGCAAATTCCAACAAGCTATTGTGTATTGGAGAAATCCTCACTACTTGTAATTTGTTTGGCGACAATCGGAGTTGCGTTTTTCGGTGCGTTGACTTCGGTTGGCGCACTTTTTTATTTTTAGGAGGAAATGAAATGAAAAAACTGTTAATTTCTATTCTATTGGTAACTTTTGTTTTGTCATTGTCTGCTTGTGGAAATAATGATGTTAAAAAAGATGATGCTTCACCTAATACATCTTCATCTCAAATAACAGAGGTTGATGATAAAGAATCGAGCGACACAACTAATAAATCTGATCAACAACAGACGCATACAGAATATGTGAAAACATATTTTGTTTATGCCGAACAAGGCGCCGTGGTTACTTGGTTTGACTCAAAAACTGGAGAATTTAAGTATAAGTGGAAGTGCGAAACTTGCGGTAAAACTCAAAACGGTGAGACAAGTGGCAACAGAGTAGGTGAATGTTCAAAAATGAATGCAGGTTTTGTGTGCACTAATTCCAAATGTTCAATGTGGGGCAAATCGCAAAGAGCCATAGTGGGTTGCGATGTAAGTGGCGAATGGGTTGAAGTGAACGATTAGACATAATTATAAAAAAACACCGAAACTGCAAGTCATTCTCTTGATTGGAGAATGACTTGTTTAGTCTTGCACCGGTGCAAGACTTTATCCAAAAAAACGAAACCCTTTGCAATAGGGTTTCATTTTTTGTATAGGGCATTTAGAAGTATTAATACGAAATTCTGTATAAATACAAAGAAAAGCCCTTGAAATAAGGACTTTTCTTTGTATCAACGAATGTTGACTTTTATGTCTATGGGCTACGAAAAAGATATTTTTGACGTTTTAGCGTATGAATTCGAACTCTTACATAAAATGAAATCCTTGCTGACGCAAGGATGAAATCAGCCAAAGCTGATGAAATCTTCGGCTTTGCCTCAGATGAAATTAAATCCACCCATCCGCCGTCGAGGCGGATTTCATCCAATGAAGTTGGATTTCATCGTCGAAGACGATTTCACCCACCCGCAAGGGTGGATTTAGTTGAAAAAGACTCTGATTGTATCACAATCAGAGTCTTTTTCTGGTCGGAGTGACTGGATTCGAACCAGCGCTTGCTCGCCCCGGTCGCATAGTCGCATCGTCAGCGTAGGGTAAGCCTCGCTTTCGATGCTCCTTGCTTTGCGGGGAAAAACTTCGGAAAAAACGCTCCCCCGGAGCCTTTTTTCTCTCGTTTTCTCATGGACCCGTGTTCGGGTCCTGTAGAGGTCGCTTGTTCGTTTTTCATTCGTTCAAGCAAATCAAAAGGACAGACCTTCGTCTGTCCTTTTGATTTGGTCGGAGTGACTGGATTCGAACCAGCGGCCTCATGGACCCGAACCATGCGCACTACCAAACTGTGCCACACCCCGATATTATAATATCTTTTTCATACCAATTTATATTATCAAAAATATATTATTTTGTCAATACTATTTTCAAATTTGACCGCAAAATCGGAAGGATCAAAATAAAACGACCCTTGACTGCTTACTAATCCTCATTCGCAGTCAAGGGTCATTTCTGTTCACTCTTGATATCTAACATCAATTTAACCTCTCTTTCTCAGATTCTTTTACTTACAACCTACTTCTCTTCTCCCCCGAATATATCATCTACTCTTATCTTCATATCTTCTTTTCTTCTAAGCGAATTAACTTACATATAATTTCGGTTGGTCTTTCGGTTGTAACACTTTGGGTTTCTTACAAAAACTCACATGCTCTTTGTTTTCGATTTCTTTTGACTAAACGTTATTTGAAAACCTCTTACCTTCACTTTCTATATAAACGGCTTTCTTTTTTTATCCCCTTAGCCTCTCGCCTTCAAAAAGCTTCGGTTCTTGTTTATTTGTACATTGGACTCACCCTTTCTTCGCTTATATGATATCATATTCGCAACACATTTGCAATTCGCATTTTGTACAAAGTTTACTAATATTTTTTATTCACATAATAGAACTTTATTTATTTTGTATATGTTTTTGTTATTTTGTATTGACATTAACAGCGCTATGTGATATACTGTATATGTTGTTACTTCAAAAATTACGTTTTGAAATTTTCTTTCTTCATAATTTTACTCCTTTCTAAAAAATAAAGATCGCGGTGCTATTCCTTTCACACCGCGATCTTTATTTTTTCTCTATCATCTTGAATTAATGTTTCTTATATGATACAATTGCTTTCGGTTATTTACTTTTTCACCAAAGGAGCATCACATTTTGAAAAACGGCACAAAACTTCTCAAACCCGCCTGCTATATGGGCAACATTACTATGGCAATTGTTTCCACCCTTTCTCCCATACTCTTTCTGACATTTCACGATACGTATCATATAAGCTACTCGCTTCTTGGTGCGCTCGTTCTTATTAATTTTATTACACAGCTCTCTATAGACCTGATATTCTCATTTTTTTCACACAAATTCAATATATCCCTTACGGTAAAGCTTATGCCTATAATATCCATTCTCGGCTTTGCGATATACGGTCTGACACCACTTATTCTTCCTAATAACATATTTTGGGGACTTTGTATCGGCACTGTGATCTTTTCGGCATCAAGCGGGCTTGGTGAGGTTCTTTTAAGTCCTATAATAGCGGCACTGCCTGCCGACGATCCCGACAGAGAAATGAGCAAGCTGCATTCCGTTTTTGCCTGGGGCGTTGTCGGTATAGCCGTAATTTGCACCCTATTCCTCTTCACATTCGGTTCTGAAAACTGGCAATTTCTTTCACTCATTCTTTCAATCGTTCCCCTTCTTTGCTTTATATTTTTCTCTGTTTCTGACATACCGAAAATCGATACTCCGAAAAAAGCATCGGGCGCACTGCATCTTTTAAAAAACAAAGGTGTCTGGCTGTGTATAACTGCCATTTTTCTCGGAGGTGCATCGGAATGCATCATGGAGCAATGGGCATCGAGCTATCTTGAAAATGCGCTTTCCATACCAAAGCTCTGGGGAGATATATTCGGCGTTGCGCTTTTTGCGGCTATGCTCGGCTTCGGTCGTACCCTCTACTCAAAAATCGGCAAAAACATTGAAAAAGTATTGTTTATGTGTGCTGTCGGCACAGCGGTATGTTATGCTGTCGCCGCCCTCTCCCCCATCCCTGTTCTCGGGCTTATCGCCTGTTCTCTTGCCGGACTTACAACGTCGATGCTTTGGCCGGGAACTCTGATCGTAGCATCTGACCGATATCCCAAAGGCGGTGTATTTATATTCGCAATGATGGCGGCAGGCGGTGACCTCGGTGCATCGGTCGGTCCTCAGCTTGTAGGTATCGTTACAGATTTCTTTTCGACCAACTCCTCTGTAATACAGTATGCAACAAATATTGGGCAAACACCCGACAGCATAGCTATGAAGATCGGTATGCTTGTTGCTCTTCTCTTCCCGCTCATTTCAATTCCCGTATACTATAAAAATATGAAAACCCGCGCCGATTCAAGCACAAAGTAATAATTATTATCTTGTATTTCGGACAAACAAGCTGCATTATTGTCCTTTTTAGTCATTGAATATTTTTCGGCAATATGATAAATTATATTTGACGGTAATTCTAAAACGTCAATACATACAAGGAGATTTGTTTATGTCTATTTCTGAAAATCTTTACAAACACGCAAAACAGCGTATTCCCGCAGGTACTCAGCTTCTCAGCAAGCGTCCCGAAATGTTTGCGCCCAATCAGTGGCCAAACTATGCCGCAAAAGCGGTCGGCTGCGAGGTATGGGATCTTGACGGCAATCACTATTACGATATGACTACAAACGGCATCGGCGCTTGCCTGCTCGGCTACTCCGATCCCGATATAAACAAGGCGGTCATCGACCGTATCACAAACGGCTGTATGTCCTCGCTCAATCCCCCCGAAGAGGTTTATCTTGCCGACAAGCTCTGTGAGATCCACCCCTGGGCAGAAAACGTGCGCTTTGCAAGAACGGGCGGCGAGATTGCGGCGATCGCAGTTCGTATAGCACGTGCAACGACCGGCAGAGACGTAGTTGCGATCTGCGGCTATCACGGCTGGTCTGACTGGTATCTTGCGGCTAACCTCGGAGACTCCAAGGGTCTCGACGGCGTACACCTCCCCGGTCTTCAGCCTGCAGGCGTTCCCCGCGGACTCAAGGGCACCTCTCTCACCTTCAATTACGGTGACAAAGAAGCTTTTGATAAGATCATTGCAGAATACGGTGACAGACTTGCTTGCGTTATTATGGAGCCCTGCCGTAACAATATGCCTCCCGAAGGCTGGCTCGAGTACATCAGAGACGAGGTTCACAGAGTAGGCGGTCTTCTTATATTCGACGAAATCACGATCGGCTGGAGACTGAACTTTGGCGGAAGCCACCTTCAGTTCGGTGTTAACCCCGACATGGCCCTCTTTGCTAAAGCAATGGGTAACGGCCATCCCATCGCCGCTGTGATCGGTACAAAAGAAGCTATGGACGGTGCACACACCTCCTTTATAAGCAGTACCTACTGGACAGAGGGTGTCGGTCCTACAGCCGCACTTGCCACCATCGAAAAAATGGAAAAAACTAAAGTTTGGGAATATGTAGCTAACATAGGTAATACCGTAAAGAAGGACTGGGCAGATGCAGCAGCGAGACACGGTGTCGAAATTACCACTCCCGGATTCCCCTGCCTTGCACACTTCGGCTTCAAGGAAAACGGACTCGAGATGAAGACCCTCTTCACTGTTCTTATGCTTAAGCAGGGCTTTATGGCAAACACCGGTATGTATCCCACCCTTGCACACAACGAGGAAGTACTCAAAATCCACAGAGAAGCTCTCGACAAGGTATTTGCAGAGATGGCTGCCATTGTAAAGAAGGGCGGAAAAGAAGCCGTCATCGAGGCGATCGGCGGTCCCGTTTGCCAGACAGGCTTCGCAAGACTTATTGACTGATTATGGTTTTATAAAATTGCTTTTTTCCCTCAAACAAAACGTCCCCTTAGCCACATTTCATTGTGACAAGGGGATGTTTTTTTGCATATTGTATAGTCAGGAGGTTTTTTATAAAAATTTTCTTATTTTTGCAAGTGCTCCCTTTTCAAGACGGGACACCTGCGCCTGAGAAATGCCTATTTCTTCTGCAATCTCCATTTGAGTCTTTCCGTTGAAAAACCTCTTGTTAATGATCGATCTTTCTCGCTCTCCAAGGCGCTTCATCGCCTCTTTTATTGCTATATCCTCAAGCCAGCTTTCGTCGGTGTTTTTTTCGTCCTTCAGCTGATCGACAACAAAAAGTGCATCTCCCGACGAACCGTCATTGTAAACAGGCTCATATAAAGACATGGGCTCCATGATCGCCTCCATTGCATATAATACCTCTTCCTTGCTATGCTCCTCGCCGCTTTCGTTTAGCTTAGCTGTTATCTCCTCGACAGAAGGCTCTCTCGACAGTTTTTTTGAAAGCTCCTCCTTTGCCTGCAATGCCTTGTACGCAAGATCCTTGACAGATCTGCTTACCCTGATACTGTTGTTGTCCCTTAAATATCGCTTTACTTCTCCGATTATCATCGGAACCGCATAAGTCGAAAACTGCACGTCAAGCTCTATATTAAAATTGTCGATCGCCTTGATAAGCCCTATACACCCCACCTGAAACAGATCGTCGGCATTTTCATTCCTGTTTGAAAATCTTTGTACTATGCTTAAAACAAGCCTGAGATTTCCGTCTATCAGCTCTTGTCTCGCCGCCTTATCCCCCTTTGATGCCCGTTCAAGAAGCTGCTGTTTTTCTTCCGTTGTCAGATTCTTTAATTTCGATGTATTTACTCCCGCTATTTCTACCTTACTGTAATACATTACTATTCCTCGCTTTTTTCTTTGCAAGAAAAGTATTGACGTTATAAGCTATTGTTTATTCGCATACAGTTTCGGTATTTTTTGCATAGTTTTCCCTTTTCTTCCCCGTTCTCTCTTTTTATATTTTCTTTACATATATATTTATATACATCAAAATTTGTTCATTTTTTGTTGCTCTTGCATAAACTAAAAAACCGATTATGCTTTTTTTCGCATTATATCTTGTCCGTTCGTTGTTTTTGTCAGCGCACGTTTTGTTACTGTTGCACAAAATTAACACGCTTTTATTGACAGTTTGATGGAAATGTGGTATAATAATTGAGTCGATGCTTATCGGCAAAACCCAAACAAGAGGTGATCTACATATTACGCACAGCATATAAAAAGACATTTTTGGTTGCTTTGATCGCAATTATTATATCTGCTTTATCTGTCATTTCAGCCTCGGCAGAGGTTCGGCTTTTCACGTCCGCAACTGACCCTGATGACCTCACCGACGGCGTATACAATATCGTCAACCGCCAAACAGGTCAGTACCTTGATGTATTCGACTATATTTATGACACTGAGGGTAAGGCATATCTTGCTCCGAGATCAGGTCAAAACGGACAGGATTTTCTTGTTCAAAGACAGGATGACGGTACATATATCCTTTATCCCCAAAGCGAAAACGGAGCTTTTTCACTGTCCTACTGCACCGACATTATGGAGAGTGAATTTATCAGCAAAAGATTCAATCTTTCAAGCAGATCAAAATTTACTGTAGTCCCTGTTATCGAAAACGAAGTCTCGACGGGATACTACACTGTAAAACCGGCGCGTATGACAGACAACAACCTTGCACTCGACATTTCGCACGCCCCCGGAGAATTTGGATTTCCCCTTGCAGGACTCGCTCTTAAAAATGATTCCCTGTCACAGCAATGGCAGTTTGTCAAGGTCTCGAACGAGTCACTCGACATTCTCGGTGGATACGTAAATGTAAGAATGGGTTACACCCATGACATCTATGCAAAGATCACCCCCGAGCATCTTATCGGTAATCTTGTTTGGGAATCAAGCGATCCCGAGGTTGCCGAGGTAAACAAGCAAGGTATAGTTACAGGCATTTCGGAGGGAACATCTACAATTACCGTAACCTGCGGTGATTATACCGATTCAATAGTAGTCAAGGTTACAGACCTCCCCGCCTACACCTGGTACAGCCAACACAACACCTCCACCGGCGGATGGGATGCAGATTCTCTTGCGGGCGTTGCCTTCACAACGTACGCGGGAGTCAGAAAGCCATTCTTTGTAAACGGCTACAGGACCGCCGATGACTGGATGGACGTAGGATGCAAGCTTTGCTCGGAATCTATGATCCTTCACAATCTGGGGGCCAGACTCACGATGGGCTATGATCTCAGAACAAACGAATCCAACAACCTTGAAGCAGACCCATTTACCGTTGCTCTCGCAAATTCCGGATCTTACGGAATAAACATAAATAACGTCAGAGTTCCAAACAGTCCGATATTGGTCAACCACTATATGATCAATCCTCGTTTTAACCTTGACGGAAAAGCAATCACGACTCAAGAATATTACGGAAACAACCTCAGACACATTAAAGAGCTTTTGGATGTACATCCCGAGGGTATCGTAGTCGGCATGAGAAATGCCGCACGAAACACAACACACTATGTTGTATTTACCGAGTGTCTGAATCCCGACGACCCTTACGGCAACTTTGAGTTCCGTGTATGTGACTCAGCGGCATCTACCCCTGAGCTCGGCGACAACGTCCCCTTCAAGCAGTCTATTTCTTACGTAAGCTTAGGATACGGTTACTGGTCGATCTTTGAATATTCAGTCTACAACGTTGTTGAATAAAATTAAAAAATGCACACGAATATGCGTGATGTCCTTAACGGACAAATCACGCATCGAGATAAATCCCTAACGGGATTTTCGATATGTTGCTAGCGCAACTCGATATGCCTACGGCTCGATATGTTTGCTCCGCAAACGAGGGATTTATCTCATATCGAATT
>JAFSAM010000053.1 GCA_017441005.1 Clostridia bacterium | reverse complement strand
GGAGACGTGGGTCTCCCCCTTTCAGAAGACGCCCTCTTTGGTTACTTTCTCGGCGTAACGAGAAAGTTACAAAAAGAAATCTATAGGTAAAGTAATTATAGGTGAGTGTATATAGAGAATGGCGTTTGTACAATCTATATGTTCTATCGGGAGGAGCAAGCCCCTCCCCTACCGGTTTGTGCGTGGTTGTATAACTGCGGATAAAATGATTATTTGTGCGAAAATGTTTGTTCTTTCTCTCCCTCCGTCATTTTGCCTTGCGGCAAAATGCCACCGTCTCGCTGAGGCTCGGTCACGGCTCGGCTCTGACAGTCCCCCGGACTGTCATTCACTCCCTCGCCGCCGCTTCGCTACCTCGTCAGATGGAGGTCATAATTACATTCGTTTAGAAACGACCTCATCCGTCTCGCTGAGGGAAATGTTTGTGTATACTTTTTGCAATACAGTAATAACACTATATGACGTAGTTTTTTGATAGGATTAATTATTACCGTCATTCAGAATAGTGTATGCGATCACGTCGCCCAAAAGCGAAACACAATATTGCGCTTCTTCGATCGTATTTCCGCACGTGCCGACCTCGATCAGTATCGACCCCGGTGTATGCTCTGCATTGAAGCTGGCAGACCGAAGATTTATAGGACGCATAATATTTCCGTATTTCTGTATAAGATTGTGCTGAAAATATGATGCTACTGTAAGATTGTCCATCCAGTTTGGGTGGTCTGCCCCCGATGAGTCTGTTCCGACGACAAGCATTGCTTGTGCAGAAAGCTTACCGTTTATTTCAACTACAGGCTTGATCTTTTCGTTGTTTTCTCTGACGATTGAGTCTCTATGCACGTCAAAAACATACTGTATCGACGGATATTTTGCAAGATATTCCATAACCGCTTTTTCGGACAGATCATAGCTGTCGGAATAGCTTTGGGCATCAAACATAATTTCGCAATGAACGGTTGGAACTCCCGCTTCTGTCAGGGTGTTGTAGAGCGTTCTTCCGACTGCAACCACGTTAGTCTCTGTGTTTTCGGATCGGGTGGGAGTGTCGGGTGTATACGTATCTTGTCCTTCAGGTGTATAGCACTCTGTACCGTGGGTGTGAATAATAAGGACAAGCGGCTCAAAGACGTCTGAGTCTGATACGGTTTTTGTGTATTTAATAGGGTATTCATTATTGATGAGACTGTTGACATCGGGAGTATATTTGCTTTCATTTATGTAAACAATCGAAGAAGGTGCTTGGTTATCGCTAAGATCCAACGGAATGATCGGAAATGTATTTGCAGGGAGTGAAGGAGTAGTGTCAGGTTCATCCGGTGGGTCTTGTCCGTCCGTTTCCGGAGGCAAAGAATCGTATAGTTCCATTGCGAGAGGAGTGTATTTATCTCTTGGAAGATCAACGTTGAAATGCAATGGTGGTGAGGCTAATGTTTGTTTGTTGTCGTTGATCCCGTCGTTGATTCCAAGACCGGCGGAGACGGTAAGCGATAGAGCAGGGTCAGGCGAAAAACGAAGAGCTGCAGAGGCGGCTGCAAGGAAAATACCAATAAAAGAAAAAACACAAAGGGCAATTCTGATAATCTTTTTTGTCATAACATCCTCCTGAAAATAGACAGGTCAAAAAAACAGACCGAGACAGCTTTTGTCTCGGTCTATTATATGGTTGGAGGTTATGAATTATAACTAAATCTATTTTTGTTTTTCGAGCAGGTTATATTCTTCCGTGCATTCGTTTATGAGGAATTTAATAAAGTTTTTGGTGCATATAGAAATATATTTATTGGGGTTTGTATAGATGTAAGTCGTGCGTGTAAACCCCTCGATCGGAAAGAATACAACACTGTCGTCAAATTGCTTGTACCAAGAGAATTCGGGAGCTATGGTGACGGCGAGGTTTAACTCAACGTACTTTCTGACGTAGAACGGGTCGTCGCTCAAAACGGCAATATTGGGCTCAAAACCGTATTTTTTACATACGGAATTGGTGAGCCTGTAAAGAGGACTCTGCTTGTTTGTGGAAATAAACGGCTGGTCGGCAAGCATATTAATAGAAAAATTGCTTTTTTTGAGTACGGGATTATTTTTGTTTATGGCGGCAAGAAGGTTTTCGGTAACGAGCTTGTGCTTTGTGTACGATTTCAAGGCATCATTTTCGCCGTCGATTATGAGGTCGAACTGGTCGGAATATATATCTGTAGGGTGAAGGGTCGTAATGTTTACGTCCGGGTAGATCGACTTGAATTTTTTGACCGTCTGCATGACTATTCGCCTGTTTGAATTTACGCAAATGACGATCTCGCCGTTTTTCCCGTCGTCTGTAACCGCAGTTGCGGCGTTATTAATGATGTTAAGTCCCTCCGAGACTTTTTCGTAAAACTCAATGCCCTTGTTGTTCAGCAGTATTTTGTTTGCGGAACGGGTAAAAAGCTTTACCGAAAGCTCTTTTTCCAGCCTTTTGATGCTTTGTGAAACACAGGAGGGGGGTACACCGAATTTTTGTGCGGTTTTTGAAAAGTTTTGCGACTGTGCTGCATCGCAAAAATATTTTAACTGTAATAATTCCATAGTGCTGATCCTTTTTATTATAGTGTAGATATTATAGCATATAGTTACTCGGTTTTCAAGTCTGCATGGAAATATGTATGTTGACAATGTGGATAAAATATGGTATTATGGTTTCGTATTCAAAAGAAAAAATGTGCATTATGCATAAAAGTGAGGTATTTTACCGTGAAGAAAAACAAAAAGATCATGTTGACAGTGTTAGTTGCGACAGTATTGATAATATGCTCGGCACTTCTGATCATTGCGGCAACCTTGTCGGAAAAGCCGAAGGCGGTACTTAATTATATCGTCGGCATATCAGATGAAATGCCCGAGTATGCCGATGCAAACGGCGACGGAAGCATTAACGTTCTTGACGTTATCGCTCTTATGAGAGAAGAAAAAATGGCAGACGTGCGTTTGAGCACGTTGACCCTTGATGACAGCACGTATTCGCTCGATTTTAATTCCAACGTGTTGTCTTATACCGTAAAACTGCCCGCAGGAAGACCGGGTGTACCGAGGGTTTTGGCTACTGCTCCCGATGGTGCTGAGGTCGAGATAAGCCAGGCTGTAATTCCCGACGGACAAGATTTTGGTTATGCAAAAATAAAGGTAACCGATTCCGATGATAACAGTAACTTGTATACTGTAAAATTTGAAAAGGCTGAGGAAAACGGTTTCGTTCTCCAGTATGATGACAGATTTGAGTTTAGCTCCGATTACGCGCTTAAAGACGGTGAGACTCTTACATACGTTTCAAGCAACAGTGACGTTGTTGCTGTGTCCGACAACGGACTTATGCACGCGAAAGCCGTATCAAACGAAAAGGTAACCGTATCTGCTATGGTCGGCGGTCAGACAGTCGACACTCTCGTGATTGACAGAGTCGAGAAGGCGCACGTCAATCTCTTCTTGGTTACGGGACAGAGCAATGCACAGGGATGCTATGCAAGCACCACCGCAAACGATCCCGAGCTTTGTGCAGAACAGCTTGCACAGGTAGAAATGATAGGCCGTGACGGTGCAGTATACAGCTACGATTTCCACCCCAGAAAGAGTAATACAGAGGTTTATAAGTTAAGATATACACTTTATGATATGAATACCGTAGCGAAGCAGGGCTTCCAGAGCTCGCTCGGTAAGAGATGGTATGAGCTCAGCGGCGAAAAGGTAGTATTCCTGCAGACCGCATACTCCGGTGCTCCCATCCAATCCTGGCTCGATACCGAGACACAGCCCGAGGCAGGTAAGTACGGCGGCAGAAACTACTATGATGATACACAGCAGGCGTATGCCGATCTTATGCCCCTTCTTGAGGATAACTATGAAATAATACGTACCGCAAACTTCTGGAATCAGGGCGGTACTGCGATGGTAAGCGTATATAGCCATGAGCGCGGCGATTATATTACTTCGTCGGATGCGGCGTTTGATCCCTCAAAGCTTATGACAGACGATGAATATTACACATTGTTTATGCTTATGCACGAGGACATGAAGAGAGATTTCGGCATAGAGTTCTGCGGAATATTCCTGAACAGAGTAACTCCCGGTGCAACTTCAGCCGAAAATAAGGCTTTGCAGAGCCATACCGATATGGTGCCCATAAGATCCGCACAGTACGGCTTACACAATACAGTACCCGAGGTATCTCTTGTTTCAAGAGTAGGCGATTATGCAAAGAGAACAACTTGGACGGACAAGACCGATCCCGGATGGGGATTTGTAGATACCGATAATACCCACTTTACACAGATAGGTTATAACGAAAGAGGTCGCGTTGCGGCTGAAAATGCGTTTAATATATGGGTTGGCGACGTTAATGCCGAAAGTGTCGAGCTCGTTGCCGAAAACGGAAGAGACAGACTTACTTCAAATGATACGATAAAGCTTAAGGAGGGCGAGGACTACAGACTCGCAGGCTACGCACTTCCCGAGGCATCGGGCGCGAAAACCACCCTTACTTCCTCCAATCCCGCTATTGTTTCTGTTGATAAATACGGCGTAGTAAGAGCTTTGGCGGCGGGAGATACTGTCATTACCGCAACCACCGACAACGGCAAGACTGCAAGCGTAAAGGTTAGCGTAAGCAAGACCATCGTCGAGGACGTAACCTATCGTTGGGACTTTAACGACCTCAAGGCGACCGGTACAAAGAACGATCTTACACTTTCCGAGTGCGCTGACTATTATTCCGCAGGCGATAATTATTCGATTACGGAAGGCGTTTTGATCGTAGATAAAACCAAGGCCTCCGCTTCGAAGAACCGTCCCGACTTTAAGCTCGAGAAGAGCATCACTTTGAACAACGAAAATGACTGGTCAATAGAATGGAGAGGCTATACTTATAATACCTCTTGCGTATTGATGGGTCCTGCACACGATGATCCCGAAGGCAATACGAGCAAAAACGGTTATATTTATCTTGCAAGTACGTCAGATTTTGACTATTCGTCTACCGGAGAGCTTTATCCTTTGCGTTTCGTTCCCGAAACCGGAACGGCTTTGTCACTCTCTTACGGCGATTACAAGTCGCAAAACTATAGTATGAACTCGTGGAAACTTGTGTACACAAAAGCAGACAACAAGATGACACTTTGCGTTTCCGAGGATGAGGGAACAACTTGGGTGTCCGTATCTACTGTTACCGCAGGTAAATTCAGCACAACCTTTGAAACCCTCTTGGGTAGAATGAGAGGTAACGGCTACCTTAACTACTACGGTGGAATAGATTATATCCAGGTTAACTTTAAGCAAGAATATCAGATAAGCGGCACAAACTACCGCTGGGATTTCAATGACCTTACTTCGTCGGCAGAGAAAAACGATCTGACTGTATCGGCAAACTCGGTTGAGCTTGGTGCAGATAAGTGCTATAGCCTCACAAACGGTATTTATTCCGTCAGCTCGGAAGGCAGCAGTTATTCGAAGCGACCCGACTTCGAGATGGAAAAGCCCGTTAACGTAACAAGCGAGAAGAGCTGGGTGATCGAGTGGCGCGGAAAGGCTAATACTTACGGAGTTCTTATGGGCCCCAAACAGGATGATCCCGTGACCGGTACAGCTTCATCTTATCCATTTATTTACAATTATTTCAGTAATAAGTATTCTACTGCTACCGGCTATCCTCTGAAGATAGCTTTTGGTGCATCCGACACAAAAGACGGTAATATCTTCTTTGATTATGGTGACTATAAGACTTTCAATAGGGAGATGAATACCTGGAGATTGTCTTATAATGCTGACACCGCGGTTATGGCGTTGAGCTACTATAACGCAACGACCGAAACTTGGGAAACGGTCGGCTCACAGGTGGTTGATGCATTTGATATGACCTTCTATTCACTCTTCGGCAGAGCAAAGGGTAACGGTCAGCTGAATTATTACGGCGATATGGATTATATCCACGTAACGATTGCAAAGTAACCCTCCTCCGCCGTGAACCCTTTTGCAAAAAGGGTTCAGGCCTCCCCCGCTTTCTTTCGGAGAAAGCTTGGCAAAGAACTTAGCTCTATTGGTCTGTGCAGACTATATTAGTTTGTGCAGACCTTTTTTATTGCAAATAATCCCCTTTGCACAGGCGTTACCACTATTATTCCTTACCCCTATGCACAAACCTTTCACATGGCACATAAAAAACAAATGCTTCGCATAAAAACACACCACTATAGACCAAATATCAACTCCGCACAGCAGACAAGTTATCTTTAGATAGGAGTAGAAACTGCACCTTTTCCGCAAATAGGCGATCTCTATGTGCAATCAATAAAGTATGTAGAAAGATGAGCGGAGGGGGATTCAAAAGGGGGAGGAGTGCAACGGAGCCCCTTTTTGCCGAGAGGGAGAGTATGAGAGGGGGAGCCATGGGGCTTCCCCTTTCAGAAAACGCCCTCTTT
>JAFSAM010000052.1 GCA_017441005.1 Clostridia bacterium | reverse complement strand
GTGTTTGATCCCATCCTTTAGGACTAGCTCACACGCCTTGACTTTAAATTCTTTGTTGAAAGTTCGTTTCATTGTGAACACCTCTTGAATGTATTTTACCATTCACTCTTCGTTGTGTCCACTTTTACTATACAACTTTCCTCTTTTCTCTTTTCATTCTTCTCTCTTCTCTCAAATTGTCGTTTCCGGAGAAAAGAGAAAAGAAAAGTTAGCTTTGCTCCGCAAAGCATTGAATTAAATTGCATAATATGGTATAATACATATTAAGATCAATAAACGAGGTCATATTTATGAAACTGAATTACAAACGTACAATCCTTGTGGGTATGGCATTCTTTCTAATCCTCGCCTTCTGGCAAGCATACGATGCCATAATTCCCCTCATTCTGACAAATCACTTCGGACTGTCGCAAATGGCATCGGGTGCTGTTATGTCGATCGACAACGTTCTTGCCGTATTTATGCTTCCATTGTTCGGTGCCTTGTCTGACAGATCAAAATCAAAGCACGGAAAAAGAACTCCGTTCATTTTTGTAGGCACGATCATTGCAATTGCGTTCTTTATCGTTCTCACCCTTATTGACAACTATCAGCTTGCAAAGGTAATAGGTGTAGGCATTCCCGATATGTCACAGGGAGTGATGTCCGACGATGCCTATGCTGAATTTATCAGAACGCTTACTCTTGATCTTACACTCGACAATCCCATTCCCCTTATCGGATTTATAGCTACCATACTTGTTGTGCTGATTGCTATGGCAATCTTCCGTTCGCCCGCAGTCGCGCTTATGCCCGACGTTACAATTAAGCCCCTCCGTTCCAAGGCGAACGCGATCATCAACCTTACGGGTACAATAGGTGCTATTCTCGTGCTCATCCTCGGTATGGTATTTTCAACATCAAAAAATATGTATATGGAATATACAGGCTACGTACTTGCCGTGTGCGCCGTTATGCTGATCGGTTTTATTCTGTTCCTCATTTTTGTAAAAGAAAAGAAATGGTCAGCAGAAATGGAAGAGGAGTCTAAATTATACGGACTTGATGACGCGCCAACACATGAAGATGAGATTGCAGAAAAGCGCAAGCTTTCAAGGGGAGAACTCTTATCTCTCTTGCTTATTTTGGCATCGGTTGCCTTATGGTACATCGGTTATAACTCGATCACAAGCAAATACTCGGTATATGCAACCGATATCCTCGGCTTCGACTTTAACCTCACGCTCATCATAGCGCAGGCGGCGGCAATCGTCTCATACATTCCTCTCGGCATGATCTCGTCGAAGATCGGCAGAAAGAAAACCATTCTTGCGGGTGTCATACTCCTTGCTTCGGCATTCTTTATAGGTAATTTCGTTACCAAGACCACTCCTGAGGTCATTATGTACCCCATCTTCAGTATCGCCGGAATTGGCTGGGCGGCAATAAACGTAAACTCGTATCCTATGGTAGTCGAGCTTGCGCGGGGCGGCGACGTCGGCAAATACACAGGCTATTACTACACCGCATCTATGGCGGCGCAGGTAGTCGCCCCAATTCTTTCGGGCTTCCTTTATGACCTTGTCGGTATGCGATATATGTTCTTCGCATTCGGAACTGTATTCGTCATCTTCTCGTTTATCACAATGCTTTTTGTCAAGCACGGTGACTCGAAGCCTCTCTCTAAAAAAAGTACACTTGAACATTTGGACGTAGATTAAAATATGATTTACTTTATTATTGCTTTAGCGGTTATTGCACTTTTGATCCTGCTTTATTTATTATGGTTTATTCGCCCCCGCGCCAAAAAAACAACAAACGAAAAGCTGCTCTGCAACTATGCCCACAGAGGTCTGCACGGCAAAAATATTCCCGAAAACTCTATAGCGGCCTTTGAGCTTGCCTGTCAAAAAGGCTATGGAATTGAGCTTGACGTTCAGTTATCAAAGGATGGCACAGTTATGGTCTTCCACGACTATACGTTGAACAGAATGACGGAACAGGATGGCAAGGTTTGCGAAACAACCGCAAATGAGTTGACAAAACTCAAATTAAAAAACACAGACCAGACCATACCGACCTTCGAGCAGGTACTATCTACAGTAAACGGCAGAGTTCCCCTCCTCGTTGAACTGAAGGGCGAGAATCTAAATACTGCTCTTTGCGAAAAGGTAGCCGTTATTCTGAAGGAATACAAGGGAGATTATTGCATAGAATCATTCAATCCACTTCTCCTACGAGCAATGAGAAAGCAGCTTCCAAATGCTTTTTACGGTCAGCTTTATACAAATGTTTGCAAGGACAAGAAAAAATATTCTCCGCTGAATATTCTTCTGTCGCTTATGTTCTTTAACTTTCTGGCAAAGCCCGATTTTATCGCATATAAGTATAAATACAGAAACAGCCTTCCCGTAAAACTGACCACAAAATGTTACAAAGCAACAAGATTTTCCTGGACGATAAAATCCGAGGAAGAAATGAAAAACGCACAAGAAAACAACGAGTGCGCAATATTTGAAGTTGAATAAAAAAAAGACGAGATGGCTCTTTCAGCTGTCTCGTCTGTCTTTTATCCTCTTTTTCCTACAATAAGTCTTCCGTGGAAGCCCACCCGCTCAAAGGATGCATTCTTTATATGCCCGACATATACTCTTGCGCGCGAGGTTATAGTAACGTCTGCCGTTTCTGCGGAAAGAAGCTTTCCGTCGAATTCACCGTTTCCGCTAAACTTGCACTTCAATAAATCGACCTCACCCGACGCACGTATACTCGAATTTCCCGTGACTGATATATCCAATTCTTTACTTACATTCATAAGCTCTATAGCCGAATTACCGCTTACTTTAATTTTTGCACTTCCTGTTTCCTTCACAGAAATCGATGAATTTCCGGATACGTTAATTTCGGTTTCTTTTGAAACCTTACCGTAATCGACAGAGCTGTTTCCGCTGATCTTAAGCATAAGGCTATCCGTATTATTTCCGTTTATACTGCTGTTTCCTTGCAAAAACATAGTGGTATTTTCAAAGTCCACTTCTGTGTTCAGAGTGCTGTTTCCATTGAAATTCACGTGCATTTTTTTGCCTGTTTTAAAAGGAGACGTTACCTTGATCTTGCATTTTTTAGTTCTGTTTGTAAGAGTTTTCTTTAAAATGGACAGAGTACCGCCCTTCACAAAAACGTCGAAGGTTTCCTCAACACCCTTTTCGCATTTGAATACAACGGAGGGTATATTCCCCTGCTCGACGTCTATTTCAACGTTTATACCACCGATGATCAGCTCAATAGAATCAAAAAGCTCTACCCTTTTTTCGGTGACAATATCATTTTCTTTTACAGAAACCAATTCTCTTAATTCATCTGTGTACACCAAAATAACCTCGCCTATACCCGTATTTTTTACATACTCCTCGGCTATATTGGCAATGCTTCCGTCTTTAAAATAAACGATTTTCGCATTCTCGTCAACCTTTTCGACTTTTTTTGAAGAATAACACACATAGCATCCGTTGTCATAAACCTTGATCATATCTCTGTAAACGGCAGGCGGTGTAAAATTTGTTCCCTTTACAGCTTCATTTTCACCGAAAAGCTCGGATATAGACACACCGAGGGCATCTGCGATTTGAGGAAACAGGGTAACGTCGGGATAGCCTATTCCGTTTTCCCATTTCGATACAGCCTGCGGAGTGATTCCGATTATTTTGGCAAGTCCGTCTTGTGTCATACCCGCCTTTTTTCGTTTGTCGGAAATAAACCTTCCGAATTCCTTTATATCCTTCATTTTGCATCTCCTTTTTGTACCTCGGTGACAAGTTTATTATAGTCTTTCAAAAAATAAATGTCAATAACCGCTCTGTTTACAAAAACAATGCAATTTATATCGCGAAGAATCGTTAATTCAACCATACGTTGTTTACACTCTTCTCAACCATAGGTTTAGCAAAAATTCATAAAATTACAAAAACTTATTGAAATTTCAAAATACAACTGTTATAATAGTATAAACTCTCAACAAGGAGGAAGACTCGTTTATGGTAAAAAGGATGTTATATCCGTTGTGCTTTGCACTTTGTCTGACGGTATTTACTTTATATTTACTGCTTGATACATTTGTGATCGAGCAGGTATATACACCGCTTACGACACTGCCCGCCGAAACTGAGTCTCTCCCTCCCGAAACGATAGAACCTTCGACCGATACGGGTACCGAAACGACCGAAGAACCCACAAAAAATGAGCCTGTAATAACCGATAATTATTATAATGACGGCAATATCGAAATAAGCATCGAGCAATACAGAGAATATGAATCCGACATTTACGTTGCAAACGTAAAAATAACATCTATCGAATATCTGAAAACCGCTTTTGCAAAAAACATTTTCGGTAAAAACATCAAGCAGGAGACCTCTGTTATTGCGAAAAACAACAACGCGATCTTTGCGGTAAACGGAGACTTTTACGGCTCTCAGGAAAGCGGATTCGTTTTAAAAAACGGTCTTCTCTATCGCGCCGATTCACACAAAAAGCAAGAGGACCTTGTCATTTTTTATGACGGAACGTTCGATTTTTTTCTCGAAACCGAGGTTTCGGCATACGATCTCTACGAAAGTAACGCATACCAGATCCTTGCATTCGGTCCTTCTCTTTTGAAAAACGGTGAGCTCACCGACTCAAAATACGCTCCACGCGGTGCGATCAAAAAGAACAATCCGCGTACGGCGATCGGACGCGTGGACGATCTGCACTATATGTTTGTGGTATGCGACGGAAGAACGGATGAGTCAAACGGACTTACAACAGATGAGCTTGCAAAATTTATGAAAAAGTTAGGATGCACCGATGCCTACAACCTTGACGGAGGCGGCTCTGCGACCATGTATTTTAACGGCAGAATAGTCAATAATCCCACCTTTGACGGTGAGGTTTTTAAGGAAAGGAGCGTGAGCGATATTGTCTACATCGGATATTAAAACCAACGTGAATATCGACAAAAAAACGTCGCTTCGCTATCTTTTGGTTTCCGCATTTTGTCTTGTATTCGGTATTGTCTACGAGTTTTTCAGCAATGATGTATATTCAATATATATGCTCGGCGCGTTTACTCTTCCGCTGATATTAGGAAGTGTCGTATTCTTTGTTTTCTCTAAATTGCAAAGAACTCCGTCACTGTATTCAAGATATCTTTACCACTCGGGAGTAGCCGCCTTTACTGTCGGTTCTGTCATCAAGGGCGTTCTTGAAATATACGGAACAACAAACCGACTTGCAATATACTATTGGTATGGCGGTGCAATACTTTTTTCTGCCGGAATAGTTGCATTTACCGTTGACATCATCATCGAAAGAATCAAAAAATGATCAAACAAAAAAGCGTGCAAAAGGGCTTCTTCTCATAAGGATAATAAAACACCGACGGATTTTAATAATCTGTCGGTGTTTTCTATTCGATAAATTGGAATTTGAATAGCACAATTTTTTAAGATATTGTTGGCTGTTCTCAAAACAAGGTAAAACGCTCTAAAACTGTTGAAAATAAAGGATTTTCCGCAAACAACTCATTTCATCCCATCGTACGGTGTTACGCCGTTTTACCCTTGTCCCGAAAGATTATAAGGGCAAAATCAAGGGCAAGAATCATCAAAATCTTATGTTT
>JAFSAM010000051.1 GCA_017441005.1 Clostridia bacterium | reverse complement strand
TTACTTTTTTTCAGCCCCACCCCGTCTCGGCTACACCGAGACACCCCTCCCAGAGAAGGGGCGTAGCAGTACGCCAATTCGCTGCCCGGAGGGAGAGACTGTGTCGGTGATTGGATATCGAAATAATGTTTGTAAAGACTTTATGTTTTACCGGGAGGAGCAAGCCCCTCCCCTACCGGTTAGTGCGTTTTTTATACAACTGAGAATATAATGATTATTTATGCGTAACTGTTTGCTTTTCTCACCCTCCGACAATACGGTCGAAATAAATATCCGCAATTCTCATTTGTTTTTTTGTAAAAATGAGATTTTTTTGCAATGCATTTTTTGACGTTTTTAATAATTATTACGGTCGGTGAAATGCCAAAAAATGTGCATTTGTGTATTGACTAATATATGGGTGTGTGTTATAATAGATTAGATATGAATATGTTAAGCGTATCGACAAGGTATTGCTGATTTCACCATACACGAAAATTATGTCAACCTTGCCGTGCAAGGTTGATTTTTTGAAGAGGATTTAATGCTTATGGAATTGGTTTTGAAGGACGGAAACGTATACTCCGACGGCAAATTTCAGAAAAAGACAATTCACATAACAGACGGCACCGTTACTTGTTTGGAAAGCCACCCCAAGCATGACGGTTCTTTGGTCGTTGATTGTTCTGCGTTTTATATTTTCCCCGGTTTCACCGATGTGCATGTGCATTTTCGTGAACCGGGTTTTTCTTATAAAGAAACGATTGTGACGGGTTCGCTGGCGGCGGCGCGCGGCGGCTTCACCGACGTGTGCACGATGCCCAATCTTAATCCTGCTCCCGACTCGGTTGAAAACCTACAAAAGCAGCTTGAGTTGATCAAGAAGGATGCTGTGATAAACGTTCATCCTTTCGGCACGATAACGAAGGGGCAGAACGGAGAAGAATTATCCGACATGGAAGAAATGGCAGAAAGCGTCTGCGGTTATTCCGATGACGGAAAGGGTGTCCAGGCAGACGGCATGATGGAAAAGGCTATGCTGAAAGCGAAGGCACTCGGCAAGATAATTTCGGCGCACTGTGAGGACAACAGTCTGCTCTTCGGCGGCTACATACATGACGGCGAATACGCAAGGCTGCACGGACACCGCGGTATCTGCTCGGAATCCGAGTGGAAGCAGATTGAAAGAGACCTAAAGCTCGTCGAAAAAACGGGATGTAAATACCACGTTTGCCACATATCGGCAAAGGAGAGCGTCGAGCTTATAAGACAGGCAAAGAAGAAAGGCCTTGACGTTACGTGCGAGACCGCGCCTCACTATTTGATCATGAACGATATGATGCTGGAGGAGGACGGCAGATTCAAGATGAATCCTCCGATACGAAGTGAGGAGGACAGGAAGGCACTTGTCGAGGGACTGATCGACGGAACGGTAGATATGATCGCCACCGACCACGCACCCCACTCTTTGGAAGAAAAGTCGAAAGGGCTTGAAAAGAGCAATATGGGCGTTGTCGGAATCGAGACAAGCTTTGCTTCGATGTACACTTACCTTGTAAAGACCGGTGTCATCACGCTTGAAAAACTGATCGAGGTAATGTATCTGAATCCTTCAAGAAGATTTGGCTTCGACAAGGGAATCGAGGTAGGCAAAATGGCAGACCTTACGGTGTTTGATTTAGATAAAAAGTATACAATAGACCCCGCCGAATTTAAGTCCATGGGTGTTGCAACACCCTTCAAGGGACATGAGGTATACGGAGAATGCAAGCTTACATTATGTAACGGCAAGATCGCATACAACGGCGGATTAAACATAGAAAATGATTGATGGGGGATATAAAAAATGGCAAAGAGAACAGATTTGAAGAAGATTATGATCATAGGCTCAGGTCCTATAGTTATCGGTCAGGCGGCAGAGTTTGACTATGCCGGTACGCAGGCTTGTCTTGCGCTCAGAGAAGAAGGCTACGAGGTAGTGCTTGTAAACTCCAATCCCGCTACCATTATGACCGACACGGTAATTGCCGACAAGGTATATATGGAGCCTTTGACACTTGAATACGTTGCAAGAATTTTGAGATATGAAAGACCCGACGCCATCATTCCGGGAATCGGCGGTCAGACGGGACTTAACCTTGCTATGCAGCTTGAAAAGAAGGGTATTCTCAAGGAATGCCACACCGAGCTTCTCGGAACAAGCAGCGAGAGTATCGAAAGAGCGGAGGACAGAGAGCTTTTCAAGGAGCTTTGCGAATCGATCGGTGAGCCCACCATTCCCTCTGAGATATCATACAGCCTTGAAGAAGCCAAGGAAGCGGCAAAGAGGATCGGATATCCCGTTGTTCTCCGTCCCGCATTCACCCTCGGCGGTACGGGCGGCGGCTTCGCAAACAACGAAGAGGAGCTTTGCGAGGTAGGCGTTAACGCATTCAAGCTTTCTCCCGTTCACCAGGTTCTCGTAGAGAAGAGCGTAAAGGGCTACAAGGAAATAGAATTTGAGGTAATGCGTGACTCGAACGACCACGCTATCACAATATGCGGTATGGAAAACATCGACCCTGTCGGCGTTCACACAGGCGACTCGCTCGTTGTTGCTCCCATTATGACACTTTCCAAGGAAGACGAAAAGATGCTTAACGATTCGGCTATCAAGCTGATCAAAGCGCTTAAGATCAAGGGCGGTTGTAATGTCCAGTTTGCGCTTGACCCCCATTCAAGCAACTACTACCTCATCGAGGTCAACCCCCGTGTTTCCCGTTCGTCCGCACTTGCATCCAAGGCGTCCGGATATCCCATTGCCCGTGTTACGGCAAAGATCGCTGTCGGCATGACGCTTGAGGAGATCAAGATCGCAAACACCAATGCGGCATTCGAGCCCAAGCTTGACTACGTAATTGCAAAGCTTCCCAGATTCCCGTTCGATAAATTCACCACAGCCTCCAACCACCTCGGCACACAGATGAAGGCGACGGGTGAGGTAATGGGTATCGGCTCAAACCTCGAGGAATGCTTGCTCAAGGGTATTCGCTCGCTCGAGGTCGGTGTAAACCACATTTATCACCACAAGTTTGACAATATGACGGACACAGAGCTTCGCGAATACATCAGCGAGTTCCGCGACGACAACATTTTTGCGATCGCAGAGCTTATCTACCGCGGTGCTACCGTTGCCGAAATACACGATATTACAAAGATCACACCGTTCTTCCTTGAGGCTATCAAGAACATAGTCGATATGGAAACCTCTCTCAAGGAGCACGCATTTGACCTTGAAACGCTTAAGGTTGCGAAGAAGATGGGCTTCAGCGACAAGTATGTTGCAAGAATGTGGAAGTGCACGGAGCTTGAGGTATTCAAGTTCAGAAAACAGCACAATCTCTTCCCCGTATTCAGAATGGTAGATACCTGTCATACAGGCGCATACATTCCTTACTTCTACTCGTCCTACACAGGCGAAAACGCATCGGTTCTCACCGACAGAAAGAAGATCGTTGTACTTGGTGCAGGTCCAATCAGAATCGGCCAGGGTGTCGAGTTCGACTATTCCACGGTACACGCAGTAAGCACGATCAAGAACTCGGGCTACGAGGCGATCATCATCAACAACAACCCCGAAACGGTTTCGACAGACTATACAACGGCAGACAAGCTCTATTTCGAGCCCCTTACTCCCGAGGATGTTATGAACATCATCGAGTTTGAAAAGCCCGAGGGCGTAATCGCATCCCTCGGCGGTCAGACTGCGATCAACCTTGCTCAGCCTCTCCATGATCTCGGCGTCAAGATAATCGGCACAGACTGTGCGGCTATCGACAAGGCAGAGAACAGAGATGCATTCGAGAAGCTTCTCAAGGAGCTGGATATTCCTCAGCCCGAGGGCAGAGCCGTTACAAAGATAGAAGACGGTGTTGCCGCAGCGGCAAAGATAGGCTACCCCGTGCTTGTACGTCCTTCATTCGTTCTCGGCGGACGTGCAATGCAGATAGTTGCAAACGAGGAACAGCTTCGCCACTACCTCAAGACAGCCGTTGAGATCGACGAGGACAAGCCCGTTCTTGTTGACAAGTACATCAGCGGTAAAGAAGTCGAGGTCGATGCGATCTGCGACGGACACGACGTGTTCATCCCCGGCATTATGGAGCTCGTTGAGAGAACGGGCGTTCACTCGGGTGACTCCATAAGCGTATACCCCGCTTTCTCGATCTCCGACAAGGTAAAGGGAACGATCCTTCAGTATGCAAAGAAGCTCGGTCTCGGAATCGGAATCGTAGGTCTTTACAATATCCAGTTCATCGTTGACAAGAACGAAGAGGTGTTCATCATCGAGGTCAACCCCCGTTCTTCAAGAACGGTTCCCTTCCTCTCGAAGGCAACGGGCTACAGCTTGGCAGACATTGCGACCGAGGTAATTCTCGGCAAGTCTCTTAAGGAGCAGGGAATCTTCTCGCTTTATCCCGAGGAAAAGAAGAGATGGTACGTAAAGGTGCCGGTATTCTCGTTCAACAAGCTTCGCGGACTTGATGCTTACCTCTCTCCCGAAATGAAGTCCACGGGTGAGGCGATCGGTTATGACGACAAGTTCTACCGTGCACTTTACAAGGCGCTTCAGGCATCGGGTATGCACCTCCAGAACTACGGTACTGTGCTCGCTACGATCGCAGACTGTGACAAGGAGGAGGCACTTCCTCTTATCCGCCGCTTCTACAACCTCGGCTTCAACATCGAGGCAACAGCTGGAACGGCTAAGTTCCTTAAGGAAAACGGAATCCGCACTCATATAATCAAGAAGCTCTCCGAGGATGCCGATGAATTGGCAGACGCTATCCGTCAGGGACACATCGCGTACGTTATCAATACGAGCGATCCTTCATCCTCCGGTACAACACGCGACGGCTTCGAGATCAGAAAGTACGCTACCGAGAACAACGTAACAATGTTTACCTCTCTCGATACAGTAAGAGTTCTCCTTGACGTTCTTGAAGAGACGACTTTGACGATCTCCACGATCGACGCTTAAGTACAAAAAATGCGAGGAATATGATGAAACAGACGATATTTCAGATTATATCCAACAAAAATATAGCAAAAGACGTTTACGAAATGGTGCTGGAGGGTGATACTTCGGGTATTACCCCCGGTCAGTTCGTGAACCTGAAATTAGAGGGCTTGTACCTCCGCCGCCCCATATCGGTTTGCGACTATTCCGATAAGACTCTCACCCTCGTCTACAAGGTAGTTGGCAAGGGAACGGAGCAGATGGCAAAAATGAATGTCGGCGAGTCGGTCGACGTTCTGACAGGACTCGGCAACGGCTACAACAGTGCAAAGAGCGGTGAATCCCCCTTGCTTATCGGCGGCGGTGTCGGTGTTCCGCCTATGTACGCATTGGCAAAGAGACTTATATCCGAGGGCAAAAGCGTAAGCGTGATACTCGGCTTCAACAAGGCTGAAGAGATCTTCTACGAGGAAGAGTTCAAGAAGCTCGGAGCTGAGGTTTACGTTACCACCGTTGACGGAAGCGTCGGAACAAAGGGCTTTGTTACCGATGCTGTAGGTATGGTAGGAGACTACACTTACGTGTACACCTGCGGTCCCGAGGTTATGCTGAAGGCTGTATACAATGCGATAAAAACAAGCGGTCAGTTCAGCTTTGAGGAAAGAATGGGCTGCGGCTTCGGCGCTTGTATGGGTTGTACCTGCAAGACCAAGTACGGAAATAAGCGAATCTGTAAGGACGGACCGGTTCTTGAAAAGGAGGAGATAATATGGTAAACACAAAGATCTCCCTTTGCGGAATTGAGATAGACAATCCCGTAATTCCCGCAAGCGGTACGTTCGGCTTCGGCTACGAGTTTGCGGAGCTTTACGATATAAACTGCCTCGGCACGTTCAGCTTCAAGGGAACGACCAAGGATCCCCGTTTCGGCAATCCCACACCCCGAATTGCTGAGTGTGCATCGGGTATGCTCAATGCAGTCGGACTGCAGAATCCCGGTGTCGAAAAGGTAATAAGCGAGGAGTTGCCTAAGCTTTCACAGGTTTTCAACAAGAAGGTTATGGCAAACGTAAGCGGCTTTGCCGTTGAGGATTACGTTTACACCTGCGAAAAGCTCGACAAGGAAGAGCAGGTAGGTTGGCTCGAGGTCAACATCAGCTGTCCCAACGTGCACGGCGGCGGAATGAGCTTCGGCACGTCTGCCGAATCGGCTTACGAGGTAACGAAGGCGGTCAAGGCGGCGACAAAGAAGCCGGTGATCATCAAGCTTTCGCCCAACGTAACAGATATTGCAGGTATTGCAGCTGCCTGCGAAAACGCGGGAGCAGACGGAATAAGTATGATTAATACCCTGATGGGTATGAGAATAAACCTCAAGACAAAGAAGCCGATAATCGCAAACAAGACGGGCGGTTATTCGGGTCCTGCAATTCTGCCCGTTGCCATTCGTATGGTATATCAGGTGTATGAAGCGGTTAAAATACCGATAGTCGGTATGGGCGGCATTTCTACCGCCGAGGACGTGATCGAAATGATGCTCGCGGGTGCGACTGCAGTCGAGGTGGGCGCGGCTAACTTGATCGAGCCCTACGCTTGCAAGAACATCATTGATGATCTGCCGAGGGTTATGGAAAAATACGGAATCAAAGATCTTAAAGATATAATAGGAGGGGCACACTAATGGGAAGAGACGTTATTATTGCATGCGATTTTTCAACAAAAAAGGCGGTTATGGACTTTCTCGATAAATTCAAGGAAGAAAAGCCTTTTGTGAAGATCGGTATGGAGCTTTATTATGCGGAGGGTCCGCAGATCGTAAGAGAGATCAAGGAAAGAGGACACAAGATATTCCTCGATCTGAAGCTTCACGATATTCCCAATACCGTAAAAAAGGCAATGTCAGTTTTGTCGAATCTCGATGTTGATATGACAAACCTTCACGCATCGGGTACGATCGCGATGATGGAAGCAGCGATCGAGGGACTTACAAAGGCAGACGGCACACGTCCGATGCTTATTGCGGTAACACAGCTTACCTCCACAAGCGAAGAAAGAATGAGACAGGAGCTTTTGATCGATGCTCCCATTGACAAGACGGTTATGCACTATGCCATGAACGCAAAGACAGCAGGTCTTGACGGCGTAGTTTGTTCTCCCCTTGAGGCAGGCAAGGTGCACGATACCTGCGGTAAGGATTTCGTAACAGTAACTCCCGGTGTGCGTTTCGCTGACGGTGACATCGGCGACCAGGTAAGAGTAATGACCCCCGAGCAGGCAAAGAAGATCGGCTCTGACTACATTGTTGTGGGCAGACCTATCACCGCTTCTGAAGATCCGGTTGCCGCATACAGAAGATGCGTAAAAGAGTTTGTCGACTGATTTTGACATTAAAGGAGAATAAAAAATGGAAAGCTATAAGAGAGATTTTATACAGTTTTTGCAGTCTGCCGGAGTATTGAAGTTCGGTGATTTCATTGCAAAGAGCGGAAGAAGAATTCCTTATTTTATAAATGCCGGCGACATCAAGACCGGTGACCAGATCTCCAAGCTCGGAGAGTTTTATGCGAAGGCATATCTCGACAAGGTAGGAAACAAGAAAACAGTTCTTTACGGACCTGCATACAAGGGCATTTCCATTGCAGTTTCTTCTGCGGTCGCTCTTTCGAAGCAGGGACTTGACGTGCCCTTCTTCTTCAACAGAAAAGAGGTTAAGGACCACGGAGAGGGCGGCGTATTCGTAGGCTACGTACCCAAGGAGGGCGAGGAGATCGTAATCGTTGAGGACGTTATTACAGCCGGAACGGCTATCCGCGAAAGCATGGAGATACTTTCTTCTGTCAAGGGTGCAAAGGTTGCCGCTGTTTTCGTAATGGTAGACAGAAAAGAGAAGGGCAAGACCGATATGTCCGCAATGGGAGAATTGGAGCAGGAATTCGGCTTCCCCGTATACTCCGTAGTTGACGTTTACGATATAATCGAGTATCTCGAGGAAGACCCCGCAAACAAGGAAAATGTTGACAGAATTAAGAATTATCTTGCAGTCAACGGTGCTAAGGCATAAAAATAAACTCAAAAAAGGAGAGGGAAAATGAGAAGCGTTATTGATATAATGGACCTTTCTTTGGAAGAGATAGACGGTCTTTTGAATACGGCAGAGGACATAATCGCAAACCCTAAAAAGTATGCCGATGCATGCCGCGGCAAGAAGCTTGCAACGCTGTTTTTTGAGCCTTCTACAAGAACGAGACTCAGCTTTGAGGCGGCAATGTACGAGCTCGGCGGCAATGTGATCGGATTTTCCGAGGCATCGAGCAGCTCGTCCGCGAAGGGCGAAAGCATCTCCGATACTGCAAGAACGATCAGCTGCTATGCCGACATAATCGCAATGCGTCATCCCAAGGAGGGCGCCCCCTACGTTGCGAGCCTGAAGGCGACAGTACCGGTGATCAATGCGGGTGACGGCGGTCACAACCATCCCACACAGACATTGGCAGACCTTTTGACCATAAAGAGAGAAAAGGGCAGATTCGACAGTTTGACGATCGGTCTTTGCGGAGACCTCAAGTTCGGCAGAACGGTGCATTCGCTTATAAGCGCAATGTCGAGATACAGCAACGTAAGATTCGTTATGATCTCGCCTGATGAACTCAAGATCCCCGATTACGTCAAGCAGAACGTGCTGATCCCCAAGGGTATCGAATACAAAGAAGTCAAGAGCCTTGAGGAGGCAATGCCCGAGCTTGATATACTCTATATGACAAGAGTGCAGAAGGAAAGATTCTTTAATGAGGCTGATTATATCAGACTCAAGGATACATATATCCTTACACCCGAAAAGCTCAGCGGAGCGAAGGATGACCTTTGCATAATGCATCCGCTGCCCAGAGTAAACGAGATATCTGTTGCCGTCGACGACGACAAGAGAGCTTGTTACTTCAAGCAGGTGCTTAACGGCAAATATATGCGTATGGCATTGATACTTAAGCTTTTGGAGGTAGAGGTATGATAGTCGGACAGATAAAAGAGGGAATCGTACTTGATCACATCAAGGCTGGAAGAGGCATGAAGCTTTATGACGTATTGAAGCTGGGCGAGCTCGATTGCTCGGTAGCGGTCATCGTAAATGCCGAATCCGAAAAGATGGGCAAGAAGGATATAATCAAGATCAGCGGACTGATCGATATTGATTTTAATATTTTGGGCTTTGTCGACCCCGGCGTAACCGTGAATATAATCAAGGACAGCAAGGTCGTAAAGAGAGAGAAGATCGCACTTCCCGAAAAGATCACAGGTCTTTTGAAATGCAAGAATCCCAGATGCATAACCACAGTTGAGCAGGAATTACAGCACGTATTCAAGCTGTGCGACGAGGACAACAAGGTTTACCGTTGCATTTACTGCGAGACAAAGGCAGATCTCGAAAGCATAGAATAAATAAAAAGCGTTTACGGATAAATATCCGTAAACGCTTTTTTGTGTGTGATGGTCAGATAACGTAATCGGTGATGCAATCGTACCAATGCACGTATGTTTCACCGTTAATGATCAGTGTTTCGTTTTCGGGAAGCATCTCTGTCCAGGTTTTGCCGTAGCGCTTGTATGCCCAATTGTTTTTGTTAAACCTGCGCCAAAGTATAGTACGTCCGTTTTTATCAAGATATTGCTCGGACGCCACTCCGTCATTAAAGCATTGAATGTCCATAACGCAAACAGTGTCGTAGGCTTTTTCGCCGAGGGTAACTGTATAACGACCAACGATATCCAATACTTCCTTTTCCGGATGACCGGTAATGATGTTGTCATTGCGTTTCAAAAGTCCTTTTGCAGAAATGTTAACCTCATTTCCGCAGTTGTCTTCTCCAAATCCCCAGTTATTTGTAAAATCATCTCCGTCAAGGAAGGTGTAAAGCTTGCGAACTCCGTTTTCGATATGGCTTTCGGCAAGATAACGGCAATGCGTATCGGTGAGCTGAGCCACAAATCTGCGCTCAGTTTTATCGACAGAGCCTGTTCGATAGTAATCTTCAGCACCGTATTGGATGGCAGATATCTCGACCCCCTCTATGCCGTGTATTTCCGCTTTGCCGACCGCCTTCATTTCGGTGTATTCCGTTCGCTTTCTTGACGGTATATCAAACAATCCCCATGTCAGCTCGTTTCCGATACGCGGAATCATCAACCAGCCTTGAAGCTCCTCCCATTTAACGGCAAACGGATCAAGTTTTGATCTTACAATTTTATATTCGGGTAAGTATTCCGGTAGTTTTTTCATGTTCTGCTCTCCTTTTGATGTTATTTTGTAAGGGTAATGTTGTTTGAATTTTTCTTTCGCATAGTGCAGGCGGCTTTTTACGGTACCGAGAGGAACGGAAAGCTTTTTTGCAATATCTTCTTGTGACAGATCCATAAAGAAATACAAATATAAAATTTGTTTTTCTTTGTCGGAAAGGGTATCTAACGTGTCACGTACACCGCTTTGCTCGGTAATGCCAAATCTTCCGATACTTAATGCAGATTCGGGCAAAGAATCTAAAGGGATATTCATATTCTTGCTTTTTTGTCTGTAATAGTCGTTGCATTTGTGTTTGGCAATGCCAAACAGCCAAGCCTTGAAAGATGATATATTTTTCAAAGAATCAAAACCGACTGTAGCGGCAAGACATATATCTTGAATAAGGTCTTCTGCATCGTGCTTATTGTTGACCTTGAAATTTACGTACCGCTGAAGTAACACAATATTATCTTGCAACAGCGCATCAAATTCATTCACATTATCACCTCCCAATAAAAGAGTTTGAAATCGATTTCACTTATACAGTCGAAACAAAAGGTCAAAAGGTTCAATTATTAAATAATTATATCATAAAAAACAAATAAAGCAAAAAGCTTCGGTCACCGTTCAAAAAACGATCCCCCGGAACGTTTTTTTCACTGCGTTCGATTCCCCCCTTGGAGTATGATGACGCACAAAAAAAGACATCCGAAAATCGGATGTCTTTTTTTGTGGTGACCCGTGGGGGAATCGAACCCCCGTTACTGCCGTGAAAGGGCGGTGTCTTAACCGCTTGACCAACGGGCCTGATATGGTAGCGGAAGTCGGATTTGAACCAACGACCTGCCGGGTATGAACCGGATGCTCTAGCCAGCTGAGCTATTCCGCCATTATATCCGTTCCAGCGGAACGCTCGAATAGTATAACACAACACATATTATTTGTCAAGTGATTTTTACAAAAAAAATTATTCTTTTTGAGTCGGGCTTATTTTTTGCAATGAATTGATTGAAAAAAACGCAATAATGTCAAATAGACAAGAAATTTTCAGACATACTATTGTTTTTTTGCCCGAAATATAATATAATTTTAATGTTATATATCATATAATAGGCGTTTAAACAGACAATGTAAGAAGCATACGACAAAAGATATCGTAAAAAGGAGATAATTACTTTGAAATTATCATTCAGAGGCGGAGTTCACCCTCCGCAGAACAAGAACACTGCGGGTAAGGCGATTGAAAAAATGCCTTTACCGAAAAAAGTGTATATACCGTTGTCACAGCATATAGGCGGTGTTTGCGTACCGCTTGTGAAAAAGGGAGACACGGTCGACAAGGGTCAGATTATCGGTAACGTTGAGGGCGGACTCGGATGTCCCGTTCACGCATCGGTATCGGGTGTTGTCGAGTCGATCGAGGTAAAGACGAGTGCATCGGGAGTCAAGACGGGGCAGATCGTTATTGCAAACGATTTTGAGGAGCGACTTTCGCCCGATATAGCCCCGATAGGCAAGTCTGTTGATGAGCTTACTCTCGATGACGTTATCGAGATAACCAAGAAGGCGGGAATCGTCGGTCTCGGCGGAGCAACCTTCCCGACTTATGCAAAGCTGAGCTCGGGGGCGGGCAAGATAGAGTATCTGATAGTAAACTGTGCCGAATGCGAGCCCTATATTACGGTCAACCACAGACTTTTGCTCGAACAGCCCGAGCGCGTTCTCGGCGGACTCGAGATCCTTTTGAAGGTTTTGGGACTTGAAAAAGGATATATTGCGATCGAGGATAATAAGAAGGACGCGATCGATAAGCTCGAGGAATTGAACGAATCCAAAAGAATCGCCGACATCTGCGTGATGAAGACCAAGTATCCGCAGGGCGACGAAAGACAGATCATATACGCATTGACGGGTAAAGAGCTTACCTCGGGACATCTGCCGTTTGAGGTCGGATGCATGATAATCAATGCCGAAACGATGGCGGCGGTATACGATGCCGTAACGACAGGTATGCCTCTGATCGAGCGATTTGTAACGGTCGACGGCGACTGTATAAGAGATCCGAAGAACCTGAGCGTTCGCCTGGGAACACCTATAAACGAGCTGATAGATTACTGCGGCGGACTTGTAAAAGAGCCGCACAAGATCATATTCGGCGGACCTATGATGGGTGTTGCGCAGTGGAAGATGTACGCACCTACCGTCAAGGGAACGTCTGCCGTAATAGTATTTTCAAAGCAGCAGAGAAAGAGACAGACAGAACAGCCATCCTGCATACACTGCGGAAGATGCGTGGGCCACTGCCCGATGCATCTTATGCCGAACTACCTCGTTGCATTTGCGAAGGAGGGACAGCTTGACAAGTGCAGGCAGTTTGATATCCTCGGATGTGTCGAGTGCGGCTGCTGCTCGTATGACTGTCCCGCCGACGTGCCGATAGTGCAGACGATCCGTGTTGCCAAGGGCAAGATAATGGAGCAGATACGCGCAGAAAAGGCGGCGGCAGCAATGAAAGAGGCAGAAAAGAAGGAAGCCGAAAACAAAGATAATACCGAAAAGACAGAAAATACCGAAGAAAAGGGGGAAAAGTGAGTTGAACACTGATTACACAAAAAATCCGTTAACAGTCACAGCCGCTCCCCATATAAAGAATCCCGAGAAAACGGGCACACTGATGTTCGACGTCATAATCGCGCTCATTCCCGCGACCGTGTGGGGTGTATACGTGTTCGGCTGGCGTGCACTGGGGGTTGTACTTGCCTCGGTGATATCGGCTGTTGCTTTTGAAGCGATATTCCAGTTTTTTATGAACGTACCGGTAACCGTCAGAGACGGCTCGGCGGCGGTAACAGGCTTACTGCTTGCGCTCTGTCTTCCCGTGTCGGTTCCGATCTGGATACCGATAATAGGCAGCTTTTTTGCAATCATAATCGTAAAGCAGCTGTTTGGCGGTATCGGTAAAAACGTTGTTAACCCCGCGATCGCCGCAAGAGTATTTTTGTTCCTTGCTTGGCCCACACAGATGTCGTTCAGCAGCGTTGTCGGTGTCGACGGTGTCGCATCTGCGACTCCTCTGACCGCACTCAATAAGGGTATGTTGCCCGCAGACGGACTCCGCAATACTGTCATCGGCAACATAGACGGCTGTATCGGTGAGGTTTCCGCCATTTTGTTGGCGCTCGGCGGTCTGTATCTTTTGATCAGAAGAGTTATAAAGTGGCATATTCCCGTAGCATACATAGGAACAGTCGCATTGTTGGCATTTATTTTCCCGCAGGGTGATATGGAGACCTGGCGTTTTGTTGCGTATCAGGTGTTCGGCGGCGGACTTATGATCGGTGCGATATTTATGGCGACCGATTACGTGACCTCCCCTGTAACAAATTGGGGACGGTTGATCTACGGCGTCGGATGCGGTGTTATTACGATAGTAATAAGATATTTCGGGCAGTATCCCGAGGGTGTATCGTTTGCCATTATGATCATGAACCTGCTCGTATGGTATCTCGATATGTTTACAAGACCTTCAAAGTTCGGAGGTGTTGAAAAGAAATCATGAATATCAGTAACAAGATAAATATGGAAATAGACAAAAGAATAAGCAACAAGAAGCAGGAAAACTTTAAGTATTATGTCAAGATCAGCTTAACTTTGCTCTTGATATCTGCTCTGACCGCGGGACTTTTGGCGTTTGTAAACTCTATTACCAAGGATAAAATAGCGTCAAACGAGCTTGCAGTTATGGAGAATGCTTTGAGTAGTATGTTCGACGGCTGTGACGGTATCAAGGTGGTCGATGGTGAGTATGAGACTCCCGTTGTTGCCGTATACGAGGTTTACGGTAAGGGCGAGGTGCTGGGCTACGGAGTGCAGACGAATCCCGTAGGCTTCAAGGCGGAGATTGGCATAATCGTTGGTGTTGACAGGAAAGGCTCGTGTGTCGGTGTCGAGATCACGTCGATATCCGATACCCCCGGAGTGGGTACAAAGGTGCAGGATAAGTCGTTCCTTTCGGGCTTTAGCGGCCTTAACGGAGAAAGTGTTTCGGAATACGATACCATTTCCGGTGCGACCGTTTCGTCAAGGGCGGTAAAAAAAGGTGTCGAAGCGGCGCTGAATCTTGATTTGTTCAAAAACAATGCTTCCGATGGTGCAGGCGAAGGAGGGGTACGATGAAGAAAGAAAGCGGCTTTCTCGCTCAATTCAAAGACGGAATTATAACCAATAACCCCGTATTCGTACAGCTTCTCGGAACGTGTCCGTCACTTGCTACTACGACCAATGCAACCAATGCTTTGGGAATGGGTCTGTCCGTTGTGCTTGTGCTTATGTGCTCAAACTTTTTTATATCGCTTTTGAGAAAATATATCCCAAGCCAGATAAGAATTGCGTCATATATAGTAATAATATCGGGATTTGTAAGTGCGCTCGAGCTGTTGATCAAGGCATATTTGCCTTCGCTCAGCAATTCGCTCGGACTGTTTATTCCCCTTATAGTAGTAAACTGCATAATTCTTGCAAGGGCAGAGGCATTTGCATCCAAGAATAAGGTGTTGCCATCGGTGATCGACGGTCTTTCGATGGGGCTCGGTTTTACCTTTGCGCTTGTAATTTTGGGCTCAATAAGAGAGATCATCGGTGCGGGAACGGTGTTCGGAATTCAGGTGTTCGGCTCGTGGTATGAGCCTGCCGTACTGTTCATAATGCCTCCCGGTGCGTTTATCACTTTAGGAATAGTGATCGCGTTGGTGCAAAAGCTCCAGGCAAGAAGAAAGAAGTATGTAGAAGAGCAGGAATACGAAAAACGGAGACTTGAAAGGGAGGCGGGAATATGGAAATGACCTTATCGGGTATACTGTTGCTCGTTGTGTCGGCAGTATTTATCGACAACTTTATATTTTCAAAGTTCCTCGGATGCTGTCCCTTCCTCGGTGTTTCGAAGAACCCGTCGACGGCTTTCGGTATGGGCTGTGCCGTAATATTCGTAATGACTCTGTCGAGCGCTGTTACGTATTGCGTGTATACCTTCGTGCTTGTCCCGTTTGAGCTTGAATATTTAAAGACGATAGCGTTTATTTTGATAATCGCGGCACTCGTTCAGATGATCGAGTTTTTCTTGAAGAGCAAGGTGCCCGCCCTCTATGAGTCGCTCGGTATCTATCTGCCGCTTATCACCACAAACTGCGCGGTTCTCGGTGCGGCTCTGTTGAATATCCAGAACGGTTATGACTTTATTACCTCGGTGATATTCGGCTGTGCGTCGGGAGTAGGCTTTACAATGGCAATACTCATTTTCGCCGGAGTAAGAGCAAGAATGCAGTTTTCGAATCCACCTCCGTCATTTAAGGGAACTCCCATCGCGCTCATTACCGCCGGCTTGATCGCTATGGCATTTATGGGATTCTCCGGAATGAGCATAGGTTAAGGAGGCGTGGCTTATGAATAATATTATAGCGGCTTTTGTATCGTTTGCCGCAATAGGACTGGTCCTCGGACTGATGTTGGCTTTTGTTTCAAAGATATTCGCCGTAAAAAGTAACCCAAGGGTCGATGAGATCGTCGAGCTTTTGCCGGGAGCGAACTGCGGCGGTTGCGGATATGCAAGCTGTAAGGCTCTTGCAGAGGCAATCGAGCGAGGCGAGGCGAAAACAAACTCTTGCCGTGCGACGAGCGAGGAAAACGTGAAAAAGATCAGCAAGGTCATGGGTGTTGAGGCAGAGGCAGCGGTCAGAATGCGCGCACAGGTCATGTGCTCGGGTACTCACGATAAAGTTAGAATGAAGTACATTTATGAGGGACCGAAGGACTGCTTGGCGGCTGTAAAGCTCGGCGGCGGTACGAAGGTTTGTCTGAACGGATGTATCGGCTACGGAACTTGCGTTGCAAAATGTAATTTCAATGCAATAAAAATTGAAGACGGAGTAGCAAAGATCGATTATGATAAGTGTACGGGATGCGGTGCTTGCGTTTCCGCTTGTCCTAAGAATATAATTAAGCTGATTCCATACCATAGCGCGTATTGGGTTGGCTGTATGTCGGTCGATAACGGTAAAATGACGGTCAAAAACTGTGATGTCGGTTGTATCGGATGCCGTATATGCGAAAAGAACTGCGAGGCAGGCGCAATAAAAATTGAGAATTTCGTTGCATCCATCGATTATGATAAGTGTACGGGTTGCGGCGAGTGCGCAATGAAATGCCCGCGCCATATCATAAGAACCGGTAACCTCGCGCGCCACGAAAAGAAGGTCCTCGAAATGGTTATGGATAAATAACCCCCCGCTTTCTTTCGGAGAAAGCTTGGCACTTGAACCCTTTTGAAAAAAGGGCTCAAGACTCCCCCGCTTTCTTTCGGAGAAAGCTTGGCAAAGAACTTGACTCTCTTGGTCTGTGCAGGCTATGTAAGCTTGTACAGACCTTTTTATTTGTACTATTTATGTTTAATAGAGTTTTTGCTCCCTCCACCTCTACGCACAAACCTTTCACATGGCACATAAAAAACAAATACATC
>JAFSAM010000050.1 GCA_017441005.1 Clostridia bacterium | reverse complement strand
GAAACGGTACTTAAGTCTTACGTCCTCTCTTGTCTGTGTGGATGCGGAAATTTCAAAAGGAAGCGCATTGCGGCAGGGACCGAGGATCTCAAGGCTCTCTACCTTTACCTCTACGTAGCCCGTTGCAAGCTTTGCGTTTACGGTTTCTTCGTCTCTCTTGCTTACAACACCCTTGACCGAGATAACTGTTTCTTTGGTCACATTTTTGAGCATTGAGTCATCGGAAAGGACAGTCTGTGTGATGCCGTAATGGTCACGGAGGTCAACGAAGATTACACCGCCGTGGTCTCTGATCGTGTCTACCCATCCGCAAAGCACAACGCTTTGTCCGATGTGTTCGACGTTCAATTCGTTACAGGTATGTGTTCTGATCATAGTTTTTTCTCCTAATATATACTGTTTTTATTTTTTACAAATTTACCGTGGGATAATCAGCAATATAAAACAAAAAGAAGACGCATTTCATCCCAAAAATCATGGGACGAAAGACGTCTTCCGCGATACCACCCAAATTGACATTCTGCCTCTGCAAAAAGTCCTCTCATTTAAAACGCTCTGTCGTGGCGCCACCCGTGCAATTCTAATCACCGATAAACGGCTTTCTTTTGCCTGCTCCGAAGTGTTCTTCGCAAAAGTTCTTCATACCGCCCTTTCACCTTACGGCGGCTCTCTGAATGAAAAAATCTTATGCTACTCTCTTCATCATCGCATTAATTACAGTTTATTGTACAACATAACGGCAAAATTGTCAAGTTTTTTTCTTTCATTTTTCTATATTTTTCTAAATTTACTATCGCCTCATTCCAATTTACGTATATGACATTTCTATAGTAGCATCATTAATTGCTTCGTTTGTTGCCGTATAGTCGGAACGAGAGTACACAAACCCGTCATTTGTATACATCATAGTAACCGATATCTCGCCTATAGTTTCCGTCGGACTGACAAAACATTTTGTTCTGTATACTATTTGGCCATTTTCTACGGAATACCTGTATATATTGTTTGCAGAAACAACTTCCCCTAAATGCTCACGTTCACTTTCCAAAACAGCCTTATTTATCAAATAATCTTTTCCTGTCGTGCTAATCTTATAAGTCGTTTCGTCGGCAGAAAAAACAACGTGCTCGCCTAATGATTCAGACATATCCTCTATACGATACTGACTAAGAGTATTCGCTTCGAATATATATATATCTTCTTCGTGGGCACCGGTTCCCGTCCCCCATACAAACACAGCTACAAGCTCGAAAGAACCGTCACCTGTCAGATCTTCATAGTAATATTTACTCGTCTTCCAGTTTGTTTTTCTCCCGTCAAACACAACTTCTTTTCCGGCGTGTTTCAAGGAAAATTTAGTATGAAAAGAACATTCCGCCCCCTTCTTACAATCGGAACAGCTTATTTCATACAATCCTTCTTTTGTAAAAATCAATGCCGTTTCACTTCCCTCAGAAGAAACAAATGAAATCGTGTAAGCTTCACCGGTATCAGTCGAGTATAACCCGCCTTCGGCATACATTCCCAAAAGCTCCTTGGTATATCCAAGTGCACTGACGGATACTATCCTGCATTTTTGCCCCTCTTCAAATTGTAATTTCAAGCGCCCCTGACCTATCATGACGTTTGAAAAACTGCAATCGGCAGACGTCTGCTTACGCAATTCGTTTATAACTGAAGTAAACCTATATGATGCCTCCTCCGACGTTATTGCAGCTGCAAAATAATCACTTCCATCAACTCTTCCCAACACACCGTCTTTGGATACGTAGTATTCATTGTTTTTTGCAACCTCTATTTTTTGTAAGCCCGTAAGACTGACAAATGCCTCATTATGTATATTCTCTACGTTTTCACCGATATAAAGCGAAGTTATTGTTTTTACGTTATCGTTTTCTAAAAACGCCCTGTGTGTTATCTCTTTGACCTCATTCGGGATAACCACCTCAGTAGAATTACCCCTATAGGCAAGCAAACTTCCGTCAATTATTTCAAATTCTTCATCGCCCGTATTTGCATTCGGTGATGTCAGACCATCTTTAGTACTGCTTTCAGGGACAGGTGATTCCCAATCACGCGTCATTAGCCCCCCGATAACAACAGATCCCATCAGCAAGCCTAAGCAAGCCGCAATTGCCGCAATATATTTTCTTTTCTTTTTCTTCGCACCTTTGATCATAGCAACCTTCGCCGCCTCCACATATTTTTCATCGATCAGCGACATCGCCTTTAAAAGCTTCTTGTTTGTCATTAATAAAGCCCCTCCTTTATCAAAATATCCTTGAGTTTTTTTCTCGCCCTATGAAGGGCAACGTCTACTTTAGTTATCGTCAAATCATATTTTTCTGCGATTTCTTTGGATGAATACATATACCAGTACCTACATACAAATATATTTCTGCTTTCATCACCAAGCTTTTCAATAAAGCTGTTCAGAACGTCCCGCAGATACATCATTTCTACATTATCGCCTTCTGTCTCGCCGGATACACATTCAAGAAGCTCATCCAATGCTATGTCGATTTCATTTCCGCCCCGTCTCTTCGCGGAATAAACCTCACACATATTCAAGGCTGTATTTCGGGTTATTCTTCCCAGAAATGCAGATAACTTATTCGGTCTTGCCTCGGGAATAGAATTCCAAACTTTAAAATATGTATCATTTACACACTCTGACGTGTCTTCGTGATTCTTTAAAATATTGTAAGCGATAGAATAGCAATATTTCCCATATTTGTTTTGGGTCTCGCTGATCGCGCGTTCCGAACGCTCCCAGTATAATTCAACTATTTTATCATCGGTCATTATTATCCTCCCTTTCATTGGATTTCCTGAAGATATCCTCACCTATATAGACAGCAAAACACAAATAAATCTTACAATATTTTCTATTATTTTCAATACATTTATAAGAATATTATCCTTTTTATTACGTAAAAACAAATCCTTACTATCTCAACACAAAAAAACACATACAAATTCAAGAACTAACCGTCTTTATCAGTCCTAAATATGTATGTGTTCTATGTTTTACTGTGAGTCTATCTTACTTAAAGTTCTTTACGCAGAAGTTCCAAGCAGACTTGACCATATCGACAACGTCTCTTTCTGCCTTCCAGCCGAGCTCATTGTATGCCTTGGCGGGATCTGCATAGCATTCAGCAATGTCGCCGGGACGGCGGGGGGCGATCACATAAGGAACTTCAATGCCGTTCTGCTCTTCAAATGCCTTAACAAGCTGAAGCACGGAATAGCCGTTGCCTGTTCCGAGATTGTATATATTTACACCGTTAAGCTTGTCAAGTGCCTTCAAGTGGCCGTTTGCAAGGTCAACTACGTGAATATAGTCTCTTACACCCGTTCCGTCAACCGTATCGTAATCGTTGCCGAATACGTTGAGGTGAGGAAGCTCCTTGTTTGCTACCTTAACGATGTAGGGCATAAGGTTATTGGGAATTCCGTTCGGATTTTCACCGAATGTACCTGTCTCATCTGCACCGATGGGGTTAAAGTATCTGAGAATGGTGATGTTCCACTCGTTGTCGGAAACGTAAAGATCCTGCAGGATCTGCTCTATCATAAGCTTTGTGCTTCCGTAGGGGTTGGTGGTGCTGAGGGGGAAATCCTCTCTGATCGGCACGCTCTCGGGCTTGCCGTAAACGGTTGCCGACGAGCTGAACACGATGGACTTACAACCGTGCGCCGCCATAACCTCGCAAAGCGCAAGGGTGCCCTCAATATTGTTGTGGTAATAGAACAAAGGCTTTGCTACAGATTCGCCTACTGCCTTAAGTCCCGCAAAATGAATTACCGCATCTATCTTATGTTCATTGAATATCTTGTCGAGCCCTTCTCTGTCAAGAATGTCGGTCTTGTAGAATGCAACCTCTTTGCCGGTCACCTTCTTGATCTTGTCAACAACCTCGATCTGCGAATTGTAAAGGTTGTCACAAATAACTACCTCATATCCCGCCTTGAGCAAAAGTACGACCGTATTTGAGCCGATATAACCCGTTCCGCCTGTAACAAGAATTTTCATACTGTTTTTCTCCTTTTTTCAAGTTGTCTTTAGACACAAAACAACGGTATTCCCCAGTGAACAGGAAATACCGTATTGTTTCTAAGCAAAATTAGTCAGCATAAACACTTGCGTATTTTCTGCCCTGTGCTTTCTTTTCGAATTTAACTTTTCCGCTTACCAATGCAAACAAAGTGTCGTCTGTACCGATACCAACGTTTACGCCGGGACGAATGTGTGTGCCTCTCTGACGAACAATAATGCTACCTGCAGTTACTGTCTGACCGTCAGCTGCCTTAACACCAAGTCTTTTGGACTCACTGTCTCTGCCGTTCTTTGTAGAACCAACACCTTTTTTGTGAGCGAAAAACTGCAAACTGATTCTCAACATTGTTATTTACACCTCTTTTTGATGTTAATCTTCTTGTTCGGATACATCAAGATAATCATAGTACTCTTCAAGCATATCGTTTAACTGTAAATAATATGCCTCGATAAGACCGGAAATCGCAAAACGCTTTCTTTCGTCAGATTCAAACTCTGCCAAAGCACCCCTTGCAACTACTTTTATATCGGTCGTATCCTCGTCTATGGTATACTCAACGTCCGATGCGTATGCAACCTCGATGGCATTTATTATAAGCATTGTCATCGCCGACACCGCCGAGCAGACTATATCGTCTCCCGATTCGGCATATCCCGCGTGACCCTTTTCTTCAAAGCCGTAATAAACTCCATCACGTTTGAAAAAAGTAAACTTAATCATGCCTTAGCCGTTGATTTTTTCAATCTGTACCTTAGTGTAAGGCTGTCTGTGACCTTTTTTCTTCTTCTCGTTCTTCTTGGACTTGTAGGTCATAACGAGAATCTTCTTACCTTTACCGGATTTGATAACATTAGCAGTAACTGTTGCGCCTTCAACGTAGGGAGCACCTACAGTTGTCTTTTCACCCTCGGACAAAGCCATTACCTTATCAAAAGTAACTTTTTCTCCGTCTTCAACACCGAGTTTTTCGATGAAAAGGATGTCACCCTCTGTGACCTTGTACTGCTTTCCGCCTGTTTCGATAACTGCAAACACGAAAAGCACCTCTCTTCTTTATAATCTCGCTAATATAGGTAAAAGCTTGTGATTTCAAAGCCTTTTTTCAGACCTATACATTATGCGGCAGTATATTATATCACTATTGCATTCGTTTTGTCAATAGCTTTTTTAATTTTTTTCTAACATTTTCTTTATTAATATATTCGGTATTATTTTTTTCATTTTCTCGGCGGCGCAATTGATGCTTTTATCACAAGACTTCCGTGTATAACAACGGGTTTTAGCGCTTGATAATACGTATTGTCCAGCTTTTTCTGCATCAACTCCCACGCGCTTTTTGCCACCTCGTCATCATTCAAATCAACCGATGCCAATGGTATATCGGTATATTCTGAAAAGCTCAAATTATTGCACCCGATAACAGAATAATCCTGAGGTATACTATACCCTTTTTCTTTAAGTCTTTTTACCGCCCCGTATGCTATATTATCGTATGCGCATATCAATGCGGTGCATTCCGGCGCCTCCGAAAGTAAAAGCTCCGCATTTTCCTCCCCCGCGGCTTCAAAACGTTGACTGCTTTCAAATATATACGGACAAGTCCCTTTATATTTTTTCATTGCCTCCAAAAAATTATCGCCTTTTCCTTTTGTCAGCCCCTCACCCAAAAAGGCAATTTTGCGATGTCCCAATTCATAGAGATACTTTACCCACTCCCCCATAGCCGCTTTCATATCAACATTCACTTTGTCAACAGCTTTATCCTCTGCAGTTATAAAAGAAACAATAGGAACATTTTTATATCCTTTTTTTAAAGGCTCTTTTAGGTGAAAAACAAATAATCCGTCTACCTTTATATGAGAAATAAAGTAATCAATAAGCTCCGTTTGTCTTCCCTTTTCAAACTTATCAGTTGCACAAACAGCCACAGCCCCGCTGTCATATATAAGTCTTTCAAGCATCCCGACTATATTCGCATAATGATTGCCTGCAAATTCGGGTAATATTATTGCAATCACTTTTTTATTAAATCTTGAGGAGTAATATTTTCCGTAACACCCGTATTCCTTTGCAAGTTGCCATATTCTTTCTTTTGTCGCGTCCCCAATGTCAGGAGCATTTTTCAATGCCTTTGACACGGTGGATACCGATACCCCCGCCACACTTGCAAGCTCTGATAAATTCATACAATCCCCCTCTTTTTTCCTTGAAACAATTACCCTATATAAAAGTATAGTTTGTTCTTGGTGAATGTCAATATTTACGAAAAATTTTCGTAAGGAAATCTATTGTTTTTTTCATTCTATATGGTATCATTTTTTTGTAATTATTTTTTTGAAAGGCAGTTACTTTATGCTAAAGCTTACCATAGAGCAAACCAAGCTCGACAATCGTATGTACATAACCCAAGCAGCTCTCGAATATTTAATATCAATACTTGTTTCGGGCTCATTTCTTGCAACCCTTACAAACTCAATCGGCATTTCAGACAGTTTTACAGGGATACTATCATCTGTAATTTCATTAGGGTGTCTTTTTCAACTTCTGTCAATACCGATAAGACCAAAGAATATCAAAAAATTTGTTATACGAATGAGTCTAATAAACCAAGTATTGTTTTTATTACTTTACATCACTCCGACTATAGGTATTTCCACAAAGTATAAGACTCTTATATTCACGCTTTTAATTTTTTCCGCATACCTTACATATTATATTGCACACCCCCAAAAAATCAACTGGCTGATGTCAACCGTAGAAAACAGTAAAAGAGGTATATTTACAGCAAACAAAGAAATAATTTCACTTATATCAGGCGCATTATTTTCATTTTTGGCAGGAGCCGTAATAGACAAATTTATAAATAACGGAAAAAGCAATTCGGCATTCATAATATGCGCTCTTATTATAACGACCTTATCTGCAGTTCACACACTCTGCTTAATAAACACTTCTTCCCCGCCTACAAACACACCCTCCAAAACAAAAAAACTCCTATCCAAGTTTCAGCTGTTCAGAAAAAACAAAAAACTTTTAAACACAGCAATAACGATTTCTCTTTATTATATTTCTACGTATATTTCGGTACCTTTTTTTGGTGCATATCAAATAAAAGATTTAGGGTTAAGTCTAAAAACAATTTCCCTCTTAGCTCTGCTTGAAAGTATCAGCCGAATAACTATTTCAAGAAAATGGGGAAGATATGCCGACAAATTCTCTTTTGAATTCATGATAGAAAAATGCTTTTATTTTCTCGGCATAGCATACGTTTGTACTTCATTTGCATTTTCAAACATAGGTATAATTGCTTTCGCGGCATACTATATCTTGCGTGGAATTGCGATGGGGGGAATAAACAGTGCGATAATAAATTTAGTTTATGACAGCACCCCACCCGAAGAACGAGCAGATGCTTTAGCAATATGTCAAGCCGCAGCAGGAGTGATAGGGTTTATAGCCACCCTTACTTCAGGCGTTCTGGTAGATTTCATGCAAAATAACAGAGCTATCTTGTTTAACGGCGCAGTTTCAGCACCGCAGCTACTTTCTCTTTTCTCTGCCGTATTCGTGGTAGCTGCAATTATTCATCTCAAAAAATGCAAACAATAAACATAGAGGAGAACTTTTAAATGAGTAAAATTACTGTTGATTTGTCAAAAAAACTTAGAAAAATCAAACCCATGCACGCGGTCGGACAACCCCCATATACGGGCGGTTTCCGCAAATTGGATTTTTCACCCATAAAGCACTTAAAAAATGCAAATATTCCTTATTCCCGTTTACACGATGTTGGTGGAGCTTTTGGTTCAAACCGCTTTGTTGATATTCCAAATATCTTCCGCGATTTTGATGCGGATGAATTTGACCCAAATTCTTACGATTTTTCATTTACCGATTCATTGCTTGAAGCAATGAATTCTTATGGATTAAAACCTATATACAGACTTGGTGTTACAATCGAAAACCAAGTACACATTAAGGCACTTAGGATTCATCCTCCTAAAGACTATGCGAAATGGGCAAGAATTTGTGAGCATATTATAAGACACTACAATGAGGGATGGTCTGACGGCTTCTTTTACGATATTAAATATTGGGAAATATGGTGTGAACCCGAAAACGACGTCACCCCCGAGCTTAATCAATTATGGACAGGCACATCAGAACAGTTTTTTGAACTTTATGACATCACATCAAAACACTTAAAAAATTGCTTTGGGGACAAGATTAAAGTCGGCGGATACGGTTCGTGCGGTTTTGGCGGTTTATTTTACGAGCCCGAAAAATACGGGATCGACTATCCCAAAATTCCTATAGGTCCAACATACGATAAATCAATTTATCGCCTCAATTTCTTTTATGATTTTTTAAAATATGTTAAATCTCACAACACCCCTTTAGATTTCTTTTCTTGGCACAGTTATCACGATGTAGAAAAAACGATTATTATGGATGAATTCGTTGATAAAGCTTTAAAAGAATACGGATACTCCAACGTTGAAAACATACTCGACGAATGGAATAACGCTCACACAAACGAACTTCACGGCTCCTCTTACGCATCAGCAGCTGCAGCTTCAATGATGCTCGCGTTGCAAAATTCTTACACCAATATGGCTTGTTACTACGATACCAGAATACAAGCTTCGGCATATGGCGGCTTCTTTGCTCCGCTCACCTACGAACCTGTTTCTACTTATTATTCATTCGCAGCATTCGGCAGACTTTACTCCCTCGGAACGCAGGTAAATGCCGACATTAAGTGCGACAAAAAAGGACTTTATGCAGTAGCCGCTACAAACGGAAAGAAACACGCGTTAATGATAGCAAACTGCACCGGAGAAACACAACAATTAACCTTTGAGGGAGTTGATTTTACAGATGCTCATCTTTATTTAATAGACAAGCTACATCTTCTTTCTATGACGTTTGACAGTTCACAAATTGCAAACAACACAGTTATGTTGATTGAATGGTAATACGCTCTAAACAACAAAAAAACGCCGAAAGGCGTTTTTTTATTGTTTAGATACAAACATTCAGGAGCTTTTTCAAAAAGTCCACCAAAAAAATTATTTCATCCTTTTCTTTGCGGCAGTCAAGGTATTCTGCAAGAGCATTACTCTTGTCATAGGTCCTACGCCGCCGGGAACGGGAGTAATATAAGAAGCTTTCTTTTCGGCGGATTCGTAGTCAACGTCGCCGCAGAGCTTACCGTTTTCGTCTCTGTTCATACCGACATCGATTACAACAGCGCCCTCCTTGATCATATCACCGGTGATAAACTTTGCTCTGCCGATCGCAACGACGAGGATATCCGCCTCGCGGCACTTTTCCGCCAAGTCCTTTGTCTTGCTGTGGCAAACGGTTACCGTTCCGTTCTTGTGGAGGAGCATCATTGCCTGAGGCTTGCCTACAATGTTGCTTCTGCCGACTACAACGCAGTTCTTGCCCGACACGTCGATATTGCTTCTTTCGAGCAATGCCATAACACCCGCAGGTGTGCAAGGCAACAGCTCATAGTCGCCTATCATGATCTTACCTACGTTATAGGGATGGAATGCATCCACGTCCTTGTTTACATCTATATTATTAATAATAAGGTCAGAATTGAGATGCTTCGGGAGCGGAAGCTGAACGATTATGCCGTGAACGCTGTCATCACCGTTTAGCTTATGTACAAGCGAAAGGAGCTCCTCTTCTGTAGTGTTTTCGGGAAGTGCGTGTACAAAAGAGTTTATGCCCGTTTCCTCGCAGTCCTTCGCCTTATTTCTTACGTATACCTGGGAGGCGGGATCTTCTCCCACGATTATTACGGCAAGACCGGGAACGATTCCCTTCTCAGTCTTCATTTTTACGACCTCTTCCGCAATTTCCTGTCTTATAGCCGCGGATATAGCCTTTCCGTCAATTATCTTTGCCATTATCTTTATCTCCTTTTTCTTTCTTATCTTCTTTATCTTCATTTTTGTCTTTGTTATCTTCTGTCTTTTTTGTTTTTAAAACGAGAGTTCCCTCTTTTTCAAGTATCGGCTGAGCGTTTCTGCATCTCTTGAAATAGAACCAAACAAGGAAGAATGCGCCGACAGCAAAGGTAACCAAACCTATCACCTGCGAGATTCTGAAAGGACCGACGTAAAGGCTGTCTGTGCGCAAGCCCTCGATGATCGCTCTGCCGAATCCGTACCAGCTTATGTACATAAAGAATATCTCGCCGTGGTATTTTTTTCTTTTATAATATGCATTTATGAGAAGGAAACCAACGAGGTTCCACATAGATTCATAGAAAAACGTGGGATGTGCGCCAAGTGCGCCCGTATTTAAAGCTACGATCTGCGCATCATTTACAAGACCCTTGCTCACAAAATCCGAAACGACCTCGGGCGAGCACATCCTAAACAGTCCGTCCGTAGGACCGCCGAATGCCTCGACGTTAAAGAAGTTGCCCCATCTGCCCATTATCTGCCCGATCATTACGGCAGGTACAAGCATATCGTACATTTTCAGCACCTTGACCTTTTTGATCTTGCACCAGACGAGCGATGTCAAAGCGCCCGCAATAACAGCACCGTATATAGCAAGTCCGCCGTTCCATATTGCAAACATTTCGCCTATGGAATCGTATTGATCAAGGCTGGTCAAAACGTAATAGAGTCTTGCACCGAGAATTGATATCGGAATGATATATATAGCCAGATCGAGAATATCGTCCTCTTTCATTCCCTCGTATTTTTTTGCGCGGTTCATAACGTAAAGTACGGCAAGGATTATGCCCACCGTTATTATTATGCCATACCACGCAACGTCTCTTCCGAATAGTGTAAAAGCGGTTTTATTAAGATTAAATTCGCCGATTCCAAGTCCCGGAAACGATATTTTATTCATTAAACGTCCTCCTTTTTTTACAGAGCGATATTAACAGAAATTATACGGGAAATACCGTCGACATAGCGAAAAAGCTGTCGTCAAACATTTCGCCGAGAAGCTTCGATACGTCATCAAACCCAAGAACTCTTACCGCCCTTGCATAATCAAAAAGGTCGCAGTCCTCAAAAAGATAGCTCATAAGCTCGTAGGCTATTTCCTCGGTATTATCAAATATCTTGATAAAATCGGCATAAACAACCTTCTTGGCACGTTCAAACTCTTTTCTGTCAAGGCCAGCTTTCTGCTGATCTTCTATATAAGTCTTGATCCTACCGTACACGGTTTCGGGATCGTCAGCCTCACCCGACAATTCCAGAAAAGCAAAGCTCTCGCTTATGCTGTATCCGTAATCAAAATTGCTCGTGATAAGGCCTTCGTTATAGAGATCGTTGAAAATCTTACTGCTCTTACTGAACATCATTTCGTTCAGTACCGCCATTCCCGTCGCCTTCTTCAATCTTTCAAAAGGCTCTTTCGGGATATTGTTATCCTTCACGCCTATTTCAAACAACGGCTTTGCGATCTGCATTTTTGCGCTTATTCTCTTTTTCTGAACACAATTCGGTTCGTCGTCGAAAACCCGCTTTATATCACATTCCTCGGCTTGCTTTAACACCCTGTCGCACACCGAAATGACGGTATCGCAGTCAACGTCACCGCACACGCAAAGCACCATGTTGTGAAGATTGTAAAACGTATTGTAACATTTATACAGCAACTCCGCATCTATCTTTGCAATCGAATCGACAGTACCCGCTATACTTATCTGAACGGGGTGACTTTCATACATCGCCGAAAGAAGATTGAAGAACAGACACCTTGCGGGGTTGTCCTCTCCCATTTTTATCTCCTGACCGATTATCCCCTGCTCCTTCTGCACGGATTTTTCGGTGAAATAGGGCTTAGTTACAAAATCAAGCAATATTTCAAGAGATTCCTCAAAATTCTCTGTACACGAAAACAGATACGCCGTCTTATCGAAGGAGGTAAACGCATTTGCATTTGCACCCGTTTCCGCATATCTTGAAAAGGTATCCGTTCCGTCCTCGTTATCGAATAGCTTGTGCTCAAGAAAATGGGCAATTCCGTTCGGGACCTCGATCGTTTCTTCGCTGCCCTTCACCTTAAACTTGTTATCGATCGAGCCGTATTTTGTCGCAAAGAGAGCAAACGTCGTTGTAAGCTTTTTGGGGAAAACGTAGACGTCGAGTCCGCTTTTGTGGCATATTTTCGTATAACTCTCGCCTAAAAACTCGTCTTTTTTTACAGTAATATTATTCATCGTCATCCCCCTCTCCCGACAGCGTTCCTTCAAGGAAATAAACCGTATCGAGCTTTATCTTGTTTGCGACTCGGATCACGTCTTCCCTTGTAACCTTCATAAAGCTTTCGCAAACTTTTTCGTGCGAATCGCCAAGATCCGACAGTCTTCTTGTAAGATACCAGCCCTCTAATGCAGGCGGACTGTCATTCAGCTCGTTATATGCATTCTTCAGCGATTTTTTGGAAAGTATAAGCTCTTCGTCGGTAATGTCACCGTTCTTTACGGCGTCAAGCTGTGCCAATATCTCGTTTTGTGTTTTTTCTTTATTGCAGACCTCGATTCCCGCAGTTACGGTCATTATGCCCTTTATTCCGTCCGGGATGGCTCTGCAGTAGTAGCAAAGACTGAGCTTTTCTCTGACATTCATAAAAAGCTTGCTTACGGGTGAATTGCCGAACATTTCGACAAAAACGGGAAATGCGCTGTAATCCTCCCCGCCGACTACACTACCGGTTCTGAAGCCGAGTGCAAGCTTGCCCTGAGCGGCAGACATTTTTTCGGTTACGTTTTTCACCTCGCCGACCTCGGTTATTACGGGCGATTTTTCAAAAGCCTTGTAGCTTCGGTTTTTCCCTGCAAACATTTTTTCTATTCTTGCCTGAATATCAGCTTTGCTGCCGCTTCCGACGTAAAACACCTCTATTCTCGAGGTTCTGAGCAGATCTTGGTAGGCATCATACAAAGCCTCGGAGGTGATATTTCTTACCGACTCCTCGTCTCCGTACTCACTTATTCCGCCACGCTCATTCTTGCACATTTCTTCCTTACAGCGAATAACCGCATAAGAATTTTTGTTGTTTATAAGTGCCCTTATGTCATCGATCAGGTCATTTTTTTCACTTTCAACGTAGGTGTCGGAAAAATGCCCATCCTCCGTATAAGGCATAAAAAGTATCTCTTCAAAAAGGTCAAGTGTTCCTTCCGTGATCCTTGTGCCGTCAATGGAATACTTGTCGGCAAGCCAGCTTGCGTTCAGCCCGCATATCTGATAATCTCCCCTTTTAAAGACCTTGCCCTCTACAGAGGCTGCATAAAGATCGTCAAGAGCTGTTTTTAAAGCGGGTATATCCTTGTGCTTCTGTGTGCCTCGCACAAGAACCTCGGGTAATAACGCATTCAAGGATGCAGTCTTTTTATCAAGCTGTGTTATAAAGTTTATTGAAAGATAATTGGTCTTGAATTTATCCGTGCTTATCACGTTCAAAAATATTCCGTCGGATATTTTTACAGTCTCCATTTTCTTCCCTCCAAATCAGGAACGTTTTTACATTCTATCTTTTATATTATACACATTTTTTTTAATTTTTCAATATATTGGAAAATATTATGTGTTTTCGCGAAACAAAGTCAGCTCGGTTTCGGGATAATAATGTTCAAGTATCTTCCTGTAATCCTTTCCGCTTTTTGCAAAAGCATCGGCTCCTGCCATACTCATACCGACACCGTGTCCCTTACCAACCGTGTCGAATATTATGTTTCCGTCTTCACACGTTACTTCAAAACAGGTAGAATCAATGTCGAAGATCTCCCGCAATCTTCTTCCGGATATCGCTTTACCTCCAATAATAATCCTGCTTACTCTTCCTTTATCATCCTTTTCGATCTTTTCGATCCATTCCGATGCATCGCCGGAAAGCTCTATTGTTCCGACGGAATCCAGCAACAGTTCACAAAACTCAGCCGAGGAGAATATCCGTCTGCTCACGGGTAGTTTGTCGGGTGTCGGAACGGAAACAAGATATGGCACTTCAACTCCCCAAACATTTTGTGCACTTTCCGTAAATCCGCCTGACGAGACGTGAAAGACTGTATCGGCAATACAGTCACCGTATCGCAATATTTCTCCCTCTGTCTCATTCACCGCATCCTCAAGAGTTTTGTAATATACGTCAGTTCTCTCTTTCCCCCATCGGTTCTCGGCATCGGCAAACGATATATACCCCATACAGTGACTATAATCATCACATAAATGAGCCGCCAAATGTACAGGGCTTTTTTCATTTCTGCTGACTCGCCGCAAAGCATAACTTCGTATTGCGACCGCCATTGCCTTTAACGCTTCCGTATCATAATTGTACGGCACCTCTGCCATCATTACCCCGACAACGTATTCTTCTATATCCATACATACTTTTTCTCCCGTTGATGTTATGTACAATTCAACTGTTATCTCTTCAAGTTCTTCCTTGTCAAAAGGCACCTCTTCTCGCTTTTGACTTGCCTGTCCTTCATATATTATCCCCCCTGCCGTCGGTGACAGCACCATCAAAAAAACAGCCAGACATACTACCAGTATTTTATAATTCAAAAAAACCACCTCTCAGGAAAAAGATATTCCCAAAAGGCGGTTTTTATTCGTATTATCCGCTGTTTTCACAAAGAAAGCTCAATCGATCACCGACTTATCCTCGCTCGGAACGTGTCCTAAAAGCTTGGTATATGCCCTATAAAACGAAGAGTAGTCACCGAAGCCCGATTCCATTGCGGCTCTGGATGCCGAATAACCCTTATTAATAAGCTGCTGTGCTTGGGTTATTCTCTTATAGTTAATGTATTTTCCAACTGTCGTTCCCGTCGCTTTTCTAAAGACCTTATTTAAGTGATGCTTACTTATATAAAACTTTTTCGCAAGAAAATCCAACGAAATCGGCGAGCAGATGTTTTCATTCAAATATATTATCATATCGGCAACGGCTGTGTTTACATTACCCTTGGGGGCTGTATTATCGACGGTCTTACTCATAAACAAAAGCTTTGTCAAAAGATTCTGCACCGTCACAGAAACTGCCATTTCCCTCATATCCTCGGGCATCGAACGGCAGGCAAAGACGCTTTCGTAGCCGTCGCGCAAGCCAAAATTGCCTATATTTTCGTAGTATATCTTTCCACTGTTTGCTCCATAAAACGAGAGTAGCTCTCGGCGTATGCTTTCGGGGATAAGCTCCTCGGAAAAATGCAGCACATATCTTTTATACGGCATTGTGCTCATGATCTTTACGCCGTGAAACACGTTCGGGCCGATCAACAAAACACTGTACGGCTTCGGACGATATTCCTTTCCCTCTATAAGGTACACAACGTCCCCGTCCTCAAAGTAGACTACTTCATACAGACTGTGACAATGAAGGTCAAAGACCTGTGTCGACGTATCCCCCACAGTATGGTGCATAAAAATATGCTTTGTCCTCATTTCATCCCTCTGGGTCATTCTTTTTCACCCCCTCTGCAAACATATTATACACCCAAATCGCTATTTTTGCAATACTTACGGTGAAATATGCAATTGAAAAGATTTTGTATGGATGTTATAATAAAATGAAAAAATTATTTCTTTATATATAAAGGAGATTCAAATTATGAAACTTGGTGCACAGCTTTACACCCTCAGAGAACAGCTCAAAACCGAAGAAGACATCAGAATCGGTTTGAAAAAGGTTGCGGAAATAGGCTACAAAACCGTTCAGGTTTCGGGTGTCGGCCCCATTGACCCCAAAATCTTGAAATCCATCTGCGACGAAAACGGTCTTCAGATCATCGTTACTCACACAAAGCCCGACAGACTTCTCGGCGAGCTTGATGCGGTTATTGAAGAGCACGATATTTATAATTGTAAATATATCGGTCTCGGCAGTATGCCCGTAGCTTACAGAACCGAAGAGGGACTTCCCAAATTCATCGAAGAATTCGGTCCCATTATCGACAAGATCAATGCTTCCGGCAAAAAGTTTATGTACCATCACCACAGCTTTGAATTCCATAGAATGAACGACGGAAAGTGGCTCTTCGATCACCTTCTCGATGCATTCCCCGCAGATAAGATGGGCATTATCGTTGATACATATTGGCTCCAGCACGCAGGCCTCAGCATCATTCCCATGATCGAAAAGCTCAAGGGCAGACTTGAGTGCGTACACCTCAAGGATATGTACCTTCCCGAGATCAACAACGACCACACCTTCGCTTCCATCGGCGACGGTAACATCGATTTCGTTCCCGTAATCGAAGCATTCGAAAAGAACGGCGCTAACTATATGTTCGTTGAACAGGATAAAACCCCCGGCTGTCCCTTCGATGCACTCAAGCGCAGCTATGACTATATTCAAACTATTTACAAGGAGAACTGATCACTATGAAAAAAGTAAGACTCGGTATAATCGGCATTGGAAATATGGGTACATCCCATTGCAAAAATATCGTTGAAAAGGGACTCGTTCCCAACGTAGAATTGGCTGCTGTCGCAGACCGCTCCGAAGCACGCAGAAACTGGGCAAAGGAAAGCTTGCCCGAAAATGTCGAGATCTTCACAGAGGGTACAGACCTCATCGACAATGCAAAAGTTGACGCTGTCCTCGTTGCAGTTCCCCACTACGGTCACTGCGAGCTCTCCATCAGAGCTATGAAGAAGGGACTTCACGTTATGTGCGAAAAGCCTGCAGGCGTTTACACAAAGCAGGTTAAGGAAATGAACAAGGTTGCCGACGAAAGCGGCGTTGTATTCGGTATGATGTTCAATCAGAGAACAAACTGCATCTACCGCAAGATCAAAGAAATGCTGACAGACGGCACTCTCGGCGAAATCAAGAGAGTAAACTGGATCATTACCGACTGGTTCCGTTCACAGTTCTATTACGATTCCGGTGCTTGGAGAGCAACATGGGCAGGCGAAGGCGGCGGCGTTCTTCTTAACCAGTGTCCTCACCAGCTTGACCTTCTCCAGTGGCTCTGCGGTATGCCCACAAAGGTACGTGCATTCTGTCATATCGGCAAGTGGCACGATATCGAGGTTGAAGACGACGTAACTGCTTACCTCGAATTCCCCAACGGTGCAACCGGAGTATTCGTTACCACAACAGGTGACGCTCCCGGTACAAACAGACTTGAGATCACCTGCGACCTCGGTACTGTTGTAACCGACGGTAAGACGATCCAGTATACAAAGCTCGGCGAATCTATGTCCAACTACTGCAAGACAGTTCAGGTCGGATTCCCCAAGATCCCCTTCGAAAAGCTCGACGTTGAAACAGACGGCAAGCACGAGTCCCACTCCGGTGTACTCAAGGCATTTGCAGGTAACATTCTTGACGGCACTCCCCTTGTTGCAAACGGCAAGGAAGGCATCAACGGTCTTACCCTTTCAAACGCTATGCACCTTTCAAGCTGGCTCGACAAGACTGTCGACATTCCCTTTGACGAAGACCTCTATCTTGAAGAGCTCAACAAGAGAATCGCTACAAGTAAGATCAAAGCCGAGAAAGAATCCGTTCTTTCCAACACAAGCGGAAGCTATTGATCGAAAACAGACAGTAACCATCACACCTCATTTCGAAACAAACAGGAGTTGTTATGTTTAAAACAGCCATCGTGGGTTGTGGAGCCATCTCCAAGACCCACGCGGAGGCTTTGAGGTCGGTCAAAAATACCGAGCTCGTTGCCCTCTGCGACCCAAATACAGAAAAAGTCGATATCAGAGCGAAGGAATACGGCGGAAAAGTCTATTCGTCACTCAATGATATGCTGGACAACGAAAAGATCGACGTTCTCCATATATGCACCCCTCACTACCTACACGTGCCTATGGCGCTTGAGGCTTTAAAAAGAGGTATTAACGTACTCATGGAAAAGCCCCCCGCGATCTCTCACGATCAGTTTGCAGAGCTTAAAAAGGCTTGCAAAACAACTAACGCAAAGCTCGGTATCTGCTTCCAAAACCGCTACAACGGTGCCGTTGTCGAGGCTAAAAGAATTATCGAAGAAAAAAAGCTCGGCAAGATCATCGGCGCACGCGCCATTGTAACCTGGTCAAGAAGCGGAGTATACTATACCGAAAGCGGCTGGCGCGGTCAGATCGACAAGGAGGGCGGCGGTGTTTTGATCAACCAGTCCATCCACACCTTGGATCTTATGACCTATATTATGGGCGCACCGGATAAGGTAACGGCTCAAAGTTCGAATTTTCATTTGCCCGGCATTATAAACGAGGAAGACTCGATCACGGCATATCTTGAATACAAAGACAAAACTGCAGTCTTTTTTGCCACCACGGCAAACTGCAAAGATGCTCCCGTTTTACTTGAATTTTACTGTGAAAACGGCTCGCTAAGGCTTGAAGGAAACTCGCTGAAGGTTACCTACAGCGACAACACGAGCGACTTCAAGGATTACACCGTAAGAAACGAAACGGGAAAAGCGTGCTGGGGTACAAGTCACACTCTGCTGATCGGCGAGTTTTACGAATGCCTCGAAAAAACAAAAGACTTCCCCGTTACTCTTGAAAGCACGGTTCCCTCGTTTAATACGATGATGGCTGTATATGACTCGGCTAAACACAAAAAATCAATCACACCCGGAGAAATAATATGAAAAAGTTTTTTGACGAAAACGTCTTTTTTGGAAACGAGACCGCAAAAAAACTCTATAAAGAGGTAAAGGATCTCCCCATATTTGACTATCACTGCCACCTTTCTCCCAAGGAGATCGCCGAAGACAGAAAGTTTTATGATCTCGGCGAATTGTGGCTCGAAGGCGACCACTACAAATGGCGTCTTATGCGTGCAAACGGTGCTGACGAAAGCCTTGTAACCGGCAACGCAGATTACAAGGATAAATTCTTTGCATTTGCAAAAGCTGCCGAAAATGCGGCAGGCAATGCGGTTTATCACTGGATCCATCTCGAGCTCAAAAAGTATTTCGGCATAGACAAGCCGCTTAACAGCGATACCGCCGAAGAGATCTGGAATACAACAAAGGAAATGATGAAGGACGGCTCCTTCTCGGCTCAAAAGCTTATTTTGAATTCAAACGTCGAGGCTGTATTCACTACAGATGATCCCGCAGATACACTTGAATACCATAAGGCGATCAAGGAATCGGGCTTCCCCGTACGAGTTTCCCCCTCTTGCAGACCCGATATGGCTGTATGCGGCATCCAAAAGAAAGAGTTTGCGGCATATATAGAAAAAGCCGAAAAAATCAGCGGTGTGAAAATCGACTCTATCGACGGAATGGAAAAATTCCTTTCCGACAGAATTAAATTCTTTGCAGAAAACGGATGCAAGGTATCCGACATCAGCCTTACCACCCTCCCCACGGTTATGGGCGACAAGGCAGCTGCAGATAAAGCTATCAAGGCGGCTCTTTCCGGTCAGACCGTGACCGACGTTATGGCATCCGAATACACCTCATACCTGCTTGTGTTTGTCGCAAAGGAATATGCAAAGAACGATATTGCACAGCAGCTTCACATGTCCGCTCTCCGTAACAACAACTCTAACCTTTTTGCAAAGGCAGGTGCCGACTCGGGTAACGACTCGGTAGCAAAAATAGCGGACATCGATGCATTGCGCAACCTCCTCGATGCAATGGCAAAAAATAACGGACTTCCCAAGACCATCGTTTATACGCTCAACAATGCAAACTACTATGAGCTTGCTACAATGATCGGTAACTTCTGGGGCGAAAACGGCGGAAACCTCCAGCTCGGTGCAGCTTGGTGGTTCTGCGATCACCTCGAGGGCATCAAAGAACAGCTCAAGATGTGCTCTGCAACGGGTCTTCTCGGCAGATTCAACGGTATGCTCACCGACAGCAGAAGCTTTACCTCTTATGCACGTCATGACTACTTCAGAAGAATTCTCTGTACCTACGTCGGCGGTCTGGTAGAAAACGGCGAGTTTGAAGAAAACGCCGCAAGAAAGCTTGTAGTAAACGTTTCCATCGAAAATGCAAGAAAATTTTTCTCTATAAAATAATTAAAGGAGATTTAATATTATGAAATACACACATGATCTTACAGGAAAAACAGCGGTCGTAACAGGAGCGGGCGGTGTTCTCTGCTCCGACTTCGCGGCTCTTTTGGCTGAAAACGGCGCTGAGGTTGCCCTTCTCGACCTTAACCTCGAGGCTGCCCAGAAGGCGGCTGACAGAATTACCGCAGCAGGCGGCAAGGCAATTGCCGTAAAAGCAAACGTACTCGAAAAGGAATCTCTCGAGGAAGCAAAGAAGCAGGTCCTCGATGCTTTCGGCAAGGTTGATATTCTTATTAACGGTGCGGGCGGCAACAACCCTAAAGGTACATCTGACGATGAATTCTACACCGACGAAAGCGCAAAGGAATCTGTAAAATCCTTCTTCGAGCTTGATCAGGCGGGCATCCAGTTTGTTCTTAACCTCAACTTTATGGGCACACTTCTTCCCACCCAGACCTTCGCTCCCCTTATGCTCAACAAAAACGGCGTAATAATCAACATTTCTTCTATGAACGCATACAGACCCCTTACCAAGATCCCCGCATACAGCGGCGCTAAGGCGGCTATCTCCAACTTCACACAGTACCTTGCAGTTTATTTTGCAAAGGCAGGCATCAGAGTTAATGCGATCGCTCCCGGATTCTTCGTTACACATCAGAACCGTGGACTTCTCTTCAATGAGGACGGCACTCCCACAGCACGTACAGGCAAGATCCTCAATGCTACTCCCATGGGACGTTTCGGTGAAGCAAGCGAGCTCGGCGGCACACTTATGTGGCTTGTCGACAACGAGGCTGCAAGCTTTGTTACCGGTATCGTAGTTCCGGTTGACGGCGGCTTCTCCGCATACAGCGGGGTATAAAAATGTTGAAGTATAATTTTTCCGGCTTTGCCGATGAAATAGCTCCCGAGCTTGACGCGCAGATAGCTACTTTAAACGAGATCGGTGTTAAATATATGGAGCTTCGCTCGGTTGACAAGATCAACGTAGGCGACTTCACAATGGATTTTGCAAAGGAGATCAAATCTAAGCTTGATGCAAACGGCATCAAGGTTTCTGCGATCGGATCCCCTATCGGCAAGATCAAGCTTACCGATGATTTCGAGGAGCACTTTGAAAAATATAAGCACGTCGTTGAGCTTGCAAAGCTCTTCGGCACAAAGTATATCCGTATGTTCAGCTTCTACATCGACAAAGAAGACGATCCCGAGCAGTATTTCGATCAGATCATCGCAAACCTCAAGAGATTTTTGGAATATGCTAAAGAACAGGACATCGTTCTTCTTCACGAAAATGAAAAAGGCATCTACGGCGACACTCCCGAAAGATGCAAAAAGATTTTTGAGCAGCTTTATTGCGAAAACTTCCGTTGCACGTATGACCCCGCAAACTTTGTCCAGTGCGGATGCGATACCGCAAAAGCGTTCGATCTTCTCTCCCCCTACGTTGAGTATATGCACATAAAGGACGCAAGACTTTCCGACGGTCTCGTTGTTCCTCCCGGACAGGGCGACGGACAGATCAAGACCCTTATGGAAAAGCTCAGCGCAAAGAATTACAATGGCTTCATCAGCCTTGAGCCCCACCTTAAAAAGTTTGCCGGTCTCGAAGCTCTTGAAAACGGCGAGAATCTTTCGGTAAACGAAAACGCAGAATTTGACGGTGCTACCGCCTTCAAGCTTGCGCACAAGTGCCTCTCCGAAATTATTGCTACAGTAAAATAAAACTAAATGGGATATAGGAAAACAACCTATATCCCATTATTTTTTTCACCAATAATTTTCTTTCATATAAGCAATAAAGCCGTCGCCTTTTTCGTTATAAATGTCGACAAATTCTTCGTAAGTCTCAAAATATTTGTAATACTCCGATTCGTATTCATACACATTGTAATCGGGGTATCTGTCTTTGATTCGGTCATAATCCTTTGGAAACCAGTCAATGCTCGGATACAGCATAATAAATCCCTCATAATAGCTGTATTGTTCCTGCAGAATATTGACAAAGGTCACGTGTAAATACATATCACCCTCGATTACCCATTCGACGGTAGCCATCGCTGAATCAACTGTCTTTCCGGTGCTTTTCAAAAGCTTTACCGCCTCGTAATAGGTCATTCCCTCGCGAAGCTTCAAAACGTCACTCAATTTGACCCTTGAATCCGTATACTCTTTTTCGATTTCATTTTTTAAAGGCTCATAATCGACGTTGTGCTGAAGTATGCCCATATCGCCCTCAAGATCGGACCATTCAAGCTCGGTGTTCCACCAAGAATAAAACTCATCAAAGGTATCGTATTTCTCTGAGTAAAAGGCTTTGTATAAATATTCGTTCGCCGAGCTGTATTGCGTTTTTAAATACTCCGTATCGGCAGAATAGCTGTCTAAAAAGGACACGTTATAAGAAGCGTTGGGTGTAACCTCGTTAAAGAAATATATGTGCAAGAATTCAGACTCGTCTGTAACCCACTCGTATTTTTGTATTCTTCCGTTCAAAAGCTTACCCGTACTGCCGAAATAAGAAACAACCTCACTGTAATTGTATTTATCTGATTCCTTGTTATCAACAAAAGCTTCTGCCTTTTCGTGGGATATTACCTCATTGGAATATTGAACCTCCGAAGCATCACCACTGTCCGTATAAGCGGATTGGTCTTCTTTGTTTATTGTTTCATTACTTCCGCTTTCACAGCTTAATAACAAAAGTATACACATCAAACATAAGAAAAATATTCTTTTAACAAAAATCACCTCACTCTGCAACTGTTTTTTAGGGGTAAAATTTTAACGCCAAATAATGTCGATTAACTCTGCATTCTCTGCCAAACCAATAGTATCTTTGGTTTTATAACTAATATGTGTAAGAATACAATCCTCAAGTCCCCCGGATTCATCCTTAAATAACCCCGCACAAACATAAAAATCGCCTTCGCACTCCCACCACACAGTGTTTACGGCAGCATCAAATTCGCCCATTCCTCCAAGCATTTTTACCGCCTCATACAATCGCATTCCCTCTTTTATGTTTAATGCCGCAGACTTACTTACAATAGTTTTTTCAAACCCTTCAAAGCATAATTTCGTCTCTTCTTCCGTTAGTTGAGTACCGATGTATTCGGGAATTTCTCTTGCCCCCAACCAATTTAAAAAGTCGTGATAAACATATCCTTTCTCATAAAATACATCATATAGATAGTCAGCATATGTATTATACTTTTTTATATTATCGGGGTTCACAGAATAGCTTTGCACTGTTATAATATCCGCTTTGTATTCCACCGAAGGTGTTTTTCCGTCAAATTCATCTAAATAAAAATACGCATAAAGAAATTTTCCGTTATCCAAAACCCATTCATATCGGTAAAATATCTCACTTGTATTTACACCCGTACTATCCAATGCTTTTACAAGCTCATAATATGTTGGATTTTCTTTGAGACCAAAACCATCACACGGATAATCCTCGTAAAACTCCATAAAGGTTTCGTAAGAAACAACTTTGTTTGTGTAATTTTCTGCTATTTCTTTATTTAAATCTATACTTTCGGTCTCGGCTACTGTTTCTGCTTGTGTTTCGTTTTCGGTTATATCACTTTTCCCGAGGGAGGCTTCCTTACACGAAACTAAAGACAAGCAAAGTAATAATAGTATTATTATTTTTTTCATTGCCCTGCTCCTTTTTTGAAAATACTCCCCCAAAATTATTATTTTAATTCCGTTTTAATTCCTCTTCGGTGAAGTACTGTATATTAAAAACAGTCCCAAAAGCCTTTCCTTTCGGCGAATATGTAGTTCCCACCCTCATATAAAAATCTTCTTTTTCAGCTTTCCATGTTATATATATCATTGAAGCACTGAATTCTCCCGAGCTTTTAAGTCTATCCATTACCTCATAAACAGTCATACCTTCCTTTATATTCAACAACTGTTTTTTGTCAACGGGAAGATTAGCATAACCGTACACGACTCTTTGTATATCCTGTTCGGTGGGGGTTACGAAAGTATACTCTTCTATTTCCGGGATATTTCTATATCCAAACCAATCCAAAAATGATGAGTATGAAGAAAACTCGTTTTTATAATATGAATCGAACAAATATTCTGACCAATACTTATATTTTTGGCTTATTATCTCTGAATCCAAAGAATAATCAAACAGACCGTTGCCGCTACCAATTCTATAAACAAGCGGTTTACCGTTATTTATAGTCACTTCTTCAAATTTCACACGGTAATACCGTCCGTCATCCACCTGCCACTCATATCGGTACATTATATCGCTTGTATTCTTTCCGGTGCTTTCAAGTATTTTTACTATTTCGTAGTATGTCAAACCATTTCCGTTGTCGGAATCTTGTAACATATTCTCTAAAAGCTGTACTTTTTCCAAAGCCACAACATTATTTGTGTAATTCTCCGCTATTTCTTTGTTTAAATCTACACTTTCGGTCTCGGCTACTGTTTCTGCTTGTGTTTCGCTTTCGGTTATATCACTTTTCCCGATCTCGGTTTTGCCTTCACACGAAACTAAAAATAAGCAAAGTAATATCAACAGTATTATTATTTTTTTCATTCCTTTGCTCCTTTTACACTAATCCCAAATAAATACCCTCAAATAATTTGTGTAATAATAGTGATTATAATATCTGGATGAACTTTCATTCGGTATGTTAGTAAACTCACTTGACGGCGCATACTTAATCAAATAAAGGTCAACATCGGGGTTCACAAATGGGTTATTCATTAGGGTATATTTTGCCAGCAAATAAAAATTATCATCCACCTTCCAACGCACATATATTCCAGACCATTCTTCACCGCAACTACCAAGTAAGGCTACAGCTTCTCGATAAGTCATACCATCCTTTAAACTTAATGCTGCTTTTTTATCAACAGGTCGAATTATTCTTTCTTCTAAAATCCGATCCACCTCTTCGTCAGTATATATTTTCGTATTGCTCATTCGTGGCATATCAGCATATTCAATCCAATCCACAAAAGAAAAATAGTCATTAAACCTGGTGTGATAATATATATCGTACAAATACTGTGAATAATTTCTGTACTGTTTTATCACCTCCGGATTGTATGAAAATCTGTGAATAAAAATTCTATAAGAACTGATTTCTATTGGCAATTCTCCTGCCTTATATTCCGTATAAAGAAAATATGCATGAAGATACATCCCGTTATCAAGTTCCCATTCATAACGATACATATTATCACTTGTGTTTATTCCTGTACTATCCAATGCTTTTACAAGCTCATAATATGTTGGATAGTTTTTATGATTATTTGTATCACAAGGATAGTCCTCATAAAACTCCATAAAAGCTTCGTAAGAAACAACCTTGTTTGTGTAATTCTCCGATATTTCTTTATTTAAATCTATACGTTCGGTCTCGGATTCTGTTTCTACTTGTGTTTCGCTTTCGGTTATGTCACTTTTCTCGCTATTGTTTTTGCCTTCACACGAAACTAAAAATAAGCAAAGTAATAATAGTATTATTAATTTTTTCATTGCCCTGCTCCTTTTAATTTGTCGTAATTGGGTACAATCTGTTCCACGGTCGTACAGCAAAATAACCATAGAATTTATTATAACTATCTCTATCGGCGTTTTGAGGATCTACAATTACTTGATTCGATGAATCCACTCGTGAAATCGGCACATCATTTGTTGTGTGTGACCATAATCCATCACTATTTTGCCTGTATAAATGAAAACCTCCACCCCCACTATATACCAAAGCTATTTTATACATTTCTGTAGGACACACTTCATATTGTCCTATCGGCTTAAAATAATTATTAACAGTAGAATCATTCGCTCCAAAATAAGCTTTAAAATCATTCTCAATACAAGCTATAAATTCTCCAATAGTACTATCACTCAACTCACTTGTAAAACCATTTAACGAAAATGCTCCCGGCATTTGTTCGCGCCATACATAACCACTACTTATATGTAATTGATTGTCAATAGCATACGAATAACAATTACATTTGAGTGTAGCGGCATTATCCCATTGATAGCATGCCATTGAATAACTTATTTCCGAACCATTAACCGGCAACGGCTGTTGGTTCAGCAGCCACAATTGACTATCGTCGCCTGTGTAAGTTGTCACACATACTGCTGCATTTTCAGACATTGAACCCCCGCTTACAGCCAAAACCGACATTGGATTGTCTTTTAATGATATTATATACCTACCGTTACTCGTTTTTTCAATTTTCCATTCATCTAACACCGAGGTAGAATTACTTGAAATTACAGCACTGTTATTTGTTCCGCAAACCAATCTGTAGTTTGTCGAAATCATAGATGCTATACTATGACAACCCGCATTATTATCGTACTGAATTTCCCATGTTTGATGATCATAAAACGTTTCCTCTGCCGCATAAGCCTGCACAACGGAGGCATTATTAACCGCACTGCCATTCAACACAGTCAAATACCGAGAGCTTTTTACATTTTGCAAACTGAATCTACCTGTTCGTTCAACAAAACCATAATTATACCTTACTTCAAGATACGGAATATAGCTCAAACTTCCGTTAGGTCTGTAGTCTGATGAGAAAAACCAATTGAAGTCGTTACAATAAGATGTATATTTCAGTGCAAAATCAATATAAGATATAGAATACTCGTGATTTTCAATCATCTGTGCACTTAAAGAACCGCTCGAAAAAGATAACCATAAATCAGCGGGAACAGACGTTTTAGTGTCAATCAAATCGTTTAATGCTGGTTTATTGTACCACGTTAGATTATAAGTATCTAATGTATTTCCACCAACAAAATACAATCCAATATCGCCCATAGTAGTTGTGCCGCCTTGGAATCTAATATTAAAATCTATCCCTACTATATTGGCTCCAGATGGCATCGAAGGAATCCAATCCTGTACTCCCCAGTATGTCCAATGTTCAGCGCCCCCCTCATATCCTACCTTGAGCGTAGGAGAACAGTCATCGACCGCATACGGTTGTCCCGAATATACGTAATTATCAAGCTGATCTATCTGAGGAACATTTACAGAATTTGATACTACCGGGTCAATTACAACGGGCCATGAACGCTCAGATGAATTTAACCATTCTTCGTCAGGTGTATACGTTATTATGCATACGTCTCCTTTTTGTAACAAAGATACTTCTACGTCTGTAGACAATACGTCATTACTGTCATACATATAAGGGGCAGCAATAGTTATTACAGTATTATTTAGTGAATCTTTTAAATACACCTTGTTGGTAACGTCCAAAACCGCCGTAAGTCCGTCCGTATCCATCTTCATACAATACGCTTTGAATCCATTTAATGAATCAAGTACGATCTCTTCGTTTATTCGGTTTGGAGAATATAAATATCTTAATGTAATGTCTTCACCAAAAGCACAGTTATATTCTACAACTGACTGCGGGGCGGAAAAATTCAATATTTGTTCCCTATTATACGTTTCAACAACTCTGTTTGTTTCTTTTATAACCGGGTTATCGGTAATGGTTTCCAAATCGTATTTTAAACTGTTTATTTCTTTTTTTATGCTGTTTTTTTGCGCACTCACTTCACTAAATGTATTTTCCGACTTTTCTGCGATCCTGTTACTGTTTGCAACTGATACTTGTTCCGTTGTCTTTACCAATGCGCTGACATTATTATTAATTCCAAACGTATTGACCATCTCGTCAGTTTTACCTAATGCCTGCTTACTTGCGCTTATTTTATTGGATTTTAATACCTCGACTTCCCAACTGACATCATAACCGTCTGCTTTCACAGACACAAGTTTTTCTCCTGTAACAGGGGTTACTGCCAATGATGCCCACCCACCGTCTTCTTTGGGGGTTATTTTCGCATCGGTTACGGTTAACTCATATTCATTATCAACCCACTCGCCGTTCTCGAATTTATGAACAGCAACCGGATATTTGATTGCTATATACGTTCCGTCATCACACAAAAAATGTTTTTCGTTTTCACTTCTTTTCGTAACATCCTCCTCGACTATCAGAGGAGTCAAAACCCTGTCTGCAATATTTACCCCGGCACTTTCCTCTAAAGCCGTTGCGTCTTTTTCGGTTGCTGTAATACCGGCAATTGCGGCAAGCAAAACAGACACCGTCACAACCCAACAAATCGACATTTTGAACATTTTTTTCATACAGAACCCTCCTTTTTTTGTTATGTTAGGATAAATCCACCTATAGTATACCACAATTATTTGTTGATTACAAGTATCATTTTTATAAAACATGCACAAAAAGCCCCTCAAAAGCGGTTAACCTTTGAGGGGCTTTTTACTGTTTAACTTAATTAATACTGGAAGTAATCGTCTTCTTTTATTGTTGCCGCAAGATTTCTGCTCATAATGATGTGGGTAGGCTTATCTCTGAGCTGTAAAATAGATGCGGGAACTTCCTGTGAAGGCTGTCCGAAGATGCAAAGACGTGACGTAAGTCTCTGCCATGTCACCTTACTGCCTGCTGTGGTGATTCCGTGCATATCAAGCACATTCTTTGCCTTCATAGCATCTCTGGGACCCATCATTGCGCCCTTCGGGGGAACCTTGGATATATCGCCCGAGAAACCGAAGCCGCCGTGAAGCGAGTTCTGTGCAATGGTAAGAGGATGGAGGCTTGCCACCTTTGCGGGCTGTTCAAGATATTCCTCCATCGTGGGCTTGAACCAATCTTCAACGGGGTCGATGAACGCCAGGTGTCCCGGCCATCCGGGACCCGAATATACTATATCAGCCTCGCCGTCCTGCTCCAGCATCTTGGAGAAATCGGGAGTGGTCTTATTGCTGTGATAAATAAAATTTTCTTCCTTGAAGCCAAGCTCTTTGATGTGCTGTACCATAAAGTAATTGAAAGCATAACCGAAGCCTGCCTTGTAGGACAAGGGCGCAATGTTGCCGTCCTCGTCTGCCCATTCGTCCATCATATAGAACTTTACGTTACGGCAGTTTACGCCGAGTTCCTTCAGCATATAAGCAACCTTGCGGTAAGTGGGACAGGGATTGCACATGATCATTACGCACTTCTTGTCCTCTCTGTCGGACTCGATAATACGCATAAGCATATCTGTGATCATAATGTTTTCAAACTCTTCGTTTCTTATAACGTCGAGCTGAATATTGGGGTTGCCGTTCGGATGCTTGCCGTTCATTGCAACGATCTCTTCATAAGTGATGTTGCGTACTCTGTCTATTTCCGCCTGATTTTTAAAAGGATAAAAATCGTGCTTAAATGTTTCCTTGAATGCCATTTTTGTATACCCTCCTTACTTAACCTTTTCAACAATTTCAAGAGCCTTGTCTATCATCTTCTTGCCAAAGCCTTCGCCGAGCATAGACGTATCGGTTTCGTATCCGCCCGTGATCAAAGATTCGGGGGTATACAGATATCCCGGCAATACGCCGTTTGAAAGCTCGTTTACAACTACCATACCGAAGCCCGCCATAGCCTTCAACCAAAGACCGTATTCGACGAAGACCTCGCCCTGAATACCGAACACACATGTTCCTCCGAGATTGAATACCTGAACCTCTGCGGGTACTTCTTCTTCGAGAAGCTCGACCTTGATTCCCTTTTTCTCCATGAGGATATAACCGAGCTGATCCTCAGAGCCCAAAAGCTTGAGGTTCGCATTCTGCCAGAGATAGTATTCATCGCGATTCTTTGAGTCGCCGTATTTTGCGTAAAGATCTTTATAGATCGCTTCATCGTGTGCGACCTGTGCACGAAGCTCCTCCTCCGTACCGAAGTTACGGAGCTCGACCTCTACCTGCGCATTAGTTGCCTTGATCTCGATATCGTTTTTCCATTCAGCCTTTGCAAGTACCCTACAAGCAGCCTTACCGAGAACACGTCCCACGCGCTCTGCCTCGTCATAGCTTTCGCCCTGACGGTAGTAACGGCTGGACTGGTTGCCCGACGTTCCCTGTGCAAAGCCCGTCAGCATACCGGGGTAAGTCTCCTCCATCTCCATCTTGAGATAGCAGGGATAGTCTGCAGTACAAACGTTGCTCCACTCGTGGATAAACGTCGGATGGAGAGTGTAGTTTACTAAAGCACCTCTGATCTTATCCGAGGTATCCTTTACCGCCATAACGCTTACAAGCGGGTCATGAGGACCGCCGGGAATTCTTCTGTTTCCGCCTACACCGCTTTCGGCACCGCATATCTCAACGCCCGAAGCAAAGCTTGCATCAAAGCAATTGTTCTTTGCTTCACCTATAAGTGCCGTAATGGTTTTGATCAAAAACTCTACGTATTCTTTTGGCTGCTTCAGACCCTTTTCGAGGCTTTCGATATCAAGTCTGCCCGAAGCCCAAGGTCCCGAATGTGTATGCGAACAGCTGATCATTATGTGATCCTTTGGGATACCGTATTCCTTTTCGACCTTTTCGCGCACCTTTGCAACGTGTACCTTCGAGAAAAACAACAGATCGAGAGTTACCATAGCAACTGCGTTTCCGCCGTTTTCGAGGTACATACAAGCCGCATATAGCGGATCGTGTGCGCCCGTATTATATCTTGGGTAGTGGGGATATCCCGCCAATTCAAGTCCCGTGGGAGGGGTTATCTCTACCCTCGTCATTCCTGCTTTCAACATAATTTTTTTACCTTTCTTTGCCTTTTTATTAATACTGGAAATAATCGTCGTCCTTTATTGTTGCCGCACCGCTTGTTCCGAAAATAATGTGGGTAGGCTTATCTCTGAGCTGTACTATTGATGCGGGAACCTCCTGCGAAGGCTCACCGAACACACAGAGACGTGAAGTAAGTCTCTGCCACGATACCGGTGTTCCTGCGGTAGAGAGATTGTGGAAATCGATCGAATTCTTCGCCTTTATATAGTCACGGGGACCCATCGTCGCGCCCTTCGGGGGAACCTTTGAAATGTCACCCGATACACCGAAGCTTCCGTGGAGAGAGTTTTGCGCTATGGTGAGAGGATGGAGGGTGGCAACCTTTGCGGGCTGTTCAAGATATTCCTCCATTGTAGGCTTGAACCAATCGTCGACAGGATCGATGAACGCCATGTGACCGGGCCATCCGGGTCCCGAATATACAACGTCTGCCTCGCCGTCCTGCTCAAGCATTTTAGAGTAATCGGGAGTGGTCTTGTTGCTGTGATAAATAAAGTTTTCTTCCTTGAAGCCAAGCTCAAGAATGTGCTGTACCATATTGCGGTAGAAAGCATTACCGAAGCCTGCCTTGTATGAGAGAGGAGCAATATTTCCGTCCTCGTCTGCCCATTCGTCCATCATATAGAATTTTACGTTACGGCAATTGACCTTGAGCTTTTTGAGCATATAAGCTATCTGACGGTAGCCGGGCGAGGGATTCGGCATGATCATTACGCACTTTTTATCGTATCTGTCGGAGTCGATTATCCTCTTCAGCATATCGGCATTTTTATACATCGCAAATTCTTCGCTTCTTGTGACGGTGATCTTGATATTGGGGTTACCGTTCGGATGCTTGCCGTTCATTGCAACGATGTCTTCATAAGTAATGTTACGTACTCTGTCGATCTCTGCCTGATTCTTAAAGGGGTAAAATTCGTGATTGAATGTAGCCTTGAAATCCATATACTTTTTCCTCTCTTTATCTTATTTTTCTTGCTGTTTCTATAGCTTTTTCGGTAAGGTGCATACCGAATTTTTCGTTCAATAGCGAGTTGCCCGTTTCGTATCCTCCCGTCATAAGCGATTCGGGAGTGTAGGTATAACCGGGATGAACTCCGTTTGTAAGCTCGTTTACAATTACAGTACCGAAGCCCGCCATCGCCTTTATCCAAAGTCCGTATTCGACGAATATCTCGCCCTGCAGACCTATTATACAAGTACCGCCGAGGTTAAACGCCTGAATCTCGGATGGGTTTTCGTCCTCGTAAAGCTCTATCCTCGCACCGCTGTTTAAAAGAATTGTATAAGCAAGCTGTTTTTCACTTCCGAGCATACGGAGGTTTGCATTCTGCCAGAGATAATACTCTTCTCTGTTTTCTGACTTGCCGTATTTTGCATATAATTCCTCGTATACGGCTTTATCATGCGCAACCCTTGCACGAAGCTCTTCTTCTGTACCGAATGATCTGAGTTCGATCGGAAGACTGTCGGATATTGTCTTGATCTCAAGTGTATCCTTCCATTCGCCCTTTTCGATTGCCTTAAGCGCCGCTTTTCCGAGCGTTCTTCCGACACGCTCTGCCTCGTCATAGCTTTCGCCTGTACGGAAATATCGGCTCGACTGGTTACCCGACGTTCCCTGCGAAAAGCCCGTCAACAGCATTTTGTGCTTTTCTTCCATTTCAAGCTTGAGGTAACAGGGATAATCGGCGGTACATACAGTGCTCCATTCGTGGATAAACGTCGGATGAAGCGTATAGTTTACTATAGCGCCTCTTACGTTATCCTCCTTGTCCTTTATTGCCAAAACGCTTACCAAAGGATCGTGAGGTCCGCCTCTTACTCTTCTGTTTCCGCCGACACCGCTTTCGGCACCGCAAACAGCAGTACCCGACATAAAGAACGCATCAAAGGCATTCTTCTTTGCCTCGTTTATCAGCTGTGCGATTTTTTCTATGATCTCACCGATATATTCCATAGGCTGCTTCGAGCCTTCCAAAAGCTTGTCGGGATCGGTCCTTCCCGCCGCACAAGGACCGGAATGCGTGTGCGAGCAGCTTACCATAACGTTTTGTCCGCTTATTCCGCAAAGCTCTTCTGCACGCTTACGGATCTTTTCAACGTGCTTTTTGGATATATAAAGAATATCCAGAGTTATCATTGCGACCTCATTGCCGTTGTCGGAAAGATACATACAAGCGGCATAGAGCGGATCGTGAACACCTGTATTATTCCTCTCATAATGAGGAAATCCAACAAGCTCCAACCCCTTTGGCGGTGTGATGTCACATCGAGTCATACAAGCCTTTAACATAATCTTACTCTCCCATTCTGCCTTTCAACATTACTTTTTTTACATTTATGTCTTTATCTGTAAAAATAAGATTCGCATATTTTCCCTCTTCGATCGAGCCTACCTTGTCAAACAAGCCGACTGCCCTTGCGGGATTTGTTGACGTAACCTTGAATGCATCGCAAATATCCCTGCCCGTATGCTTCATAAAGTTTCTTGCAGCGGCATCAAGCGTGAGCTTGCTTCCGCAAAGACCTCCGTTTGCATCAAAGCTAAGATCGGTCACGTGGGAATATTCTTCGGGATTGGGCTCATAGCTCACAAAGCTGTCGGAGATCAGAATGACCTTGTCCATTCCTTTAATTTTTATTATAAGCTTGATCATATCGGGCTTAACGTGTATCGCAAGCGAGTCGCAGATAACCTCGGCATAAATATCGTCGTCGAGGAAGCACGCCTCATCGGGGCCGACACCCCTTACACCGCCGCTTTCGTTTACCCTTCCCGTCGCATTTGTGCAATGGGTCTGTATCTTTATTCCGTATTTTTTTAATGACTGAACCTCGTATGGAGTTGCCTGACTGTGGCCAACAGCAAAAGCAACGTCAGAGTTTACCGATTTTGCGTAAGCCATAAACGGCTCGAGCCCCTCGCGCTCGGGAGCGACAGCCCAAACCAATGCATCCTTTCCCGCTCTGTCGACAATGGCCTTGTAATCATCTGCCTTTATTTCGCCCTTCCACTTGTTTTTCTCGGGGGATGCACCGTATTTCGGGTTCATATACGGGCCTTCCATATAGAAGCCGCCAATATTCCCCATCTCGTTCATCGCAGTTTTTATCTTGTCGATCGCCTCTAAAAATCTATCCTTTTCGAGATCATAATACAGGGTAGCAAGAACGGTCGTTTCACCGTGCTTCAGAAAATGCTTTGCCGCTTTAACAGGATCATCGTGAAACATACTGTCACCGCCGCCGTGCACGTGGATATCGACAAAGCCGGGAGCTACGTAAAGCCCTTCGGCATCGATTATTTCGGCACTATCGGGAATACATACTTCCCCTCTTTTTCCAACCTTGGCTATTTTTTCGCCGTCAACAAGTATGACCCCGTCATTCAAAATGCTGTTTTCCACTATGACAGATGCATTTTTTATGCAGATCATTGATCTTCCTCCCACATTTTCTTTTCAAGCTTGCAGAATTTTTCGTATTTTTCGTTGTAGTATGCCTGTCTTTCCGAGGGACTGAAAACAGAAGCACGTCCGAGTGAGCCGAGATTTTTGCCGCATCCATTTGCCGCCAAAACAGCAGCACCCGCACTTGCCGCCTCCTCTGTCGAGGGGATCTGTATTTCCATTCCCGTTACGTCGGCAATTATCTGCGGCCAAAGCTTTCCCTTAGCTCCTCCGCCGAATAAAACTAACCGACAGTCATCTGTATTAACGTCCATAGCTTTAAGCAACGTTCTTATTCTGAATGCAATGCCCTCCATTACAGCCGCCGCCATATCACCCCTGTTTGAGGCAAGACCGAGTCCGTAAAAAACACCGCACGATTCTTTATAATATTCAGGGCAGTTGGGTCCGCTGAGGTACGGGAAAAACATAACGCTGCTTCCCCTTTCGATCGCCTCTGATGCTTCCTTGTCAACCACACTGTATTTTTCGTTTTTAAATACTAAATCTCTTAACCATCTGAGCGAGGTGCCCGCAGTTCCGATAACCCCCTCGGTCACCCATTTATCCCTCGAAGTATAACTGCTCCAGGGGATATCCTCGCATTTTTCCGGGGCATATATTCCCCATTCCTTTGTGATCGCCGCCGCTGTTCCGAGCGAAACCGTTACCGTTTTTTCGTCAAGTCCCGCACCGTATGCCGCGCATTTCTGATCCTGTGCGCCCACGGCAACTATGCAATTTTCGTTTAATTTTAATTTTTCGATTATTTCTTTCTTAACTTTTCCGACACAGCTTCCGCTCGCCTTTATAATAGGAAGCTTGTCCTCATCAATTCCGTATTTTTCAAGTATCTTTTTGCTCCAGCATCCGTTTTTGATGTCATAGAACAGTGTGCCCGACGCCATCGAGTAGTCGGTCACGCATTCGCCCGTCAGCTTGGCAATAAGATAGTCCATCGGCATCAAAAATTTGTATGCCCTATCAAATATTTCGGGACAGTTTTTCTTTATCCATAAAAGCTTGGGCAGAGTGTATGCGGGGGTATTCTTCTTACCCGTATGATAAAATATCTCCCGTCCGCCGAAATCCTTTTCGATCAGATCTCTCTCCTCCGTCGCACGCATATCGAGCCAATTCAGCGCGTTGCAGAGCGGGTTCAGCTCTCTGTCCACGGGAACGAGAGTAATTCCCTGCGAGCTGATAGATATTCCGTATATTTCACCGGGATCAACATCGGAACATTCTATGGCTTTTTCTGCCGTTTTGAGAGTGAGCTCCCACCAGAGCTCTGCCTTTTGTTCAACAAAGCCCTCTTTTGGTGTTATAAGCCCGTACTCCTCGTAGGATGAACCCATTATATTCAATTTTTCATCAAATATTATGCTTCGGCAACCTGTCGTGCCGAGGTCAACAGCAAGATAAAAAGCCATAGTACATTCCTCAAATTTTTTTAGTTTAACTTTACTTTTCCGATGATCTTCTTCACCGTCATAGCCTCGTCGCAAATGCAGGCGGGCGAATGTGCATCATCAGGAAAAAGAACGCAGAACATTCCCGCATCGAGTCTGACCTCGGTTACGTCGTCATCGAGGTCGGCAATAAGCGCCTCGATCTCGGGATCGTATTCCTTGGTAATGTTTTTGAGCTTGGGAGTAGGCTTAACGTATATGGTTTCGCTTCCCTCAACCATATACATAACGTCTGCATAAAGTCTGTGCGCCTCAAAAGACGAGACTTCCTTCGGTTTTGTCTCGTAGCTGACATAGTTGATAAACAGATTCTTTCCGTCTATCTCCTGTCTGCCCGTTTCAAAGCCCTCGGGTGTAAGACCCGCCGCTATTTCAAGCACCTTGTCGATGCCTTTATTCAAGCCCCTGTAAAGATGTGCATTTTTTATTGAATCATAGATCATTTTTCGTTTCTCCCCGAAAGAGACTTATCTCTTCTGCTGAAGATCGTAGTGAACGTCGTATGCCTTTTCCTCGGGAGTGAACTTGCGGAGAGTATTGATGACCTCGCCGTTGTTCCACTTGCGGTCCTCGACGTCCTCGGTCGTACCCATAACAGTTACGTTAAGCTGTCTGCGACGTGCACGTACGTGGTCCCAGTCGATGAAATAGATGTGAGCGAATTCGCCGCCGTCAAGAACTCCGTCCTTGATCGTCATAGTCTCGCTTCTGCCGAAGAATACAGAGCGGAGATGTCCGTCTGTGTTCATAGAGGTATAGTTTCCGGGTTCGTCAACGTATCTGCCGAACTGTGCGTGGATAGGTCCGGGATGACGGTAATCGCCCTCGTTTGTGTAGTCGGGGATCATCTTGCGCATAATGTCAAGAAGGTCGTGCTGGAGATACTCGAGGTCGAAAGAATCGAGGTCGTGAGAGCACTCCTGGATCATAACCGAGCAGGTGGTATGGTGAGATGCAATGCATACAGTACCGTTTTTAATGCCCGATGCCTGAACTATTTCGATAATTTCCTTTGATACGTCGTGGAAAGTGGGGATCCAACCTCTTGACTGAAGCTCCAATTCCTTTTGAAAAACTTTGAATTCCATAATTAATTCCTCCGAATTTTTATATATTTTTTTATTTATTTCTTTCGTCCCAAGCACGGCGAACAGCGGAGATCATTTCGTCCACCATAGCCGCTCTGTTCTTTGCCTTTGCCACACCCGAGGATGAACCGGTAGCATCTGCACCCGCAATGATCGTGTTATAAACGTCATCTCCGTTTGCAATTCCTGCCGCGGTAAGCACCAGAATGTCCTCGTTTACGTCCTTGACCGATCTTGTAGCCGCCTCTACGTACTCTTTACCTACGCTGACACCCGTACCGATAAGCTCGGAGGGCTCTGCAACTATGATATCGGGGTTCAAGGTCGCGATCTTTGCCGCATCAGCAAGAGAATCCGCACATACGATCGTAGTAAGTCCGACCTCATTTGCCCTTTCGATCGTCTTTTCAAGCATCTCGAAGGTGAGAGGCTTTTCGCAATGGTTGAGCATAACGCCCTCAGCGCCCGCCGCAACAAGCGACTCGGGAAGTATGTCAGCCAGTCCTCTTCCAACAGGGATGGGATCCATGTGGGGAGCAAAAACAAATATGTTCTTTGTATTTTCCTTTACCCTTCTGATGTCAACAACGGGTGTTGTAAAAATAATATTCACCCCATATTTTTCGGATGCCTTGTCAGCCGCAATGGCGAGCTCCAAAATATCGTCGCCGTAAAGATAGGACTTCGGTCCGATCTCAAAAAAGGGCGGTTTTATTACTCTTTTTTCTGCCATAATATCTATGACTCCTTCCATAATTGTTTATATATTTCTACTCATATTACATTATAACGTTCTCTTTTCTTTTCGTCAATATAATCTTCTTAATTTTATCTGTAATTTTCGTTTTTGTAAATCTATGACAAATATTATTTTCGTTTTTGTTTATTTTGCGAATTGAAAAAAACATAAAAATGCTTTATTGTATTATTAGGAATATTATTTTTATGTGAATTTTAAGGGAGTTTTTACTATGATAAGCAAAAAAGCCATGTCTGCGGCAAAAAATGCCTACGATATTGAAGAACAATGTATAAAGGAAATGAAAGACTATTTTGACACGGATGCTTTTTCAAAGGCGGTCGAGCTTCTTGCTTCTTCTCCGAGAATCGGCACCTCGGGTTGCGGACACTCGGGAATCATCTGTCAGCACATGGCGCATCTTATGTGCTGTATCGAGCGCCCCTCCCGCTTCATCTCTCCTGCCGAGGCTGTGCACGGAGCAACAGGCTTTTTGCAAAAGGGTGACGTTATGATATTCGCATCGAGAGGCGGAAAAACAAAAGAGCTTTTGCCCATCGCCGATATATGCAAAGCAAAGGGTGTCAACATTATTACGGTTACAGAAAACCTTGAATCCCCCTTGGCACAGATTGCCGACGTTGTGTTAAAACAGCACGTAAACAGAGAAACAGATAAGCATAATATGCAGGGTACGACAAGCACCACAGCCCTCTGTATGATATTCCACGCACTCCAGGCGGCTCTCATCGAGGAGACCGATTATCAAAGTGAGCAGTTCGCACTCATACATCCCGGAGGAGCAGTAGGCGAAAGACTGAATAACAAATAAATTTTTTAAGGATAACGTTATGGTCAACAGTAATTTAAAAATTGACATACGCAGAAAAAAGATACTCGAAATACTGAGAAGGAACGGCAAGGTCTACGTTTCCGAGCTGAGTGAAACACTGGGGGCGACTCCCGTAACCATCAGAACCGACTTAGCCGCACTCGAGAGCGAGGGACACCTTATCAGAATGTCGGGCGGAGCAATAAACAGCCAACAGAATACAGCCGTATCCCCCGTCGACACCAATCTGCAGCAACAATACAGCGAAAAGAAATCCATTGCGGTTTCGGTTGCAAGATTTTTGAATGACGGCTCTACCCTCTTTATCAACTCGGGCTCTACCACAAAGATCATCGCAGAAGAATTAAAGAGACGCAAAAATTTGAATATTGTCACAAACTCGCTCGCCGTCGCTACAATTTTGGGAGATCATCCTTCTTTTTGCGTAATATTGCTCGGCGGTGAGATCAATTCGCAGTACGGCTTCACCTACGGCGGAGATGCACAGGAACAGCTAAACCGCTACCAGGCAGACTGGGCAATTCTGTCCGTCGACAGCATTTGTGCACAAAGCGGCATTACCACCTTCCACGCAGAAGAAGCGGTTATCGACAGAATGATGATAAACTGTGCACAAAAAACCATGATCGCCGCCGACTATACAAAGATCGGCAGAGCGGGCTTCTCGCGCGTATGCGAATGCTCTTCCCCAATCCAGCTTATCACAAACGTAAATGCCCCCGAGGAGCACATTTCCTCGATCATGGAAACGGGAATCACCGTAAAGCTGGTTTAATATCGATGTTAACAAAAAACTGATTCAAAAGCTTTTGCATTTGAATCAGTTTTTTAATCTCAAGTTAAAATTCGCTAAGGTAAGCATTGACTATTTCACGAAGCTCCTCCAAGGATGCGGCCCTGTTTACCTTTTCGCGGGCAGAAGCAGCTCCTTTCTGTCCCTGAATATACCAGGCAAGATGCTTTCTTGCCTCCATAACACCGGTATACTCGCCCTTATAGTTTATCATCAGTTCTATATGCTTCATGGCGACATCCATTCGCTCGCGCATTGTGGGAGGAATATACTCCCTGCCTTCAAGAAATGCCTTGATCTCCGAAAACAGAAAAGGATTTCCCATAGCGCCTCTTGCAAGCATAAGACCGTCACACTCTGTATACTCGAGCATTCTTTTCGCATCCGCAGCTGTATATATTCCGCCGTTTGCGATTACAGGAATGCTCAATGCTTTTTTTACATCTTTAATAATGTCGAGATTTACAGGATCGCGGTACATCTGCGCCTTTGTCCTTCCGTGAACGCATATAGCCTTAGCACCGTTCTCCTCTGCGCGAAGGGCAACCTCGACAGCGTTTATATTATCATCATCCCAGCCCGAACGTATCTTTACCGTTACGGGAAGGTCTACTGCCTCGGAAACCGCCTTTACTATCTCACCGACAAGCTTAGGGTTCTTCATCAATGCGCTTCCGTCACCGTTGCCCGAGATCTTCGGTACGGGACAGCCCATATTAATATCTATTCCGTTAGGTATACAGGTGTTCCGGCACGCTTTATAATTATTGGTTGCAAGTCTTTGGGCCGACTCCGCCATTATTTCGGGATCGCTGCCAAAGATCTGTATTAAAAAAGGCGCTTCTTCCTCCGAAAATGCGGCAAGCACGGCTGTTTTAGTGTCATTGTAATGCAGTCCCTTTGCCGATATCATTTCCGAAACGGTACATTCCGCACCAAATTGACGGCACACTTTTCTGAAGGCCCTGTCGGACACCCCTGCTAAGGGCGCAAGGAAAAGCCCGTGCTTTAATTCTGTATCACCTATTTTTAACATAATGTGCCACCCTTTTCTATAACAGCAACTCAAATTTAAAGCTTGTTTTTTGCTTCTTGTATTATAACACACAATGTAAAAAATTTCAACAAACAAATTTCAAAAAAACTATTGACAAATGATATTTCTTTTGCTATAATATACGGCGTTGATGCGGAATTGTGTAACGGTAGCACGGCAGACTCTGACTCTGTTTGTCTGGGTTCGAATCCTAGTTCCGCAGCCAGAAAAACCGACAAGTTTTGACTTGTCGGTTTTTCAACTAAATCCACCCTTATGGGGGGGTGAAATCGTCTTCGACGATGAAATCCAACTTCATTGGATGAAATCCGCCTCGACGGCGAATGGGTGGATTTAATTTCATCTGAGGCAAAGCCGAAGATTTCATCAGCGTTAGCTG
>JAFSAM010000049.1 GCA_017441005.1 Clostridia bacterium | reverse complement strand
TTCATCCGCAGAATAGAGGTGTACGAGAAGTTCGAGAAATATTCCCGAACAGCAGGCAACCCGATCCGCATACACTACGCCTTCCGACTGCCCGAACAGGAAGGCATCCCTGCCATCGAAGTCCTCACACAACCTACTGCAAAAACCGCATAAAAAGTAATAACCGGAAGGTTTTTACACCTTCCGGTTACATACCACCCACTAATTCTCCGTTAAGAACATCACGGAAAAGCGGGGGATGTTTTTGTATAGAAAATAGTCAGGAGGGATATGTAAAAGAAATAATCACCTGGGAGTAGCTATTTGAGAAGCGCGGCTTCTTGCTTTTTCAATCAGTTTTTGCGAACGCATTTTAGCTCCGCCGCCCGAAGAAGCAGCTTTCATTTGAGGTGCTGTTTTTACGCTTGTCGGTGACAGCGCTTCGGCATATTTGCTTCTGTAGCTTTCGGTGAGTCCCGAAAGCTCGGGATGGTCTTTTTCGACTATGACGGAAAGCTCCAGAAGCTTGTTATGCAGCTCGTTGAGTGTGGCGAAAACGGTGCTTTTTTCGTTGATCTTGTCTGCAATTATATTTTTGCCTTCAAATTCCATCATATCGAGACAGGCGAGAGCTTGCTCCGCGCGTGAAGGCTCGAAAAATCCGATTCTGTAGAATTCTTTGGCGAGTTCGTTTTGAGAAAGGGCAGAGAAAGCCGACTGCTTCTGCGCTTTTACCTTTATATCAAAGATGGGCAGACGGGAGGATAGACCGAGACCGAATTCATCGGGGGTCGACGTAGGCTTAATGAGATTATTGGTGTAGGATACAAATTCAAATCCGCCGTTTTCTCCGCAGATCCTGAAGCATCGGGGCAGATCGTAGAACTGTCTTATAAGCTCGATTATAATATTGTTGATCGAGACAAAGACACGGTAGGACCCCTTGATCATATCGCGTGAAAGCTTGCTTCCCGCTTCCTGAAGTGCGGCAATTGCCGATGCGGCGGTAACGCCGGAGGATGTAGCACCTCTGTTAAAGTCCGAGTTTCCCGAGGTCTCTTTAAGCTCGTTGATCTTGTTGTTTATAAAAGAGACAGAGATGGACGAAACGTTCGGAACGTCGATAGGGATCATCGAATCGTTCGGATTGCCCGAGCCCGTATAGTGGACGATTGGATTTGACCAGTCTGCGAACTCCTTTTCGTTGACCGAGCCGTCGTCGCGCGCAAAGTAACGGACTGTCGAAGCCATACGGATGTTTTCACATACGGAAGCGCTCATAAGGTCGATCTGTGTCTGTGTATCCTTCATAACGTCAATATATCCGAAGCCGCAGGGAGTACCCTGCTCGGTGAAGAGCTTGTCGAAGACAAAGGGATAAAGACCGTGGTCGTAGTATCCTTTATCAAAAAGAGAGGGATCGTTTTCGGAGGCGTAGAGCACCTCGTCGGCGCAGAATTTACATAGATGAACAAGGGTCTTGCCGTGAAGATTCACTTTGTAATACCAGTCGATCACGGGCGTTTTTTTACTTGTATCGACCGAATCGTCGTAGCAGTATTTGGTAATGTCAAAGGTAGAGTTGCCGAGCTTTCCGTGCAAGGATGGGTACTTTGCTTCAAGCTCGTCATTATTAAAGAGTTCGACGTGGAAAAGGTTGGGGGATTTTTGAATATTTGAAACGCCGGGCTCCCAGAAAATATTGAGAACGTCACACCGAGTAAGAGCTATATCACCAATACCGTTGCTTTTTGAAGGGTCCCAAAAAACACCGTAGACACCTGTACCGCCTTTAAGCTTGTCAAACCATACGTCGGAATAGACCTCTTCAAAGTTGTTCTGTTCAAGGATTACCGGGAGAATGTGAGTCAACTGGTTAGCGGCATTTGAATCCGAGCTTTCACGGGGGAGAACAACGCATTCGGGTGTGTTGTCCATAACGTCGGCGTGCTTGTTGGCAATGGAGTTAAAAAGCCAGGCAGAGGCGGGGTTGTATTTGCGCTGTCTGTCGCGAATCTGCTCCCAGTGACGCATTTTCCACCATAATTCATTTTCTGTTATGCGTTTTTCAAGATTTGCTTTTCCCGCTTTGTAGGCTTTAAGAAGGGAATATGCATGATCAAGCGAGGAGCCGGATACCTTGTTCGGAATAAACCCCTGAGGCATAAGCTTTTCCGCTTTTTTGGCAGAATAAAGCTCATCGACCTTGCTTTTGTCGGGAATACGTGGCTTTTTGCTCGTTTTTTTGTTGTCGGCGACCGTGGTTTTGTCGTCATTTTTGGGGGGAATATTATTATTTTTGGTGAGTTTATTTTTCATATAGTTCTCCTTTTAAAAACAAAAAATGTATTATCATCCTGTAGGCATCAGTAGGAAAATGGTTTATATTTTTCAGAAGAAAGAAGGTTAAGCGGATCGGCAGAAGGAAGTATGTATTTTGTTGCTTTTTTGGGTGAAATAGGTCTTGACATACAGAAGTAACGCAATGAATCCGCAAAATGGTCTTCTTGATCGGAGTCAAGATCTTCGGGTATGGTTTTGCTGTATTGGAGCAGGGGGAGGGTGCGGAGTGCGTGCTTGCAGGTGTTAAAAAAATAGAGCATGGGTTTGCCCTCGTCATCAAATGCAAGTCTATAGTGGACTTGCATCCATCCGGGAATTCGGCTGTTGTCAGCTTTTTGAAAAAACACCTGATGTCGGTCAGCGGCGGCAATGATGGGCTCGCCTCCGTCCTGACTCCAGATGGAAGGATCTGCGACACCGAGAATTTTTTTACCCTTCAGCCACCGATGCTCGGTTTCGATCCGATGGATTTCACCGAATACTTTGTCCGAATGCCATTTCAATCCTTCATTAGGTACACCGTTCGAGCCGTAAAGCTGAAGGATTAGATAGGCTCTGCCCTCGAAATCGACCGCCCACCACGAGCAGTCAAATGGCTTTGAAAAACCCCAGTCAAAGCTGCGGTAGATGTTCCAGTCCGGCGGAATTTCAAAAGGCTCGATCACGTTTGTGAATCTTCGGTCGGAGTAATGGGCGGGATCGTCGATCAGGTCTTCAAAAAACTGTCCCTCAAATATGTTCCAGTCACCGTCGAGCCAGGCTTTTTTTAATTTAGGAGGCAGAGAAGCAAGCTGTTTTGCGTAGTCCGGATTTTTGTCGGTAAGGGCTTTGTTGTCGGAGACAAGAGAGCGAATAAAGCTGTAGTCATCGGCATCCTCGCCCTCTTTATAGATGCGGTCGATAAACAGCCGCTTTACCCACCCGTGGCCAACACCTCCGGGGTTGCAGGTAATATAGACTCTTTTGGGAAAGTCGTTAACTCCTCTTACGGTTACTTTAAGCTGATCGAACCATTCCTCTTTAAGCTGTGTTGCTTCATCGATAAAAATAACGTCCCATTCCGAGCCTTGATACTGAGTGAGGTCAGAGCTGCTGGCACAGTATCCGAAGCGAATGACAGAGCCGTTTGAAAAGATAAGCTCTTTTTTTGTTTCCGAATAGGAAGCAAATCCATTTGTCAATTCGGAAAGGGGAGTAATGTGATTGTTCCGAAGCTCGGTCAGAGTCTTACGTATAATAAGCAATTTGATCGAGGGAAACCGAAGCGCGAGCAAGACCGCCTTGACTCTGACTGCCCAGGATTTACCTCCGCCGCGCGCACCGCCGAAGGCAACGTATCTGTGGGTGTCGGAGAGAAATTCCGCTTGCTTTGGATTGGGTGTGCCGAGAGAGATATGCTTCAAATCGGCATCACCTCACACGCAGTATTGATCCGCGCCGTTTTCGAGTGTAACGCGGATCTCGTTGGATTCTGCCCCCTGCGGACATTTTTTTGTTTCGAGCTCAAGCTGCTTTTGCTCGGTAAGCACCGGCAAGAGATAGATGTTTTGTTTGATGCTGATAGCTTCCTTGAGCGCTGATGTAAGGTCTTTCAGGATCTTTGTATCGACGTTAGCGGGAGGGTCGCATGAAACTGAGGAGAGGGCGGCCTCTATAATGGATTCAAGTGCATCTGCCGACCGTGCAAGCTTTGAGATATCGAGGGCGGGACTGTCGGAAAAGAGAGAATAGGCTTTTCTTTTGGCAGACCATCCGTTCTTGTTTGCATAGCGAGCGATCGTGTGGAGGGGAATGCCGTATTTTTTAGATAGCTCACTGTAGGTGGTTTTTGTAGAAATATATTCTGTTTCAATTGTTTTGAGATCGGTAATAGGAAATCACTCCTTTTTGTGCAAAGAGAGAAAAAGCATTTTAGTTGAAAATGAGAGATAACACAAATAAAACACCGATAGGCATTATATCAAAAAAAGCACAGTAATTCTCCCTGTGTATCAGCTATGAATGCAGTCACGGTATTGAGAATATGCGAAAAATGTAAATAAATTGTAAAAATGTAAAAATAACTTGAAATTGAATGTATATAGTGTTATAATATCGAGGTATGAAAATTCACACATACGGCAGACTTCGATGAGGAAAAGGCCGTATGGTGGAAAAATCGAAGGAGGACATTAAAAATGTCAGTAATTACTATCAAACAGCTGCTTGAAGCAGGCGTCCATTTCGGACATCACACAAGAAGATGGAACCCCAAGATGGCAGAGTACATCTTCACAGAAAGAAACGGCATCTACATCATCGACCTTCAGAAGACCGTAAAGAAGTTTGAAGAAGCGTATATGTTTGTACGTGACCTTGCTGCAGAAGGCGGCACAATGCTCTTTGTAGGTACAAAGAAGCAGGCTGCGTCCGCAATCAAGGAAGAAGCACAGAGATGCGGTATGTACTATGTAAACGTACGTTGGCCCGGCGGTATGCTTACCAACTACAAGACGATCAACAAGTCTATCGAAAGACTCAACAACCTTCTCAAGATGCAGGAAGACGGCACATTCGATCTTCTTCCCAAGAAGGAAGTTGCAAAGAGAATGAAGGAGATCGCAGACCTTGAAAAGAACCTCGGCGGTATCAAGGATATGCCCGGACTTCCTTCTTGTGTATTCATTGTAGACCCTCGCAAGGAAAGAAACGCAGTTCTCGAAGCAAAGAAGCTCGGTATTCCCGTAGTAGCGATCGTTGACACAAACTGTGACCCCGACGATGCAGATTACTTCATTCCCGGTAACGACGATGCTATCAGAGCAATTAAGCTCATCGCTTCCGTAATTGCAGATGCGATCATCGAAGGCAAGCAGGGCGAGCAGTTTGAGAATGCAGTAGAAGAGATCACCGCTGCTGAAGAAGCAGAGGATGCAGAGACAGCAGAATAATTCTGCTGCAGAAACATAAAATAGAAGAATATCGGAGGAAAAGAAAATGGCAACAATTTCGGCAAAGGCAGTATCCGACCTCAGAGCAAAGACCGGTTGCGGTATGATGGACTGCAAAAAAGCATTGGTAGAAGCAAACGGCGATTTTGACGAAGCAATAAAGATTTTGAGAGAAAAGGGACTTGCAGTAGCAGCAAAGAAGGCTGACAGAATTGCGGCAGAAGGTCTCGTTGACATTCTCGTTAAGGGCGAAAAGGCAGCAATGATCGAAGTTAACTGTGAAACAGACTTCGTAGCAAAGAATGCAAGCTTCCAGGCTTTCGTAAAGGAGATCCTCGATCTCATTATAGACAACCAGCCTGCAGACCTTGCAGCACTTAATGCGCTCACAATGGCAAGCGGTATGACTGTAGAAGCAGCATTGAAGGACAAGATCTTCCAGATCGGTGAAAATATGTCTATCCGCCGTTTCCTTACTGTTGAAGGAACAATGAGCTCTTACATTCACGGTAAGGGTACAACCGGTGTAATCGTTAAGTTTGTAGCAGACGATGCTGCAAAGGCAAACGAGGGCTTTGCAGAGATGGCAAAGAACATCGCTCTCCAGGTTGCTGCATATCCCAATATTCAGTATGTTGACAGAGCAGCTGTTCCTGCAAGCGTAGTAGAAGAGGAAATGAGCATCATCAAGGCTCAGCTCAAGAACGATCCCAAGAACGCAAGCAAGCCTGACCAGATCCTCGAAAAGATCGCTACAGGTAAGCTCGGTAAGTTCTACGAAGCAAACTGCTTGACAGAGAATGCTTACGTTAAGGACGATTCTATGACCGTTGCTAAGTATGTTGAATCTTGCGCAAAGGCATTCGGCGGCTCTATCGCTATCGACTCCTTCTACCGTTATGAAAAGGGCGAAGGTCTCCAGAAGAGAGAAGACAACCTCGGCGACGAGATTGCAAAGATGCTCAACAAGTAATCAAAAATAAAGCTTAATACTGTCAGGGGTGCTGTAAAAGGCTGAGATGGTGAAGAAGACACCGAACCCTTTAAACCTGAAACGGATAATGCCGACGTAGGAAGATAGGTAGAGAGATTGCTTATTAGATCCCCATTCGGCAAAACGAGTGGGGATCTTGTTTTTGTGAAAAAATATTTTCATATACGGAACGAAAAAATAGGCTACCTTTCAAAAAAGGCTTAAGATATCCGAATAAATGGAGATATGAAGTTTTTACATATAAAATAGTATATAAAAACAGAATTCGAGGTAAAAAATGAAAAAAAACAGAATGGCGACAAGAAAGATGGCAGAATGCGCGATAATGATAGCCGCATCTGTAATGCTTTCTATGATAAAAATATACGAAGCTCCGCTTGGTGGATCTGTGACGCTGTTTTCAATGGTACCGCTGATGGTAGTGTCGTTAAGGCACGGAATCGGGTGGGGACTCGGATCATCATTTATCTTTTCGGTGATAAAGCTTTGGCTGGGTGCAGGAAATTTTGCTTACGTTCCGACCGTCAGAGGAATCGTTGTGGTAATTGTTCTTGATTATTTGCTGGCATATACCGCAATAGGCTTTGCAGGTGCTTTCAGAAAGATAAGATTTACAAAGAGCGAAAGATCCGGCTTGTTGATAAGCACGTATCTCGGTGTACTGTTTGCGTGCATAGTACGTTTTGTGAGCCATTTTGTAAACGGTGCTGTTGTTTGGTATGAAATAACAAAGAACGGTGAATGGAATGACTATGTGCAAACCGTGGGTATGTGGCTGTATTCGTTCGTATATAATATTACGTACCTTGGTCCCGAGACTGTTATGGCATTGATAGCGGTGCCCGTAATTGTAACCGTGCTTGGTATTATGAAAAAGAATACACGAAACAGTATATAAAAAAAACTCTGTCCTATCGAAAATAGGACAGAGTTTTTTGTGTTTATAGAGAGTATAAAGATTAGTTTTTGTCGATAAAGTCCATATATTTGTTCCAGTCATAGAGGCTGAGTGTGTGACCGTGATGACGGAGATGGTGACCGATATTGCCCTCATGATAGGTATCCCCGGGGACTGTCGGTCTGTCATCACATACAATGCCTTTAAGACCTAAGAGCTCGTAAGCAGGGGATGCGGCGTTGCAGGACAGAAACTGTGCCTGTGGGTCTGCCCAAGCGTCAAGCACGGCGGCGGCGGTGCAAACCTTCCTGGGAGCTATAGATGCAAGCAAAAAGTGCTGATCGAAAGGCATAGAAGACTCGTTGTTTTTATATTTCTCGTAGGCGGGGACGAACCAATAGGGGAAGCGATTGTATATTTTTTCTACCGTCTCACCGACAGTGTCTCTCGCAAGAGCATCTCCCGAACAACCCGAACAGTTAGCGCAGGCAAATGAAAATCTTGTATCGTTGGCTACCGTCCAAAGAGTTGTTTTACCAAGTCTCGAATGGCCGATCATAGCAATTTTTGTCTTGTCGACAAAATCCAAAGTCTGGGCATAGTCCATAAGTCTTGTTGCTGCCCAGGACCAGAGACTGATCTTTCCGCAGTTGTAAACCTCTCTCGGGAGAGCGGAAGCTATTCCGTTTGTGAAATCACCGTCATCGCTGGAGATTTCGGCGTGGTATGCCATAATGACACCGTAGCCGCGATCGATGATAGACTCGACGGGACAGTAGTTCCAGGGCTCGTTAGGCTTGAATGCCATAAAGATAAAGGTTGGCACGTTGGTCTTTCCGTGAGGGAAAAACGTGTGGAAGGTAAATTCTCCGTGTCCGTATGGAGTATCAAACTTCAAAATGTTCTGCGAATAATCAAGCTTTCTGCCCAAATGTTTGTCGGAAAACACCTTTTCCTCAATGGTAAAGGGAAATGCGGGAGGAATGTGTCCGTACATTTCGTTTGCAAGAAGATCAATAATTTCTTTACGTCTTTTTTCCCAATCGGCTTTATCGGTGACGGGAGTACCGTCGTTAAAAACCAAAAAATCGGGGATGTTTCTTTTTGCTAATTCTTCCTGAATGTAACCCATTTGTAAAACCTCCTGACAAACGAAGGAATATGTGACCTTCAGCCTAAAGCTTCGGCAAGCTTTTTGCCGCCGAGGATGTGGAAATGAATGTGCTTTACAGATTGACAACCGTCTTCTCCAACGTTGGTTATAATGCGGTAGCCGTTTGTCAAATCGCAACTTTTGGCTATAGTGGGTATTGTCTCGAAAATATGAGCGACTACACTGCTGTTGTCAGGAGTGATTGCGTCGGCAGAGGGAATGTGTACTTTGGGAATCACGATAACGTGAACAGGAGCCTGAGGCGCAATGTCACGGAAAGCAAGGATCTTGTCGTCCTCGTAAACTTTTGACGAGGGGATCTCGCCTTTTACTATTTTACAAAAAATGCAATCCATAATGAAAAACTCACTTTCATATATTTGGCTGAAATAAAGCCTTACTGATATTATGATTGTAAATCAAAACACATAAAAAGTCAATAACAAATCAAACTTCGGATGCAAGAAATGCTTAGGAAAAAAAGCCCGTATTGACGTCGACACAATGTTTGCAAAAATATTGACAAAAAGCGGTATAAGATATATAATATATATAAATAATAAAACCACCGGAGGTACAAAAAATGAAAGTAACAAAACAGTCAATTATCGGTGATGTTCTCGCATACGACCAGGGTACAGCAGAGTTTTTCCTCGCTATCGGTATGCATTGTCTCGGTTGCCCCGCATCCAGAGGCGAAAGCATTGAGGCTGCTTGTAACGTACACGGTACAAACGCAGACGAGCTTGTAGAAAAACTCAACGCATATTTGGCATCCAAGAACTGAAAAAACGAAGGTAAAAGGGGCTTATATATCGAGCCCCTTTTATTGGCGCAATCGAAAAAAGCTTATACCGCGAGAGGTAGTGCCCAAATGACAGAATTACAGCTCGATAAGAGAATGAAATGCATAGCCGACTGCGTACCCGACGGAGCAATTCTTGCAGACATCGGGACTGACCACGGGAAGTTGCCCGTGTATCTTGCAATGAAGGGCAGGATAAAAAGAGCGGTTGCGGCTGACATAAACGAAATGCCTCTGCAAAAAGCGGTAAATAACATAAAGAAGCACGGTCTTACCGATGTGATAGAAACCTGTTTGACGGATGGCTTGAAGGGGATAGAGAAATTTACTCCCGACTGCGTTGTAATAGCAGGAATGGGCGGTGAGCTTATTGAGCAGATATTGGAGGAATCCACACTGCCAAAGGGTGGAGTGAAGTATGTGCTCCAGCCTATGACCAAGGAGGACAGCCTGTCAAGATACCTATGCAAAAACGGCTATGTAATAACGGACGAGCACATTGTATTCGAAGGTAAGCTGTATCGGATAATATGCGCCGAATATACCGGCGAAATTACACAAATGACCGAGTCTATGCACTACCTTGGCAGAAAAAATATCGAAAAGGGCGGAGAAATGTTGATTGCCCTGACGGAAAAGGTCCTTGAAAGAACGGAAGTAAAGGTTGCGGGAAGGCGAATGGCAGGACTTGACGTGACCGAAGAAAAGGCACTGCTTGCTGAATTGCAAGAGATAAAGTTTAGGCATTTCGAAAAGAAAGAGGGAGAGACGCTATGACGGCAAAAGAGAATAAGATCGCCCCCACAGCCAACGGCCTTTACGGATTTTTGGAAGAAAAGATCCCGAAGGAATTATCCTGCGATTGGGATAACGACGGTAGAATGGTAGTGCCCGACGGCAATAGGACGATAAAAAAAGTTCTGATTACCCTTGACGTATCCGAGGGGGCAGTTGATTATGCCGCAGAAAACGGCTTTGACTGCATAATCTCCCACCATCCGCTGATATTTAATCCCGTAAAAAGCGTTGACGTTTCTTTTCCGATAGGCAGAAAACTGTGCAAGATCATACAAAACGGAATATGCGTGTTTTCGTTTCACACAAGGCTTGATGCCGTCGATGGCGGCGTAAACGATGTATTGGCAAGGCTTCTTAAGCTGAAGGATGTGGAAAGATTTTCCGATGTTGGCAGAATGGGATACGTTGTTTCCGATGCTTGCCTGCGCGTTTCCGAAAGGTTCGGCACGCTTGTAAGAGAGGCCTTAAGTCCCGACGGACCGCTTACTTTTATAGACGGCGGCAGACCGGTAAAAAAGGTTGCGATTGTGGGCGGAAGCGGCAAAGATTATTTGGAAGAGGCAATAGAGGCGGGATGTGACACGTTTATAACGGGTGAAATGCCTTTTAATCGCTATCACGATGCCAAAGAATTGGGGCTGAACGTGATCCTCGGCGGTCACTATTTCACAGAGAATCCCGTGTGTAATAGGCTCTCGGAGCTTGTTAGGGAATATGACAGCGATATTGAGATCGAAATATTTGAGTCAAAACCCGCTTTTGTAAGAGCAAAAGGTCACTCGCGTGCAATACAAAACGGACAACTGATCTTAACACACGGTAACGAATAAACTTATATAAGACACATACTTTTTTAGGAGGAAATACCCTTGATTATACAACTTGAAGAGGCAAAGAGAGAGCTTATAAAGCTTGACGGAGATATAGACGAGCTCGGAAATGCGATGAAGATCGAGGAGCTTAAGGTGAACGTCGCAGGACTCGAAGAAAAGACCTTGGCGCCCGACTTCTGGAATATGGAGGATTCGAGCAAGATATTACAGCAGATAAAATCCATGAAGGACAAGATCGAAGCATTCCTGAATTTGAAGAAAAGATGCGAGGATGCAGTGGTGCTTGCCGAAATGGGACTCGAAGAAAACGATGAGAGCGTTCTTGAGGAGGTTTTAGCCGAACAGAGCTCGATCAGTGAAGAAATCGAGACAAGAAGAATAGCAACCTTGCTGTCAGGTGAATATGATAAGAGTAACGCTATCGTATCGTTCCATCCGGGAGCAGGCGGCACCGAGGCACAGGACTGGGCGCAGATGCTGTACAGAATGTATACAAGATGGGGCGAAAGACACGGCTACAATGTTAAGCTTATAGACTGGCTTGACGGCGATGAGGCGGGGCTAAAGAGTGCCACAATAATGATAGAGGGCGAAAACGCTTACGGCTATCTTAAGGGCGAAAACGGAGTACACCGTCTCGTAAGAGTGTCGCCTTACGATGCGTCGGGAAGAAGACATACGTCCTTCGCGTCGGTCGAGGTAATGCCCGAGTTTGAGGATGACGGCAAGATCGAGCTTAAGGAAGAGGAGCTTGAGATCACAGCACACAGATCGAGCGGTGCGGGCGGTCAGCACATCAACAAGACCGACTCTGCAATCAGAATTTTGCATATACCTACAGGAATAGTGGTTGGATGCCAGACCGAAAGAAGCCAGCTCCAGAACAAGGAAACGGCATTAAAGATGCTGAAGGCGAAGCTCATGGAGATAAAGGAGCGCGAAAAGCTCGACAAGATCGAGGACATAAAGGGCGTAAAGACCAATATTGAGTGGGGCGCACAGATCAGATCTTACGTGTTTATGCCGTATACTCTCGCTAAAGACACGAGAACAGGTTACGAGGACGGTAACATTTCTGCTGTAATGGACGGCGAGATCGACGGCTTCATCAATGCTTATTTGAAGTCTAAAGCCCAGATCTAAAGATTATTTTCAGAAACGCGGTAAATAATATTTAAATAAAAAATAAGAAAATCGGAGGAATCGACTTATGAAAAAGAAGACATTACTTTATGCGGGAATCTCATTGATCGTTCAATCAGTATCTATGGCAGTGCTGTTTTTCTTGCTGTTGCCTAAGAAAAAGAGTCTTGCAAATACGTTTTTGGCGATGTCTGCAATAGGCGGCATAGCAGGCGGTATTTGCCTTTATAAGCACGCAAAGAAGGTAAAGGAAGATAGAGAACTCATCGAAGAATTTTTGGGAAGCGAAGAGCTCGGTGAGGATATGGAAATATTGACGGACGAAGAGGTTGACGAGGCAGAATTCTGCTGATATCTCAGAAGTACGGAGAAAAAGTATGAGCAAATACGCAGAAAAGGCATTAACTTATCACGAAATGGGCTACAACTGTGCTCAGGCTGTGTTATGTGCATTTAGTGACAGAACAGATGTTGATGAGAAAGTATTGTACAAAACAGCCGAAGGACTCGGGGCAGGAATGGGTAACCGTAAAAATACCTGCGGCGCACTTTCGGGAGCTGTAATGTTGGCTGGGCTAATCAACAGCAGCGGTGACGTTAAGTGCTCGACAAAGGCAGGTACTTATAAACTTGCGAGTGATATCGTCAACGAGTTTGAAAGAAGATGCGGTGCATTTACCTGTACGGACATCAAGGGGATGACGACGGGAAAACCCACAGCTTCCTGCTCTGACTGTATTGTGCAGGCTGTGGCAATAGCCGAAGAAATACTGTTAAATAAGTGATTTTGTGTTGGATTTGTATGCCTACATAAAAGCGACACTTAGTTTTCGGTACAACAATTATTTTACGAAAGAAGCGCTTTGATTTTATGAGATATAAGAGAATCAGGGCGGCAGTGATGTTGACGGCGGCGGCACTCGTATGGGGTGCCGCAATGTCTTTTCAAAGTGATGCGATGAATGACGTCGAGCCGTTGACCTTCCAGGCGACCCGCTTTTTGCTTGGCGGGACCGTGCTGTTGCCGCTTGTTTTTTTTCTGGGAAAGGAAGATCCCGGTCGGCAGAGATCCGATTATGATCCGAAAGGTGTATTTGTTGGGGGCGCGGTATGCGGACTGTTTTTGATGATAGCCTGCACGCTCCAGCAGTTTGGAATTATTTATACTACAGTCGGCAAGGCGGGATTTTTGACAAGTCTTTACATAATAGTGGTTCCGATAATGGGAATCTTTTTAAAGAAGAGGGCAGGGCTGAACGTATGGATAGGCGTAGTGTTGGCTCTGATCGGAATGTATCTGTTATGTATGAAGGAGTCGCTCGTACTGTCCCGCGGAGACACATTGGTGTTTATATGTGCACTGGTGTTCTCATTCCAGATTATGGCGATAGACAAATATGCAGCCATATATAACGGTTTAAAGCTGTCTTGCATTCAGTTTTACGTTTGCGGAATACTGTCTGCCGTTTTGATGCTCATATTTGAAGAACCGAGCATTGGTGCGATTTTGAAGGCATGGGTGCCCGTATTGTACACAGGTGTGTTTTCGTGCGGAATAGGTTACACCTTTCAGACTATTGCACAAAAGGATCTGAATCCGGCGGTTGCATCAATAATTATGAGTCTTGAATCGGTATTTGCGGCACTGTTTGGCTGGATCATACTTGGTCAGAAAATGTCGTTAAGGGAGATTATGGGCTGTGTCGTAATGTTTGCAGCGATAATGGTTGCCCAGGTATTTGATGTTATAGGTAAAAAAACAGACTCCGAATAACGGTAAAAATTTAAGAGGTAATACACGGACAAAAATCTGTGTATTACCTCTTTTTTGTGTGCTAACAGTGATTAAAGGGCGGGAGGTTTTTCTTTCCGAAAAAACATTTTAAATAGTGAAAATAAGAAAAAAACAACTCCCATCATCCGATGGGAGTCAATAAATATACTTTGTTATATTAATAGATACCCTTTGTGAAGCCGTCGTTGATGTTTGCGTTCGCAAAAATAACCTTCTTGAGGGCAATAACGTCAAGGACATTCAATTCGCCGTTTGCATCATAGTCTGCAAGTGTCTTGTCGGACAAAGCTCCTTCGGATTTGTCAACAACGGAATTCATAACCAATTTTACGTCTTCGTCGTCGATTTTAGCGTCGTTATTTAAGTCCAAAACAGTAGTAGCTGCAAGGATGGAAACAGCTACTGTTACAATAAGAACAAGAGAAATAACTGCATAAGCAGGAACTTTTTTGAAAAACTTTTTCATAAGACATACCTCAAACTAAATATTCGTATAAGGCATTATAACACAATTGTTACAAAAAGTCAATCTATTTACGAAAAAAACAGTGCAAAAAAACAAAAAATATTTAACACAATAATATTTTAAAAAAGTATTGCATTTTTTAAAAACTTGTGATATAATATAAAAGTCGAAATTGTGTCGGCACGGAAAAGTGCACACTTGTGCGGTGAGTTTTATCCGTTCGGCATCCTTCGACTAACATAACTTCGGTTAATATTGATTTATCATAAATTGGAGGTGCATCGGAATGGCAAAGTGTGATTTCTGCGGCAAGAGTGTAGCATTCGGACTTAATGTTTCTCACTCCAACCGTAAAACAAACAGAGTATGGAAACCCAATATCAGAAAGGTAAAGGCAGTTGTAAACGGCACACCTAAGACGGTTAACGTCTGCTCTCGTTGTCTCCGTTCCAACAAGGTAACAAGAGCCAACTGATTGAATATTGAAGTCTATAGCCCGGACAAGTTGTCCGGGCTTTACTCTTATATATCAAACTCGGAGGGATGAAAATGTATACTGTGCTCGTGGGTAATAATATACCTGATGAATGCAGAGAATATTTTGAGAAAAAAGGCGATAGAGTAATACTGCTCCCGCCTTTTGTAAGACTGCAAAAAGGGGTAAGTACTCACGCCGATATGCTGTTGTTTTACGACGGGAAACGCCTTTTGATGCATCGGGAATATTACGCGTCAAACAAGGAGTTGTTTGATTCCGTCGGAGTGGAGATAATTACAACAGATGAGCCGATAAGAGAAGAGTATCCGAACGATATATTGTTTAACGCCGTACTGACAAAAGACAAAGTATTGTATTCAAAAACAGAGTATACCTCAGCCTATATAAAGAACTTAAGCCGAGAGCAGGCGGCGGTCAAGCAGGGGTATACAGCCTGTTCGACCTGCCGCGTGACAGACAATGCGTTTATTACTACGGATATAGGGCTATACCGTGCATACACAAAGGACGGTATAGACTGTCTGTTGGTGGGCAAAGAGGATATTGTTCTTGAGGGGTACGGATGTGGATTTATTGGCGGTGCAACAGCTGTCGATCGGGAAAACGTATATTTTTTCGGGGACGTAACAAAGCATTCGGACTATGAAAAAATAAAAAGCTTTATAGAAAAATACGGCAAAAAAATTGTAAGGCTTGGGAGCTTTAAGCTGACCGACATAGGCGGTGCCATTATAATATATAATAATATTAATAATTGACAATACCGTACGGTTATGGTATAATATTAAGAAGCTATGGTACAATAGGCGAAGAATGTCTGCTATGAATGCTTTTGTGTTTTATGCGGACCTAAAAGGGATAAACAAAAACACCGATATTTCAAGGTTGTGCGAGGGGCTATGATATTTAAAAACGGTGACAAAAAAAGGCATATCGACAGCAGAATAGACGAGGCTGACCGTTTTTGGGATATAGAAGAAATAACCCCAAAGAAGAGAAAGTCGGAGAACAGAGTAATACCGACATCGGATCAGACGGTGCTTATAGAGGACGTTCGTCCGATCGGCGGGGGGGCAAAGGGAATGCCTATCCCCAAAAAGGAAACAGCGTCCCGGCTTTTGAATGTGTATTCGCCGAAAAATCCATTGATCGAGAGGGTTTGTGTATTCAGCTGGCCGACAAAATACACGTTTTATGAAAGATTTAAAGAGGATGCGCAAAAGTTTTTTTACGTAACCCATCCCGAATGCGAGCACGTGAAATTCTTTTCGTATATGCCAAAGTATATACAGATGTCGGTTTCGCAGAAAAAATGGTATTTTTACTGGAGAGGTTGCGTAAGAAACGGCAAATACCTGCCCACAGACAGCAGTTACATTCTTTTGTACCTGTATGAAATAATCAATCTCCCCGAGCTTGTTCGTCCGAACGAAGGCTTGTCTTTGATGTGCGATATATGGGAGAACTACAGAAAAAGCTACACGAAGCTTGATAAGTTTATGTCAGAATGGATATGCGACTACTGCCTCGTGTATGGACTTGATATGCCTAAAGAGAGGATAAGCACCTTTTTGGGCGAGGTCTTAGCGGCAGTCTCCTTTAAGCAGTTTTATATGGAAAGCCCCGACAGTGACACCTATGCTTTACTGCTTATGGAGCGTTTTTCAGCGTATAACTGGAGAAGCAGTAAGTATATAGACGAACAAAACAGAGAGATCTTTACAAAGCATATAATAAAGGGCTTTGCCGAGGCCGTTAAGTTATTGGCAAGATCAGACGGCAGATTTGACTCATCGAGCGGAAGATTGATAAAACGAAAGGTCATGAGAGACGTGTTCAGCGGTGCACCCTGCTCGTATAGTATAAAGCGAATGATAGAAGCCGACGTATACGACATTGAGAACGTAAACGGCTTGACATTTGTCTTGACAGATATGGTCAGATACTGTGAAAACAGGGTAAGAGAATATCTCGGAATTCGCGCAAGACTTAAGATCGTTAACTTAAGTCAAGAGCAAAAAAACGTTCTCGACTTGTATTTTGATAAAGAACTGCCTTGTGTTCGTTATGAGAAAAAAGACAAGAAAAACGAAAGCACTCAAATCAACAGCGATTATCTCAGAGAAGAGAAGAAGCCTTTTTCTGTCAGCATAGACCGTGCAAGGAAAATAGAGGAAAGCGGCTGGAGGATCACCGAAAGACTTGTTGAATACGAGGAGGAAGAGCCTGTAACGGAAGAAACGGCAAGGGAATCGGTCGAAAAGGATGCTTTGGATATAGCAAAAGAGGCTTTGATCTGCATATCGAAGGGAGATGATGCAGGCTTTGCCAAGGTGGCGGAGGAGGCATATATGCTTCCCGAAACGCTTGCCGAGTGTGTGAATGAACTGTGCTATGACATTGTCGGAGATATAGGAATTGAAGAAACAGCCTCGGGGTATAGATTGATCCCCGATTACGAAGAGGAGATAGAGCTATGGCTCAACAGTTGAACAAGGTTCCGAAAAGAATATTGGTATCGCTGCTTGAGAGTCTTTCTGCAGGAGTGGTGCCGAGGACGGGTGCGCCCTACGTTGCAATAGGCAGAGAGGAAGAGGTAGACGCGCTGATGGCCTGTCTGTCAAACGTCGAAAACGGCGGCGCTTTTATGAAGCTTATTATCGGCAGATACGGAAGCGGAAAGAGCTTTTTGATACAGCTTATACGCGGATATGCCGTCGAAAAAGGCTTTGTATGCTGTGATGCCGACCTTTCTCCCGAAAGACGGCTTTACGGCTCAAAGGGGAACGGGCTTGCCACTTACAGAGAGCTTGTAAAAAATATGTGTACCAAGACCAGTCCCGACGGAGGGGCGATACAAAACGTTATTGCAAAGTGGATTTCGAACGTAAGGTCCGAGGTTGCGTTGGCAGGCTTTAAAGCCGGAACGGAAGAGTTTGATTCCGAGGTCATGAGACGCGTTCACATGGTTACTCGCGAGACCGAAAACTACGTCGGAGGCTTTGATTTTGCCTGTGCGGTAAATGCCTACTATAAGGGGAGCCTGAATGACGATGAAGCTTTAAAAGGGGCTGCGGTAAGGTGGCTCAGAGGAGAATATCCAACAAGAACCGAGGCAAAAAAGGCACTCGGAGTTTCCGGTATAATAGATGACGAGAATTGGTATGACTATATAAAACTTTTGGCGTACTTTGTCAGAAAGATCGGATACAAGGGGCTTATAATATTTATTGACGAGTGCGTCAATCTGTATAAAATAACAAACCGTATATCAAGAGAGGCAAACTACGAAAAGCTGTTGTCAATGTTCAACGATACGTTGCAGGGCAATGCTTCCGGACTTGGTATAGTGCTTGGCGGAACGCCGATGTTTCTTGAGGACAAGAGACGCGGCCTATTCAGTTACGAGGCTTTGAAGAGCCGACTCGAAGAGGGAAGATACGGAGGCGGCTTTAAGAACCTTATGGGTCCTGTCATAAGGCTTGAAAGGCTTGACGACGATGCACTGTATGCTCTCGTGTGTAGAGTTAAGGGGCTACACGCGCAAAATTACGGCTGGGAGCCGCCTGTGAATGACGATATGGCGATCGGCTTTTTGAAGGAGTGCTTGTCAAGGGCGGGGGCAGACAGTATGGTAACTCCGCGTGAGATAATCAGAGATTTTCTGGAGGTATTGAATATACTCTATCAGCACCCCGAGCTGAATTTTGATAACATAGTAAAAACGACGGTGAGCTCATCAGTTCCGATCACAGCAACGGACAGTGACGATATTGCCGATATAGAAATATAAAGAGAGTATAAACAGATAGGAGATAGAATTTATGAAATGGACAGGCGTAAATGATTTAAGAGAGGCATATCTTTCGTTTTTTGAAGGCAAAGGACATTTGAGACATAAGAGTTATCCTCTTGTACCCATCGACGATAAATCGCTTTTACTTATAAATGCGGGTATGGCGCCCCTGAAGAAATATTTTAAGGGTGAAGAAGAGCCTCCGAAGAGCAGAATGACTACTTGTCAGAAGTGCATCCGTACTCCCGACATTGAAAGAGTAGGCATTACAGCACGCCACGGCACGTTCTTTGAGATGCTCGGCAACTTCTCCTTCGGAGATTACTTCAAGGAAGAGGCAATCAAGTGGTCTTGGGAATTCTGCACAAAGGTGATCGAGCTTCCCGAAGAAAAGATCTGGGTAACGATATATGAAAATGATGATGAGGCATTCAAGATCTGGAACGAACAGGTCGGCGTTCCCGCAGAAAGGATCGTAAGACTGGGCGACGACAACTTCTGGGAGATCGGAAGCGGTCCCTGCGGTCCCTGCTCCGAGCTTCATTTTGACAGAGGCGAGGAATTCGGTTGCGGCTCTCCCGACTGTAAGCCGGGATGCGACTGTGACAGATTTATGGAATTCTGGAATCTTGTATTTACCCAGTTTGACAGCGACGGAAACGGTAACTATACGCCTCTCGCAAAGCCCAACATCGACACGGGCATGGGCCTTGAAAGACTTGCTTGCGTAATGCAGCAGGTAAACAACCTTTTTGAAGTTGATACTGTTAAAAACATAATGGCTAAGGTATCCGAACTGACGGGAGTAAAATACGGCGAGGATGCCAAGAAGGACATATCTCTCCGAGTAATAACCGACCATATCAGAAGCACCAGCTTCCTGATCTGTGACGGGGTAAATCCCTCAAACGAGGGCAGAGGCTACGTTTTGAGAAGACTTCTCAGAAGGGCGGCAAGACACGGCAGACTTTTGGGAGTAAAGGGCGTATTCCTTACCGACATTGTTGACGTTGTTGCAAGAGAAAATGAAAAAGCATATCCCGAGCTTACCGAAAAGCTCGACTATATAAAGACCGTTATCAAAAACGAAGAGGAGCGTTTTGCTTCTACCGTTGATAAGGGTATGGAAATGCTCGAAAAGCTTATTGAGAATGCGAAGGCTGACGGCACATCTGTCCTTAAGGGCGAGGATGTATTCAAGCTTTCCGATACCTACGGCTTCCCCTATGACCTTACAAGAGAAATCTCCGAGGAGGCAGGTGTAAAGGTAGACACCGAAGGCTTCGAGAAGCTTCTCAAGGAGCAGAAGGAAAGAGCAAGAGAGGCAAGAGCTGCTCTCGGTGATTTCGGCTGGACGGCAGAAAACTACGATGAGCTTAAAAAGCTTCCCAAGACAGAGTTTGTAGGCTATACGGATACCACTGCTTATTCCGAGATACTTGCGGTCATGGAGAGCGAGGACGGCGAAAAGGTAACAGTGATACTTGACAAGACCTCTTTCTACGCAGAGGGAGGCGGTCAGGTCGGCGATACCGGTAAGATCTACGGCATAAACGGAGAATACCAAGTAATAGATACAAAGAAGCACGACGGCATTTATATGCATATATGCAAAAAGAACTTTGGTGAATTACTTGAGGGAGACAGCGTTTCTGCAGACGTCGATGCAAAGAGAAGAAAGGCGATTGCAAGAAATCACTCGACAGTACATCTGCTTCAGGGTGCACTTCGCAAGGTGCTCGGAAACCATATTGAGCAGGCGGGCTCTTACGTAGACGAAAACAGACTTCGTTTTGACTTCTCCCACTTCAGCGCAATGACAACGGAGGAGATCGAAAAGGTAGAAAAGATCGTTAACGAGCAGATACTTAACGCACTTCCCGTTAAGACAGTAGAAACAGACGTAGAAAGCGCAAAGAAGATGGGTGCTATTGCGCTCTTTGGTGAAAAGTACGGCGAGACCGTCAGAGTAGTGCAGATGGGCAGATTCTCTACAGAACTTTGCGGAGGAACACATCTTAACAACACAAGCGAGGCGGCACTCTTCAAAATCGTGTCCGAGTCTTCCGTTTCTGCGGGAACACGCAGGATCGAGGGTGTAACGGGCAACGGTGTGCTTGAGCTTATTGCAGAAAAGAATGCGCTTATAAACAATGCCGCAAAGGAACTGAAGGCGAATAACGTAAACGATATCCCCAAGAGAATAGAGCAGATACAGAACGAGCTTAAGGATGCAAAGAAGACTATAGATGCTTTGAATGCACGTTTGTCCGAGGCAAAAACAGCAGATCTTTACAAGAATGCAGTCGACGTTGACGGTATTAAGGTTGCCGTTATGAAATCCGAGGAAATGGGTGTCGACATTGCAAGAAAGGCTTGTGACAGCCTTAGAGATGCCCACAGTGATATCGTAGTAGCAATTGCGGCAATGGCAAACGGAAAACTCAACTTTGTAACCTGCTGCGGAAAGGATGCTGTAGCGCGCGGTGCACACGCGGGCAACCTTGCAAGAATGCTCGGAACATTCACCGGAGGAAGCGGCGGCGGCCGTCCCGACAGTGCGGTATCGGGCGGTAAGGACGTAAGCAGAGTTGACGGTGCACTTGAAGAGGCTGTCGGATTTATTAAGTCGAATTTGAAGTAATACACCAGTCGGCTTTATGACCGATAAAATGGTCGGTAACAAAAAAGAACGGAGCGAACTATAAGATGTCTGATAAAAGGACAGTAAGAATAATCGGCGCGATGGCACTCGTGTTTGCAGTTGTTGCAGTGGTGATGTTTTTCAGTGGTTTTTTTAGCGAAAAAGAAACACCGAAAGGCAATATACCGACATCTAATCAGATCCAGTTTGGCATAAAATTTGCATCTGAATGCGACTTTAACCGCGACAGACTTGAAAGTAATGTTATGAGCGATCCCGCTTTTGTCGGGTACAGTATGAAGGACGAATATACTATGCTGTATCTGTCGGATAATGCCGAGCAGACCGAGGAATTGAAAAACTTTCTCGGAATTGAGGGCAGTTTTCCCGCGGTGGATTATGAAAGCAGAGATGTTATTATAGCCGTAGGAAGAAGGATTCAGGATATAAGCGACCGCGATAAGAAGCAGACCGCCGACGGACAGCGAGTTGTGAAGGTCGTTTGGGACGATGATTACAAGAGTGACAAGGTCTATATATACACAGTCAGGGAAACCGATTTTCTTTCGGGAACAGATCTTGAAATGTACTATTTCAAAAAGGTTGATGAAAATTGCAATATGGTAGAGGGCATAAGAGCGGGCACGGAGATCGTGTCCGAGGGAAAGTACCATATTCTGTATCACAAAGCGGAAAATCTTTATGAATATGTTTTCTTTGATTCAGAAAACGGCACGCCTGCTGCAAGAGGACTTTCAGAAAAATGCCCGACGATAACCGAGCTTTCCGATAAGCTGATCGAGATAGTTGTGGGGGGAGAAACGGCATTCTTCAGTCCGACAAGAAAAACTATATCCTCATCCATACCATATAAAGCAAGATATGTTACAAACGAGCTTATATCATACACAAGGGTATACGATTCGATCATCATTCTGATAATCAGAAATGCTTTCGACCCGAGTCAGTACGGCTATAGATTCGACCTGCCGTTTACGCGGGATCTGGAAAACGCTGATTCGGTATTTGAGAGCATAAAATATGTGGATTCTACGCATGTCGAGGTCGCCTACTACAGCGGCAGTGACAGGGTATTGCAAAAGCAAACGTTAGTCGTTCCCTTTATGGGACAGTGATCAAAATAATGACCGAGGATAAAATAACATGAGAATAGGCGTATGCGTAAGTTTTAACGGTATTGCCGGCTTTGGCGGAAAGCTTGATAAGCTTAGGGCAGAAGGTTTTGACAACTGTCAGTTGGTGTGTTGGAATCCCGAGGTATGGACAGACGAAGGCTACTCGGTCGTAAAGAACGAGACGGCGGCGAATGGCATTGAGATTTCCGCATTCTGGTGCGGATGGGAGGGCCCTATGGTCTGGGATTTTTATGACGGGCCCAAAACGCTCGGTCTGTTGCCGAAGGAGTACCGAGAGATCAGAATTAAAAACCTATGTGACGGTGCTGATTTTGCTAAAAGACTGGGAATAAAAAACGTGGTTACTCATATCGGCTTTATTCCGGAGAATCCGAACGATCCCGAATTTTTACCCTTTTGTGAGGCGGTAAAAAGGGTCGCACTCCATTTAAAGGAGAATGAGCAAAACTTGCTTTTTGAGACCGGGCAGGAAACACCGGTCGCAATGCTCCGTTGCATGGAGGAGATAGGCACAGACAACCTCGGTGTCAATCTTGATACAGCAAATCTGATACTTTACGGAAAAGCAAATCCCGTTGATTCATTGGACGTGTTTGGCGACAGAGTGATGAACCTTCATGCAAAGGACGGGCTTTATCCCACAAACGGAAAAGCACTTGGCAAAGAGGTGCCGATCGGAGAGGGAAAGGTGGATTTTGAAGCTCTTTTCAAAAAGCTGAAATCTGTCGGGTATGACGGCTTTGTGACGATCGAGCGTGAGATCAAGGGCGAAAAGCAGCTTGAGGACATAAGAAACGCAAAGAAATACCTGGAGAATATAATCACAAGAGTGTACGGATAATTTTTTTTAAAAAGCTATTGCTTTTTTGAGGAAAATAGTTTACAATAATTAAAACAATTAAATAAACGGGAGCTTGTATTACAGGCTGAGAGGAAGGTATGACCTTCGACCGAGAACCTGATTTGGATAATGCCAACGTAGGGATGCCTGATACAAGGATATTAGGAATAACGAAGTACATTAAGGAAGTTACCAAATCGGTAGCTTCCTTTTTTGTTGTTTTGGGAGGTTTATTATGGTAAAGATCAACGGCGAGGAACTGAATATTGCAGGTAAGACAGTTGCGGAATACCTTGCAACTACAAATTATGATCCAAAAAGGATCGCAGTAGAGCGCAACGGCGACATCGTACCGAAAGCGCAGTATAGCGAAACCGTTTTGAAAGACGGCGACAGCTTAGAAATCGTCAGCTTTGCGGGGGGCGGTTGATATGATTCCGACGAAAGAAGAATGGAATGAGGCTTTATTTCGGCGGCACGGTAAAGACGTGCAAGAAAAATTATTGTCGGCAACGGTAGCCGTGTGCGGACTTGGTGGTCTTGGCTCCAACATTGCCGTTGCTTTGGCACGTGCCGGTGTTGGTAAACTAATTCTTATTGACTTTGACCGTGTGGATATTACCAATCTGCACCGCCAGCAATATAAAGCGAATCAGATAGGAAAATACAAGACGGAAGCTCTTTCTGAAAACTTAAAAGAGATCGCACCGTATATTGATCTTGTAATACATACCGAAAGAGTTACAGAAGAAAACACTGCCTATTTGCTGAAAGGTGCTGATATCGTTTGCGAAGCATTCGACAATGCAGAATGTAAAGCGATGCTGACAAATCTTGTACTTGAAACAATGCCGGACAAGTTTCTTGTAGCTGCATCGGGAATGGCGGGATTCGGCAGTGCAAATAGCATCAAGACGAGAAGAATAACGAGTAAATTCTATCTGTGCGGAGACGGAGAAAGTGACGTGGCGGAAAAAGGAAGTCTCGTATCTTCGCGTGTTATGCTTTGTGCCGCTCATCAGGCACATACAATCCTGCGTGTTTTAGCAGGTGAATTTGAAACTTAAAGAAAGAAGGAATAATAAATGAACAACGACAAGCTTATAATTGGCGGGCACGAATTTAACTCCCGTTTTATTCTCGGTTCGGGAAAATACTCTATGAAACTGATCGAAGCGGCAGTCAAAGATGCGGGGGCAGAGATCATCACCCTTGCTGTTCGCCGCGCAAACACCAAGGAACAGGAAAGCATCCTTGATTTTATCCCCGAAGGCATAACTTTATTGCCAAACACCAGCGGAGCAAGAAATGCCGAAGAGGCTGTCCGTATTGCGAGGCTTGCTCGAGAGCTTGGGTGCGGTAATTTTGTGAAGATCGAGATCATGCGTGACTCTAAATATCTCCTCCCCGATAATCAGGAAACGGTCAAGGCGACCGATATTCTTGCAAACGAAGGCTTTGTGGTTATGCCGTATATGTATCCTGATCTGAATGTGGCAAGGGATCTTGTAAATGCGGGTGCGGCAAGTGTGATGCCCTTAGCTTCTCCAATCGGCTCTAACAAAGGGCTGGCAACCAAAGAGTTCATCCAGATCCTCATCGATGAAATTGATCTGCCTATCATTGTTGATGCCGGTATCGGAAGACCGTCTCAGGCTTGCGAAGCGATGGAAATGGGGGCCGCCGCTATTATGGCGAATACTGCGCTTGCAACTGCCGGTGATCTTCCAATGATGGCTGCTGCTTTCAAGAACGCTATTGAAGCCGGCCGTAAAGCTTACCTTGCCGGACTTGGCAGAGTACTGACGAGAGGAGCATCTGCCTCTGATCCTCTGACAGGATTCTTAAGAGATTAAGGTGAAAAATATGGAAAATCAATTTTTTGTGGATTCGGAGCATCTATCCACCGAAGCACTTGCAAAAAAACACCGTCTTGAAACCGATCCGTCCTATCGAAAGAACTGTATGGAATATTTGCCGGGAATGGAAGTGATCGAGTCGGATGTGTGCACAAACGTGATAGCGCAGATGGACTCCTACGACTATTCAAAATATACTGCCGCTGACGTAAAGGCAGCCTTAGAGCACGACAATTGCACTATTGAAGATTTTAAGGCGCTTTTGTCTCCTGCGGCAGAGCCGTTCCTTGAGCAGATGGCAGGTCGTGCAAGACTTGAAACAAGCAAGCACTTTGGCAACACCGTTTATTTATTTACTCCTCTTTACATAGCCAATTACTGTGAGAATTACTGTGTGTACTGCGGCTTTAATTGCTACAATCATATTAAGCGTATGAAGCTTAGTATGGAGCAAATTGAAAAAGAAATGAAGGTCATATCCGACAGCGGTATGGAGGAGATATTGATCCTTACCGGAGAGAGCCGCGGTCAGAGCAACGTGGAATATATCGGTGAAGCCTGCAAGTTGGCAAGAAAGTATTTCCGTATGGTCGGGCTTGAGATCTATCCGGTTAATACCGATGAATACAAGTATCTTCATGAATGCGGTGCGGACTACGTGACGGTATTCCAAGAGACTTACAATGCCGAAAAGTATGAACAGCTACACTTGCTCGGACACAAGCGCGTGTGGCCATATCGCTTTGATGCACAGGAAAGAGCGCTTCGCGGAGGTATGCGCGGAGTGGCATTTTCGGCACTTCTTGGTCTGTCGGACTTTCGTAAGGATGCTTTGGCAAGTGCGTTGCACATATATTACTTACAGAGAAAGTATCCTCACGCCGAAATGTCCCTGTCCTGCCCGAGACTTCGACCGATTATAAATAACGATAAAATTAACCCCTTGGACGTTCACGAAAAACAACTTTGTCAGGTGCTTTGTGCCTACC
>JAFSAM010000048.1 GCA_017441005.1 Clostridia bacterium | reverse complement strand
CGAACAAACAAAGACCTTCTCCGGTGGGAGAAGGTGGATCGCCGCTGTACAAATAAAGGGTACAATCATACATTGGCGGCGAGACGGAGGGAGAGAAAGAAACATACACTTTTGCACAAATAAAATGGTCTGCACAAACTAATATAGTCTGCACAGACCAAGAGATTCGAAGGTCTTTGTCTTCATCATCCCTCTCCGTCGGCTTCGCCGCCACCTCTCCCGGAGGGAGAGGCTTGGGGGGCACAAATAAAAAGGTCTGCACAAACTAATATAGCCTGCACAGACCAATAGATTCAAAGTTCTTTGCCTACTTTCTTTCAAGAAAGTAGGGGAATGTTTTTGGGAGTCTTGAACCCTTTTTGCAAAAGGGTTCAAGTGCCAAGCTTTCTCCGAAAGAAAGCGGGGTAAATGGAGGGCTAAACAAAAAACGTGGAGGTGAGTTTTAAAACTCATCTCCACTATTTTTTATTAACCAACGATACCGGATCTTTCGATACCTGCTATCAGATATCTCTGACAGAACAAGTACATTACGATCAGGGGAGCGATGATCAAGAGTGATGCGGTATTGTAAATAGCCGCTTCGTACATTGACTGACCTGCATATACCGTATCGAGTGATTTCGGTATCATTATAAGGTCGGGCATTGTAACAAACGAAGATTTGGTGTAGAACAAATCAGTATAGAACATATCTGTCCACTGCCATGAGAAAGAGAACAGGAATACTGTGATCAACATGGGCACGGAAAGAGGAATAATGATCTGTACAAACGTTCTGAATACACCCGAACCGTCAAGGTATGCGGATTCTTCAAGTTCATCGGGAACGCCGCGGAAATACTGACGTAGCATGTAAATATACAAGCCGTTCTTAAATCCGAGACCACCCAACGAGAGGATGACCAGCGGCCAATAAGAGTTCAGTAGGTTGAACGGTGATCCGCCGCATAGATCCATTAATCCGAATATATCGAAGTTCTTAAACTTCATGAACATTGAAAGCTTCAAGGTTTCGTGAGGTACGACCATCGTGAAGATTACGAGGAAGAACAACAGATTGTTGAACTTGAACTTAAACTTCGCAAAACCGTACGCAACAACGCAACATACGAAGGTCTGAATCAATGCACACATAAGGGACAGAAGCATTGTATTGAAGAATGCCTCAAAGTAATGTGCCTCTTCTATAAGAGCTCTGTAAGTATCAAGCGTAGGATATTTTGCAATGTACTTAACCGTTACGTCAACAAAGTCTTCCTTACCCATGAAGGAGGAGAAGATCTTTGAAAGTACGGGAGAAAGTATTACGTAAGAAATACCGATAAGAAGTACAAGTCTGAACAATACCCATACGACTGTCTTCAAAAACTTGAAGGAGAGGTATTTCAATCTAAATCTGGTCCAAAACGAAGTTCTTTCAAAATCTACGCGGATCTTGTTTTTCGTTTCTTTTTTAATCTTTGGAGCTGTTGCCTGTGAATTCATATTGAATAACCTCCTTCCTTAGTCTCTTCTCTGATAGAATACGTAGCCGGAAATCATTGCCGTTACTACGCCTATCAACAACAGTACGATCAGGAAGTATATCCATGACATCGCTGAACTTACTACGTGCATATTAGGCTTCTGATAAATCGTGTCGATATATCTCATTACCGTATTCGAGCTTCGTGTGAACGAGTCGATTACAGTGTATATCGTATTTACGAGGATCATCGGGCTGATCATCGGGAAGGTGATCTTCCAGAAGGTTTCCCATGCTGCCGCACCGTCGATCTGACAAGACTCGTAAATCGCGGGAGAAATTGACTGAAGACCTGCAAGGAATATAAGCATCTGTACGCCGGAACGGCTGATAATATCATACACGTTTGCTATAATTCCTACTACATATTCCATCAACTCGCCGCCGACCTTCATATTACCGAACAGCCATTCAAGGTTAGCTGCCGATGCGAGCGATTCGGATGCACTCATTGCACCTGTACCGTCATCGATCGAACTCGAGGATTCGGTCATATATGTAAGCATTGCGTTGTTCTGGTCAATGTATTCTACAACACCGGTACCAATGATAACGGGAATGAAGAATATCGCACGGAACATTGCTCTGCCGAGCATCTTCTGGTTAAGCAATACTGCCATAAACAGAGAGAAGATTACAATTGCGGGAATATCGAATACGAGCTGCTTGATACCTGTCGTAAGTGTCTGTACGAAAGTCGAGTCTACGAACAGCGCTTCTCTGTAGTTATCAAAGCCTACAAACTGTGTAACGTAACCGCCGCCATCAACAATGATGAGCTTCGAAAAGCTGAATCTGATTGAGTCGATGATTATGGGAAGGTATACGATTACGAATATTGCCAAAAACGGCATTATAAAGAACCAACCTGCTCTTGCCTTTCTTGCGTCAAGGGCTGCTTTTTTTCTGCGCTTTTTTACAGGCGCTTTTACTGTATTCTGATTAGTCATATTTAGCATCCCCCTTTCTTATGCCTGAGCAGTTGCTGCGGGAGCCTCCGAGGTCTCAGGTGCTCCTGTTTCCTCGGGTGCTTCTGTTTCAGCCACTGTTTCTGTGGGCTCTGTTGTATCAGCAGGGTCCGTTGTTTCTGCGGGATCTGTTGTCTCCGCGGGATCTGTTGTTTCAGCAGGATCTGTTGTTTCAGCAGGATCTGTCGTCTCTTCGGGATCGACTGTCTCTACAGGCTCCTCTTCCTCAACGGGAGCATACTTTGCTTCTTCGTCAACCGTAGACTTAAGGAAGGAAAGTCCCTTAATTACTCTGTCGTTAACTTTAATATCAAAGCTGTTGTAGTTCAGGATGAATACTGTACCGTCTGCGTAGGTTACTTTTACAACAGTACCTGTCTGTGTAAGGTACTTTGTCTTGAGGTCGATAAGTTCTTCCTCTTCCTCGGGCTCAGCATCGCTTACACCTGTGTTGGTGTCGGGCTCTTCCTCTTCGATATCCTCTTCGGGTTCCTCTGCAGGCGCCTGGCCGTCGGGATTCTTAGCTGCTTCCTCTGCCTTCTTGATTGCTTCAAGCTTAGCTGCAAGAATCTCAGCTCTTCTTGCCTTTTCGTCTTCATGTACCTTGTTGATCGCTTCCTCTTCCTGAGCCGCCTTCAATGCTGCTGCATCTTCTTCAAGCTCCTGTTCGGTAGGTACACGCTCAGCCTGGATGAATTCATGGTCTTCGATCAAATCTGTCTGTACGCCCTTCAGAGCATCGTTCAGAATGTTGTAATATTCAACCATATCATCCTTCCAGATGTGGTATCTTACTGAGAAGTATTCTGCATAAAGAGGATTATCCTTGAGCTCTGCCGCATTCTTTTCGCTGTACGCGAGAAGGAAGTAGGGGTTTGCTCCGTTTTCGATCATCTTAAGCATCTCGTATGCAATGTTACCCGTTGTATTCAAGGGTGCACCGGCAAACTCAACTGCGCCGTGGAGTACCATTCCGGTGAAAGGAATAGCCTGGCTCGAGAGAATGTATCGGCTACTGTCAAGAGATACGTTGAGAAGGTGATCCACATACGCAAGTGCGTATGCGTTACCGGACTCACTCATTACGCTTGTATAAGTTTCTTTAAAGTTCTTGAGAAGCTTTACTGTCTCGAATCTTGCGTCCTCACGGTTGTAAGGATTCTCTTCGTCAAAGTCGGAGTTGAGGTCTGTGCCAAGCGATCCTACAGATATGCTTGTTGCACCGAGCTTCTTGAGGTCCTTATTGAGTCCCTTGGAAAACTCTGAGAAGGTAGATACGGAGATTACAACGTTACCTGTTTCCATAAGTGTCTGGTAAACGCTGTCATATTCCTGCTTCTGAGTATAACGGTCGTCGATGGTTCTTACTGCGTCGTCGCTAAAGCTGAAGCCGTCGAACCAACCTGTGTTATATACATAGTTAAAGTCAAAATCGGGATAAATGCCGAATCCCTTTTCTGCAGCAGTCTTAAGAAGTGCCTTATAGCCCTTGTCGCCGCCTGCTTCATCCTGGAATTCTGCCTGGTTAGGAACGGTCGGGCTCATACCGCCGTTTGCAAAACCTGTAAGCTTAAAGTTGATGTTATTTACGCCAAGTTCTTCAAGATCGGAGTAGATGGTCAATATATCATCAAACGTTGTAAGCGCTTTTTCTACCGTAATGGGGAAGCTGAGGAACTTCTCTGTCGTCTCGATCGTACCGAGAGTCTCGATGTAGAGCGGAATGTTCTCCTTTGCTTCGTTCTCTTCAAGCTTTACAAGCTGTTCTGTGCTGTAAAGATAATCACGGTATGCCTTTGCCATACCTACGTAGGATGCCTCGTAGGAACTGTAGTTTTCATTTTCTTCAGCAGCCTTGCTCGCCAGTGTCTCATCCTCAAGCATTACGTACTTGATTCTGTAACTTCCGGTATACTTTCTGTCGGATACGACAGTCCAGGTAGCGTTACTACCGATGGAGATGGAGTCCGCAAGATTATATTGGTCGGAAGGACGAGGGTTAAAGGTCGTATATGCTGTGTTGTACTTGTGTAACGTTCCGCCTGTTTCAGCGAAAATGGTTGACAGGGAGTCACCTTCTGTTACGATTGCAAGAAATCCTGAGCTAACGGGATACTGTTTGATAACAACATTTCCGTCAACATCTGCTCTTTCGGTTCTCACACCTGTCTCGACTACACCGTAAACGGGAAGTCTCATAACCTGCTGTGTTGAACCTGTGATTGTGTGGAACGCATAGTCCTGACCGTAAAGCTTACCGCTTATGGTTACCTGCTTATCCTTAACGTCTTCGAATCGGATGATCGTACCGCTTCCGTCGGGAAGGAATACGTAACCCGTATTATCCGAAGAGCCTGCTCCGACGTAAGGAAGGATCTTCATGCTCTCCAGTGTATATACTGTTTCGTCGAAACGGATACCGTTTGCACCGAGTCTTACGTCAACACCATTGTCTGTAAGTGTATATTCAAGCGCAAACTTGAATACTGCGGGTGCCTTATCCTTTGCTACGTATCCAACCGTAGAGTGGTCCTTTTCGAGCTCCTCGAAGGTGTACTGTGTACAGTAGGTCTTGATAAGGGTCTCCATACGGCGCTTTTCGTTTTCTTTCGCGTCAGTGGAGAATACTCTGATTGCATATTTTTCAACTATAGGATAGTTTGCAATCATATCCTTCTTTGCAGCATCTGTAAGAAGGGGGTCACTCAAGTCTTTTTTGGTATAGAGGGATTCCAAAGTGAATTTATCTCTGTTGGTCTTTCCATCTATCTCGTCGGGAATCTTGTTGTAGATCTCCTCCATGAAACGCTCTTCGGTGATCATCATGGGAAGAAGCTTACGAGTCTCTTCGTTACCGATAGAATACTCAACACGAATACCGTTCTTGAGGTTTCTGATCTTGATCTGACCGAGTGTTACGCAGTCCTTATAGCTTGTGTATGACTTCTTTACACCGCTGTCACTGTAATCGATCAAAACCTGTGAAAGAAGCATTTCTCTCGTTCCGTCACTCGCCTTAGTCAAACCGCCTATTCCGTAGGGGTTAGAGAAAAGGTACTGACCTGTGAGCTTGTTTTCAAGACACCATTCCGCAGTCTCTTCCTGCACGTAGAAAATGTACTTGTCATTTTCCAACATCTTTGTCATTGTCTTGATCTTATCTTCAGGCTTACTAAAGTTTTTCGTAAGGAAATTCTCTCTGTAGTATTCGGGGTTCTTACCCTTAACAGCACCGGTTTCGCTTTCGTCAGCGAATACAGGGAGAACAGACAAGTTTGCAAGAATGCCAAGTATCATTACAATTGACAAAATTGCTGAAATCAATCTTAACTTTTTCATATCATTCTCTCCTTTCTTCGCTATACTCTAAACGATATTTCTGTTACTATTGCGGTAATAAAGCCGATTACGTTTGTCAACAACGTTGTAAACAACAATGCAAGGAACATAATGAATACCATCGCTACGATCGTTCCGAGACAGGTTACAAAGTTCTTAACAAGTGAGTAGTCGTGTGTTACCATCGTTCCCGTAAAGATCAGCAAGCCTGCCCAAATGAATGCCAAAGATTCAAGAAGGGTTACGAGTGCTGCTTCGTTTGCTGTAACAAAGTTAGAGAAAACGGTTGCGGGAATGAGGAGGAGAGGCATAGGAGCCAATGCATAAGAAGTTGCAATGAAGATGTCCTTCAAGCTTCCTTCGCCTTCCATAAGTGTTGTCAGACACCAGTTACCTACTACCCAAAGTGCAAGGGGTACGGTTACCGAGATGATCTGAGTCAAAATGCTGGGGGATCTGCCCGAGGGGTTGAATATGTAACCCGAGCCTGCGGACTGATAAGTAAACGTTATAATTGTAAATACAATGTAGAATATCGCGCCTCTGACCGATCCGCGCTTTTCATGCTTCAAATCCCAGAAGCCGTCAAACGGATGGAAGATCAAGTGGTTTGCATATAGTATTTCTTGCCAGAAGGTCCTCTTCTTTCCTGATATTGCGACTGCCTTGTTGACCTTCGCCGCGTATCCAAAGAACTTTTTGTATGCGAATACAATAACGATAACAACTATCGGAATTATGTAAATGATCTTACTGATAAGCTCTTTACGATACATCTTGTATGCATCGGACCAGCTGTCTGTTTCGTATGCTGCTTCAAAATATTCCATGGATTCGGTCCACTTACCTGTACGGTAGAGTGCCTTACCGATACCGATGTATGCAGCATCGAAGTTGTTATTTCTCTGAAGAATGGTCTCCCAGTCTTCTTTTGCCTTGTCGTACTTACGGTTGTTCTGGTTTTCGATAGCCGCGAGAAGGATATCACCGTACTCTGTTCTGTCGAATACCGTAAATGCACCGGATGCCATATCAAGCAACAGGATCTTATCGCCCTGGTACGTGATCGCATTAAGAGATCTGATGTTACCAAGCTGTGTACCCTTGTCACCGAAGATGAACAAAAGATCGCCGTATTCATCATAAGTGAATATCTTGGAACGCTTTGAGTCGATTATGGACCATGTGTTTTGAGGTCCGAGTGCTATGTCAACGATAACTGAGGTTCCTACGGGAGCCGTTGAGTTAGTTGACTTTCTCATAATATTAACTTCACCGAAACCGAAGAAACCGGTTCTCTTCATAATATCGTCACCGGATACGTTCAGTTTCTTAACAGGAGAGAAGTCTGCTGTGTTGCTCATTGTTGCAGACTGCTGCGAGTTCGCGTTAATAGAAGATGTTGTAACGTAGATAAATCCACGGTGGTCAATTGTGATGTTGTTAAATTCAGTACTTACGAACTGTTCTGCTTTTTCCTTCTGTTCGTCTGTCTGGAAGGACTTCCAGAGCTTTTCCCAAGCACTGATCGTAACCTTCTGAGCACCGATGAAGCACTGGAAGGAGCCATCGGGGTTCAATGCAATGATACCCTGATAGGTACTGGAGGATACGACATACATCGATCCTGCGGAGTCAACCGCAAGTGCGATCGGTCTGTATACCGAGTTAGCATCGAACACGTCAGCCTTAGGCTCTTCAAATGTTCTTACATAAGATCCGTCGTCGCGGTCAAACACAACGATTCTCTTGTTATCTGTATCTGCAACGTAAATATAACCGTTACCTACGTAAACACCCATGGGGTTTGTCAAAGTATCGGGAATACCGTTGCTGTTTGTAAACGCTCTGATCGCAAACTTATACTTGTAGTATCTGTCGAGGACCAGAATTCTGTTGTTGCCCGAGTCTGCAATGTATACGTTGCCGAGCTCGTCTGTTTCGAGGTCAGCGGGGTTCTTCAGTGCAGTGCTGATACCCATATATTTGTAGTCGACTGTCTGTTCGGGAGTATAAGCATCGGGAGATGCAACTCCGAATCCGTCCTGCGAGTATGTGTATGTTCCGTAGGAGCTTGCCGCTGCTGCGGGTACCACTCCTATGAACATCATAAGACAAAGCATCAGGGCGGCTATTTTTCCTATTTTGTTTTTCATAATAACCTTCCCTTTCTTTAGTCTTTCATACCGGAGGAGCCCATCGTCTCAATGATGTTACTCTGTGAGATAACGAATACGAGGATAGGAACCAACATACTGATAACAGTTGCGGCAGCAGATGCACCCTGACGTGAAATACCGTCGGATACGAGCTGGCTTACTGCGTAGTTAAATGTCTTGAGCTGTTCGCTCTGAATGTAAATGGAAGCACCGGAGTTCCAGAGATCTTTAAAGCTGTAGCATACGAGGGTCAACCAAGCGGGCTTAACCATCGGCATTGCAATTACCCAGAAGGTTCGCCACTCTGTTGCACCGTCGATACGCGCCGATTCCAGAACCGAGTTGTTTACGTTTGTTTCCATAAACTGCTTCATCAGGTATAGTCCGAGGGACGTACACCATGCCGGTATGATTCTCGCAAAATATGTATCGATCCAGCCGAGGGTCGAAAGTGTGATAAAGTTTGCGATCGCGGAAACCGTGCTGTGGAACATCAAGGATGCAACGATGATAGCGAAGATGGATTTTCCGCCGGGGAACTTGATCTTTGCCAAAGCGTAAGCACACATTGAGGACAACAGAAGGTTACCAAACGTACCGGTAACGGAAATGAACACTGTGTTGAATATGTATCTTGAGAAAGGAACCCAAGAGGTGTTCATCAAGTTGAACAAGTCGCTGAAGTTTTTAAATGTCGGACTTGATACGTAGAATCTGGGAGGGAACATCCAAAGTTCATCCAGAGGTTTGAGTGACTGTACAACCGTATAATACATAGGAAGGAACAAGAACAATCCCATCAAAAGAAGGAAAAATCCGATTCCGATATCGCCGCCGTATGAACGGTTAAGCACAACGCGGTGCTTTCTTGTTCTTAATTTCTTAGCCATATCAGTTACCTACCTTTGACAAGAGTTTCTTGACCAAAGCGTTTGAGCCGTACATTATGAGGAACAGCACTGTCGCAATAGCCGAAGCATAACCTACTTCCCAACGTGTGGTACCGTAGTCTTCCAAGTGGTGCATAATGGTATGGGCTGCATAGTCAACTGAGGGGAAGCCCGCAAGAGATGTAACTATTGCACCGAAACCGAATGCCTGTGTGATAGCCATAACCGCACCGAACATAAGCTGCGGTTTCATTGTAGGCAGAGTAACGTACCAAAGCTCCTGCCAACGGTTCTTGATACCGTCAACTGCGCCCGCTTCGTAAAGCGAGTGGTCAACACCCTGGAAGCCCGCAATGAAGGACAGGAACGCCGTACCGAGTGATGTCCACAGCGCAACTACTATACACAGAGGCATTACGTAGTCTGCATCCTGGAACCACTGAATAGGCATATTGATAAATCCAAAGTCGATCAAAAGTGCGTTTGCATAACCGTATGAGTCAGACGAGAACACGATGTTCCACATCAGGTATGCACCGCCCGAGATCGAGGGTGAGTAGAAGATCAAAGTTACGATAGCTCTGATCTTGGGTGACAATTCGTTAATGAACCAAGCGCATATAAACGAAAGCAAATATGAACCGGGTCCTACGATCGCCGCAAAGATAAACGTATTCTTAACCGATGTGATAAAGATATCGTCATCGAGGAAGAGCGTTATATAGTTGTCCATGAATACAAAGTCAGGTGTCTGGAGCATATTAAAGTCTGTAAAGCTCAATACGATAGACACGCCAACAGGTAATATCGTAAAAATGAAGAAGAGAATAACGAATGGCGCGATCATTACATACGCCGTCTTATTGCGCTTAATCTCTTTCCATGTCCACGCAGCTTTTGACATTTCCGAACGGTTTGTCGCTTTTTTCTTAACTGCAGTGTTTGCGGACATGCGTAATCAACTCCTTTTTTTAGAATGTATATAATGTATATAATATAATGATAGTTTTTCCTCCAAGGGGCGCTTATCCGCACCCCTTTTCGGTCTTAACGCCATTTGTTACTCGGATTCAATGTAATCCGACGAGTTTGAATATGTGATCTCAAGATAATCGTAACCGAATTCTTTACGTTTTCTCGTAATTTCCTTGTTGATCTCAGTCACATAGTCAAGCATCGCTTCTGTAGCATTCGCACCGTTATTATATACATCCATAAATGCGAAGTCAACATAACGTGTGATGATGTAGCCGCCGGGATACTCTGTGATGCCAACGGTCTCGTTAAACTGTTCCATGAGATTGTTATACTCACGGGAAGACCAAGGAAGATCCTTGAGCGCCTCGATGTTTGCCGTAGCGTTCTTGGAGGACTGACCTACTACTGCAACGAGCTCGTTGGAGTAGCTGGACTGTACGTCGCCTCTTGTGAACCATTCGAGGAACTTCCATGATTCTTCGGGATTGTCTTCTGCACCCTTCATAAGACATACACCTTCAACTGTTACAACAGAGCAGTTGTTGATGCCGTCTACTGTGTCATTCTCATCCTCAAAGCCGGGGAGGGAGATGAATTCCCACAAGCCCGCAATTTCGGGAGCAAATACGGTCAACTGGTTGTAAAGCGAAATGTAGTCTGCGATAAGAATAGGCATTTCACCTGTTCTGAAACGGTTAGCCGCATCATAAGTGAGGGGGAATCTGTAAGACTGGAACAAGTCTGTAAGCTCTGTGAATGCGGAAAGTGCTACGTTGGAGGAGAGGTTGATTCTCTTACCGTCGTCTGCATACATCTCGCCGCCCATCTGATAGAGGAAGAGCTTCGTTCCCGCTGTCTTGGAGGGGAAGCCTATTGTCATGTGGTTTGTCTGAAGTATCGGAATGATTCTCTTAAGATCATCCCATGTTCTCGGAACCTCAAGACCGAGGTCAGCGAGAATATCCATACGATAGAACATCATAAGGAAGGTCATTGTGTTAGGCAAGCCGTAAGTCTCACCGTAAAGAGTAAGCGTATCTGTAGCCGCCTTGGGGAATCTGGTCATTACTTCATCGAAGCCTTCCATTTCATTTAAAGGAAGAACTGCATCACGGATCGCGTAGTTTACGCAGTCCGCAGAAGCAAGGAATGCGATATCGGGGCCGATACCTGCCAGTGTCGACTGAAGTACACCGCCGGATACAAGCTTGATCTCAACGGAGATCTCGTTGTTCTGCATAAAGTCACTGTCGACCAGCTGACGCATGATCTTGGACTTTTCACGTCCGATCGTCGTCCAAACCTCAACCTTCTTGTCATCGTCCTTGATCTCTACCGTTGCACCCAAAGTGGAGTAGTCAACGAAGAAGCTGAGAATGAACGCCTTGATCTCAAACCAGAGAGACTGGAAGAAGTTGGAGTTTGCCTTAGCAAGCTTTGTACCGGGAGTCTGGAGCACGAAATAGTCAACCTCAAGGGGCTGGGATCTCGAGTCAAGCAACCATGTACCCAAAGTACCGATATAAGTTTTAAGGTTTTCGAGGTTCTTAGCAACCTGGCTCTCATCACTTGTCATTCTTTCGAGCAACACGATGATCTTGTTAAGGGTAGCTACATGAGAACCTGTCTGACCGGTGATCGCCTTGAGCTCCTTACTTACAGCCTTCAGCTCCTTAGCAGAGAACACGAGATTGTTGATCGCTTCGGGAATCAATCTGCTGAAGTTGTAGTCACGGTATTGGTCAGGAGATGAACCGGTAATCATTAATATTTTAAGGTAGGATTGGTTCATCAACGAAAGAACGTTGTCTACACGGTCGAGTATTTCACTCATCGAACCAAGCACTACTTCAAACTTGATCTCATAGGTCTTACCTGCCTCAAAATAGAACTGGTAAGCTGTACCGTCCTCGGAAGCGAGACGCTTGTTCTGCCACTCGTCCTTGTAAAGGAACTCGAGATAGCTTGCTTCCCGGAAGGGAATTTCTCCATTAATATATATACGGCGTGAAACGTACATACCCTCGAGAGAGGACTGCTTAAATCTCATAGAGATCTCGTAAAGACCTGTCTTTTCAGGTGTGATAGTATACTTTATCCACTGGCCGTTTGTTTTCCACTTGTCACTGCCGATTGTGTTAAGTTTTGTTTTGGAAGCATCCTGGGGATACGTCTTGGGAGACGTTCTGTCGTTCAACGGATAAATAGTCTGGTCCGATGTGAGTATGGGATACTCGGAATTTCCGCTGTTCTCAGCCTCAATTCTGATCTTCACATCCTCAACGGGCTGATAGCCGTTCTTCTCGTACTCCGCCAACAGCTCAGCGTATGTGGGAGGAGCAACGTAAGGCTTGAAGGTAACCGTAGAAATTACTACAGGCTCTCTTACAGCCTCGAACGACAGCGTGTGTGTACCTGCAGTCAGATAGATCTGAAGGGGATCAACAACGAAGCCTGTCGAATCCGAGAATGTGTATGTATTCCAAGAAGGCAACTGCGACTTGGTAGGTCTGATATCGTTACCGGTAAGGTCCTGCTTAAATGAGCTGCCTTCCTCAAGGTTATCTACCCACGTTTTGTACATAGTAAGATAACGCGCCTCGGAGAAGGGAATCTTTCCGTCGATATAAAGCATACGCTCGATCGAAGTAGCCTTTGCAAGCACCGAGTAATACTCGATCTCGAGCATATAAAGACCATCCTCTTTAACCTCAAACTGGAAAGTTGCACTTCCAACCTCAGGTAAATAAATGGACGCGACGTCCTTGCCGTACTTTTCTTTTGTTTGACTTGCAGAAAGCTTTTCTACCTTACGCTCTTCGTCAGTACCCTTCGAGCTAACAAAAGCATCAGCAAGATTTACGGTAAAGGTCTCCGTAGCCTTCTTTGTGCTGTCAAGCGAAGCTACGTATTCGTCATAACCGGGGGTATCAAGGATCGCCTTGATCTCCTCCAACGAATTCTTAGTGGTCTCTTCGGGAGCACTTGTCGTAAGTCCCGCAGAGTTGTTTTCCGGTCCGGCTGCCGCCATAGTGCCCGTCGCCGAGACACCTGATAGCATCAGAACCGTCAGAAATCCACATAAAAGTCTTTTGAACATGGATTTTTTCATGGTCTTTCCTCCCATAAAGATTTGATAAACTTAACACATATTATTAAGGCAGGGAGCCGTTTTTCGGAAAAAAACAACGCAAAAACATTACTCCGCCCACTATCACTGAGCGTAGCAATGCATCATACCCTGTATAATCCCGCGTTTCACCGCCGGAAATGCCGTAATTTAGTGCACGATTATAATATCACACAACCCTTGAAAAGTCAATAGAGCGCTCCCCCTTTTTTCTTATTATATATAGCAATACTTTTTTGCGCAAAAATAAATATTTACATTTCCGCCTTTTTTGCGTTATTTTCGGCATTTTTTGCACATTCTTGTTTTTTCGGCTTGTAGGTAAATTCGGTTTACATCGACCGCAAATCAGCCCGTTTTTTTGTGTTGTTTTCCTGCTTTTTTTACACTTTTCAGCAACATTTTTAAGTTAGGTAAATTTTATTTACACTATTTTTTTGACATCATTGCATAAAAAACTTTACCTTTTTTGTGCAAATTGCACCTTTTTTTATGGTTTTTTTCTACACTTGTGCAATATGCACAAATCACTTTTTTCGTCGCCCGCACGCGCGTCAGCACAAGGATATTGTAAACTTTTTGTAAACTTAAGCTTCATATTCCCTCCACACCGCCTCTCTCTCCGATTTTTTTACGCAACTGTTGTATTTTTAATATTTATATGCTATAATACGCTTACATTTAACTCCGAAAGGAAACCTTCAAACAATATGAATGTCCAAAAACACGCTGTCACCATAAACGATATATCGGGAATCGGCAGATGCTCCGTAACTGTGGCTTGTCCCATAATGTCAGCAGCAGGGATAGAGACGTCCGTTCTCCCCACGGCACTGCTCTCCTCGCATACCGGAGGCTTTGTCGGCTATTCTTTCCTTGATCTAACCGAAGAAATGCAAAAGATCATCAAACACTGGAAATCCCTTGAGCTTAAGTTCGATTCAATATACAGCGGTTATCTTGGTTCTGTGACACAGATAAACACGGTAATAGATTTTATTGATACTTTTAAAAAAGACAGCGGACTGATCATGGTAGATCCGGTAATGGGCGATTCCGGTAGATTTTATGCGGGTTTTTCACCCGACCACGCAAGAGAAATGAAAAAGCTGTGCCGCCGCGCCGACATTCTCGTCCCCAATTTGACCGAGGCTTTCATGTTGCTTGACCGAGTGTATTACGAAGGACCTTACACCCCTGACTTCATAAACGAGATCTTGCTCGACATCACCTCGCTCGGATGTAAAAAAGCCGTAATCACAGGCGTTCACTTCAATAATACCGAGGTAGGAGCTGCCTCATACGACAGCGAGACCGGTATATTCGACCTTGCTTTAGCCCCCAGGATAGAGGGCTTTTACCACGGCACGGGCGACGTTTTCGCCTCAGCCCTCCTCAGCGGTCTTCTTAACAACAAAACCCTCGCCGAAGCAACGAGAATTGCCGTTGACTTCACCGAGGATTCCATTATAAAAACCAAAGAAGCAGGTACGGACACCAGATACGGCGTTCTTTTTGAGCAATGTATTCCGAGCTTTATAAGACGTCTGGGACTTTGATCATTTAAAGCAGAAGCATCAGCACAAGCACCATCAGTATATCGTCCTCGGACTTGCTGTTCAGCATCAGCATTATCATCGCGCAAATGAGTATATCCTCCGGCTGAAAGTTCTTTTCGCGTAGACCCTTCACCAGCTTTTCCAGCCCGTTTTCATTTGAGCTTCCACAATTGTCACATACAGGAGGATCGAGGTGAGAAAACGCCTTTCTATCAAGTTTTTTGGGGAGTTTTCTCATTTTTTCGGTGCAGTACGAAGCATCATTTTTGACAAGTCTTTCGATCCCCTCAGCATCCGTATATTCAAAAAATGTACTTTCTCTGTCATATATCATTCCGCGGTAATTCGGCGGCGGCAAGGGAAGAGCGCTCGCCTTATACTCCTGCTCGCCACCACGATCTTTTACATCCGCTTCAACATCATTTTCGATATTGTCTTGCAAAGGCACAGAGGCTACCCTTTCATTCGCCAAACGCCCCCTCGCATTCTTTTTACTTGTATTGCGGCTATACAATATATCCCCACCTTCCTATAAAAGCGACTTCAAAAGACCGCTTTTTTCGCTTAGTTGCACAAGCTTCAGTATTTTGACTATACTGTCGATCTTTTCACACCTGTCGGCGCTGACGTAAGGCTTAAGTGCAATAAGCAGACGGATCAAGTTTTCGGCATCGTTTCCCCTCTCCCTTTTGTGATGCACACAGTCATCTTTTTCGTCATCGCGGCATTCTGCGATACATCCCCGATCCTTCTTACGGTCATCAAAACGGTCGTTTTTTTCAAATGAATCATTTTTATTGCTGTCGTTTCCGGATAAGCTTCCCGCAATTCCCATAAGACTTTTCATCACCTCGGGATTTTCGGTAAGCTTACTTATCATACCGCTTAAATCGTTTATGTCATTCATAAAAGAATCCTTACATATTCATTTGTCTTTTTATTTTCTCGGCAGATTCGCCGTCAAGCATGGATAAAGCCTTTTGAAGATCGCGATCGGACATATTGCCAAGGCCGCGGCGAAGCTTGGATATATCGGACACCGTCTGTTCCACACGTCTTTCGCTCACTCCCGCACCTTTAGCTATCTCACTTACAATGCTTTTCAAGTCCTCGTCGCTCATTTTTTCTATTTTCTTCATTATTTGTCTCTTATCGATTTCCATAAAAACATCTCCCCTTGAATATATATTTTCATAAGCAGTATATGACTCAACAACTCAAGGGTTACACAAAAGGGTAAAAAATATATATGAAAATCTTGATTTTTTCCGACAGCCACGGCAGATCGGCAAATATGCTTAAAGCGATAGAATATCACCCCGACGCCGAAACGCTGCTTCATCTCGGCGACGGTACGGATGATCTGAACGACGTTTCGGAAAAGTATCCCGCTCTCACGATAAAGCACGTAAAAGGCAACAGAGAAGACTGTCTTTTCACCAATCGAAACGACAGCCCGTTTCTTGTCGAAAGGGTAGAAAACAAGATCATTTATTTATGCCACGGACACAGACACAACGTATCCTACACCGAGCAAAGCCTGATCTATTCCGCCATTTGCCACAATGCGGACATTGTGCTTTACGGTCACACGCATATCAAGGAAAACAAATATCTTCCCGACATTTCACAGGATGAAAACGGCGAGAAAAAGGGACTTTACGTATTCAATCCCGGCAGCATCTCCCGTCCGCGCGACGGGCTTTACCCATCCTATGGAATTATTGAGATAAGAAGCGACGGCGTGCTTTTATCACACGGCCTCATAAAATAATATTACAAAAAAAAGGAAAAAACTATGCAATACACACCTAAAGCCAATAAGCAGAACTCCATAACGGTCGTCACCGCACTCGTTTTTTCTGCGCTTATGTTAATAGTTTTTTCGCTTAACCAAAAAGGAATATCTTACGATTGCCTGAGAGCTGTTGCCCTGGCACTCGTTTTGACAGTCGCTCTTATCACTCCGCGCTATCTACTCTCCTCGTTCACTTATATTTTCGATGATTTCGAGTTTGTCGTCGAGCACCGATGCGGCAAAAAAATAAAGACGGTCTGCCGCCTCTATTACACCGACATCACGTCGGTTTCGCCCAAAAAACCAACAAAAAACAAAGAAAAGGGGAGCATTCACCAAAACTACTGTGTTACTATGTTTGCAAAAGACCGTGTATATCTGTCTTACGATATGGAAACCGAGAAGGGAACCGTAATTTTAGAGGGAGGCAAAGCCCTCGAAAACCTTATAAACAGGTACACCTCTTCCGAAATACTTGATTCTTGATACAATTCGACTATAAAGAAACAAAAGGAGCTTTTTCTCTATGAATGCACTCTTCAGACTTTTTATAAAAAATGCAGATGACACGACCGATCCGGCGGTCAGAAACGCCTACGGAAATTTTACCGGGCTTTTCGGCATCGTCTCGAATGTGCTTCTGTTTCTTGTGAAATTCATTCTCGGCCTCATTACGTCGAGCATATCCATCACCGCCGACGCCATCAACAACCTCTGCGATGCAGGCTCGTCGGTCATAACCGTTTTCGGTTTTAAGATAGCGGGCAAGCCTGCCGACAAAAAGCACCCCTACGGCCACGCAAGAATGGAGTATATATCGGGACTTATAGTATCCTGTCTCGTCACGGCGATCGGCTTCGATCTTTGCATAAGCTCGATCGAGAAGATCATTAACCCCACCGAGACCAAGCACACGGCAGTCACCATCTCAATACTCGGTATAACCGTAATAGCAAAGCTTTTTCAGGGCTTTGTATACAGATCGGCGGGCAAAAAGATCAATTCTCCCGCCCTCATCGCATCATCCGCCGACAGTTTGAACGACGTCATCTCTACTATAGTCGTTGTGATCGGCGGTATCATCGGTATGACCACAAACATCAAGCTCGACGGCTGGCTCGGACTTGCGGTCGCATTGTTTGTTATTTATTCGGGAATCAAGCTTATAATCGAGACCTCCGATCCCCTCCTCGGTGCCGCCCCGGACGAAGCGCTCGTCGAAGCACTTTCGCAGAAAATACTGAGCTATGAAGGTGTTATCGGATTACACGATCTTGTGGTACACAACTACGGCTTCGGGCGCTGTTTTGCATCGGCACACGCAGAAGTTCCCGCCTCGACGAATATTCTCATCAGCCACGATATCATCGATAACATCGAGTTTGACGTTCTTAAGGAAATGAATATTCATCTGGTCATCCACCTTGACCCCATCGAAACAGACAACTCGGTTGTCAACGACCTCAGAACGGCAGTGCAGATAATCCTCCAATCGAAAGATCCCGATATCACAATGCACGATTTCAGAGTGGTGTTCGGCGAATCGCACACAAACCTGATATTTGACGTCGATCTTCCGTTTGAATACGAAACATCCGACGATTTCTTCTGCTCGGAGATCACCAAAGACATACGCAAGATCGACCCCTGCTACAATACCGTAATCACAGTCGACAGAAACTATATGAATTCACGAAATAAAAATTAAAAAAACAGCGGTTAAAAGCCGCTGTTTTTTATGTCTTATCGAAGCGTTCGCCGATCTTTACCGCCCTGATCTTACCTGCGGTAATTTCGGAAATACGGGTATCGAACCGTTCAAATTCGGGAGATTTGATCGCAAGCTTCAGTAAAACGGTATCCGAATAATCGATCCCGTCCTCTATCACGTCGAAAAACTGGCACTCATAACGGATCTTCTCGTGATCGGCATAGGTGCACCTCATTTCAAACTCGGTATACTGTGTAAATGTCGTTATTTCAGCATCCTCGGCAGCCCCCTTAGCCGCCGCTGTATATGCCCTGACAAGACCGCCTTTTCCTAACAAAATGCCGCCGAAATATCGTGTAACCACGATAACCGCATCGGTAAAGCCCGTCTTTCTTATCACGTCGAGCACCGGCATTCCCGCCGTTCCCGCAGGCTCACCGTCATCGCTGTAACGCGTGGTATTGGTATCCTTCAGCACGTATGCATACACGTTATGTCTGGCATCCGAGTGCTTTTTCTTGATGCTGTTGATAAAATCTATCGCATCCTTTTCCTCGGTCACGTGCTTGGCATACCCGTAAAACACAGATCTGTCGATCGTTATCTCGAAAAAACCCTCGCCGCCCAGTGTCGTATATAATTTTTCACCGTTTTGGTTACTGTCCTTCATAAAAGCTTCTCACTTCACAATATATTTTGCAAGCATCCCCTTTGTCTTTGCATCGACCGTTGCCCTGAATCTTACCCCCTCGGCAAGATATTCGGTATCGGCAATGACGGCGTTTTTATAGAGAACGCTTGCCATGGATTGATCGTTATGCGGAAACAAAAACGTCTCGTCCGTCTTCCCGTCGTTCACAAGCTCTTCGATCCTTGCGACCAGCCCGTCGATGCCCTCGCCCGTCACAGAGGATATGAAAAACACGTTATTCTCGCCCGCATCCTGCTTTACCTTTGGCATAAGGTCGGTCTCAACGTCGCATTTGTTATAAACATAAAGTATGGGCTTACCCGAAGCTCCAAGCTCCTCGAGCAGACCTTCCGTTACGGCAAGCTGGTTGTGGCACTCGGGCTCGGAGGCGTCGATCATTACCATTACGGCATCCGAATACATAACCTCCTCAAGCGTCGAACGGAAAGCCTTTATAAGCTGGTGGGGCAGATTTCGTATAAACCCGACGGTATCTGTAAGCAATATTTCGTTCCCCGACGGTAACTCAAACTTGCGTGTCGTCGGGTCGAGGGTAGCAAAAAGCTTGTTTTCGGCTAAAATGCCCGCCCCCGTCATATAGTTCAGAAAAGTGCTCTTTCCCGCGTTTGTATATCCCGATATGGCTATCTTGTAAAGCCCCGATTTATCCCTCTGCTTGCGCTGAACGGTACGGTTTTTTTCCAGAAGCTCAAGCTCGTCCTCCAGAGCATCCATACGGCGCTTTATATGTCTTCTGTCGCTCTCAAGCTTGGATTCGCCGGGTCCTCTTGTACCGATTCCGCCGCCCTGCCGCGACAGTTGAAGTCCCTTACCCGTAAGCCGCGGAGTGGTATACTTCAAAAGTGCCAGCTCGACCTGCAGCTTGCCCTCGCCCGTCTTTGCGTGAAGGGCGAAAATGTCGAGAATAAGCATATTTCGGTCCATTACAAATATGTCGCTGTCTCCGTCGTTTACCTCGTTTTCAATGTTTCGTATCTGCGACGGCGACAGCTCCGTATCGAACACAACAAGAGTGGCATCGTTGTTTTTGCAAAGCTCCGCCAGCTCCTTTATCTTTCCGCTTCCGATATAAGTTCCGGGATCGGGCGCACTCTTGATCTGTGTCATACGCGCAACGCATTTGCCCCCCGCCGTTTCAAGCAGTCTTTCCAGTTCGTCGAGAGATACCTCGGAAGCATCCTTGTCGTCTCCTCGGAACACCGCCGTCACAAGCACGCCCTTTGTTATCTTTTTATCCGAGCTATCGTTAAAAACGTTTAATTCCGGCATTTTTTCACCCCTTTTCAGAGAAAACAAAAAGGGCAAGATGTGTGCTTAAATACATCTTACCCGTTGTTAGTCCAAGGACAATTATTTTGCCTTGTTCAAGCGCTGTTTGAACTTGTCAACACGGCCGCCTGCATCTACGAACTTCTGCTTGCCCGTAAAGAAGGGGTGGCACTTTGAGCAAATTTCAACACGCATATCGCCCTTTGTAGAACGAGTCTTTACTTCTGCACCGCAAGCACACTTGATGGTGCATTCTTTATAATCCGGCTGAATAGCTGTCTTCATTGCACTTACCTCTTTTCAGTTTTTTACATATTGCATTGTATTATAACACATCATTTTTGATTTTTCAAGAGTATTCCGATATTTTTTGCGAAAAAATGTTAATTTTTTTTGAAGTCGGTTTTCTAAAGCAGCATTTCATTGTATAATATAGTCGTTTTCACCAACAACCTATGAAAAAGGACTATTTATGATCACAGAATCAGCTATAAATACAATAACCTGGAAGCCGATCACCCTCTCCGATCGCGAATTATTCGAAAAAACGGGAGAAAATAAAGAGGGAATCGCAATGTTCGGTTTTCCCTCGCTCTTCTTCTGGAAGAATTATTACAAAACCACATTTGCCGTCATAAACGGCAATATCGTATGCCGCGGACTTTCCGACAGCGGAAAATGCGTGATCTACTTCCCGCGCGGTCTTAATAATATGACAGAAGACACAGTAAGAAGTGCTGTCGACAGCTGCGACGGAAAAGTAAGGCTATATCCCCTCACCGAGGACACTGCAAACAAGATAAAGGAAGCTATACCAAATTCAAACGTTAAGCTGCTTGACGGCAAGTGCGAATACGTATATAACCAAAGCGACCTCGCAAATCTTGCGGGTAAAAAATATCACGCAAAGCGTAATCACATAGCAAAATTCGACAAAAACTACGTATATGAATATATAGAGGTAACAAACGACAATCTCGATATGCTTGCCGAATGCGCGGAGCATCTTTTTAATAAGATAGAAAAAAGCCCGAAAGAGGAATATACCGCGATCAAATGTGCAATAGAGCATTTCGGTGACCTCGGTCTCCGTGCGGCATTGATCAAAGTCGACGGCAAATGCGTTGCATATTCCATAGGCTCTCGGATAAACGGCAATACCGCCGATATTCATTTTGAGAAGGCGGACAGAGATTTCGAGGGAAGCTATGCAAAGATAAATAATTGCTTTGCCAAAAATGCGTGGCAGGATGTGCTTTTTCTCAACCGCGAGGAGGACCTCGGACTCGAGGGGCTCAGAAAGGCAAAGCTCTCATACTACCCGGTTAAACTCAATCAAATGTACTCTGTAGAAATATTTTGACAAAAACACTTGCTTTTTTTTGCGCTGTGTGTTATTATAATTGTTACTTATTATATTCTAAACGCATTGAAGAAGTTTGGCGCGTCGCATAAAGACATACCCAGAGAGGACCGTCCTTTAGGCTGTAAGCGGTCTTGTGTCTGCGAATCTGTGCATTTCGCTTCCGAGCGGAACGGGTGAATTTTTTTAAAAGTGTAGTCCGTTACGGTGTGAGACTCCGTTACCGTGGTCTTGTAAAGTGTTTGCTTTATGGCATAAATCAAGGTGGTACCGCGGAAAACTTTTTACGTCTTTCGTCCTTTTGTTTTAAAGGATGAAAGACTTTTTTATTGCTTTATAAAAAATATATCATATAAATTTTGGAGTGATCAAAATGAAAGAAAAATTAGAAGCGTTGCTCCGCGAAGGAGCGCAAAAGATCGATTCGGCAAAGACCGAAGCCGAGCTTCAGGAGATCAAGGGTCAGCTCTTGGGTAAGCAGGGGGCTGTTACCGAGCTTCTCAAGGAGATACCCAAGCTCGACGTTGCCCTCCGCCCCGAAATGGGCAAGGCAGTTAACAACGTAAAAAATCTGCTCACCGAGCATATCGAGGGCAAGAGAGAGGAGCTTAAGCTCAAGGCGTCTGAAATATCTCCCGACTTTGACTACACCCTCCCCGGACTTGCTCCCCAGATCGGCGGCTTGCATCCCATAACACAGATGTGCTATGACCTGAACGATGCTTTCCGTTCCATGGGCTTTGAAATATATCACGGTCCCGAGATCACGAGCGAATATTATGCATTCGATAACCTCAACTTCCCGCCCCAGCACCCCGCAAGAGAGAGCATGGACACATACTGGCTCGAGGGTCACGATTCGGGCGAGGCTAACGAAAAGCTCTGTCTCCGTCCCCACCTTACGGGCGGAAGTGTTCGCTATATGCAGACACATAAGCCCCCCTATCGCTTCGTTTATCCCGGAAGAGTTTACAGAAACGAGACCACAGATGCCCGCCACGAGCGTGCTTTCTTCCAGTACGAGGCTCTTATAGTAGACAAGGATCTTACCTTTACATCGGGTAAGGTCATGATAAAGAGCATACTTTCAAAGGTGTTCGGCAGAGACGTTCCGGTAAGAATGCGCGCCGGCTTCTTCCCCTTCGTTGAGCCCGGATTCGAGATCGATATGGGCTGTCTCGTATGCGGCGGTAAGGGCTGCAGCGTTTGTAAGCACGTAGGCTGGATCGAGATCATGCCCGGCGGCACCCCCCACCCCAACGTTCTTCGCGCCGCAGGCGTTGACCCCGATGAATACACGGGATTCTACGTAAACATCGGTCTTGACCGTCTCGTTATGATGCGTTACGGAGTCGATGACGTCCGTCTCTTCCACGGCACGGATCTCAGATTCCTTAACCAATTCCGCTGATATAGGAGGCATATTCAAATGAAATTATCACTTAACTGGATAAAAGATTACGTAAAACTGCCCGAGGATATGGACCTCAGCCGTCTCGCATTCGACCTCACTATGTCGACAGTCGAGGTTGAGGGCGCTCACGACCTCGGAAAGGACTTCGACAAGATCATTGTCGGTGTCATCAAAGAGGTTTTGCCTCACCCCAATGCTGATAAGCTCCGCGTTTGCAAGGTCGATATCGGCGGCGGTGAAATAAAAGACATCGTCTGCGGCGGAAGCAACCTCGAAGCTGATATGAAGGTCGTTGTTGCCTGCCCCGGTGCTATGGTGCGCTGGCACGGCGAGGGCGAGCCCGTTGAAATCAAGAACGCAAAGCTCCGCGGTGTCGCAAGCTTCGGTATGATCTGTGCCTCCGTCGAGGTCGGTCTCGCCGATCTGTTCCCCGCAAATGAGGAGCACGAGATCATGGACGTTTCTTACCTCGATGTTGAAGCAGGTACAAACCTTGCAGATGCACTCGATCTCAACGATATCATTCTTGAAATAGATAACAAGTCCATGACGAACCGCCCCGACCTCTGGGGTCACTACGGCATCGCAAGAGAAATTGCCGCACTTTATGACCTTCCCCTCGTTGAATTCGAAAAATATACCCCCGACACTACCGAGGAATACGACGTTCGTATCCTCGATACCGAAAGATGTCCCCGTTACATCGGTGCGAAGATCGAGGGACTCGGCATAAAGCCCTCCCCCTTCAAGATGCAGAGCCGTATCTGGAGAGTAGGTATGCGCCCCATCAATGCGCTCGTTGACGTAACAAACTACGTTATGCTCGCACTCGGTCAGCCTACCCACGTTTTTGACTCCAACCATATTAAGGGTCATATCGAGGTCCGCCGTGCCAACGAAGGCGAGGCTCTTGCCCTCCTTAACGGCAAGGACCTCAAATTATCAAACGATGACCTCGTTATCGCAGATGCAGAGGGCGCAGTTGCCCTTGCCGGCGTAATGGGCGGCTCGAAGGACTCCGTCCTCCCCGAAACAAACAGCGTTATTCTCGAGGTTGCAAACTTCGATTCCCGTACGGTAAGAAGAACGGCTCTCCGCTACGATAACCGTACAGAGGCTTCCTCGCGCTATGAAAAGGCAGTAGATCCCGAAAGATGTGACCTCGCGCTCTCTATGTCGATGCAGCTCTTCAAGGAGCTTTATCCCGAAATGAACGTTACCGCATTCAAGGACCTCTACGTTAATAAGCTCGTAAAGAAGGAGATCGACGTCGAGTTCGATTGGCTCGACCGCCGTCTCGGTATGCGTATTCCCCAGGATATCGTTGCGAAAAAGCTCGGTACTATGGGTTATGAGGTAACATTTACCGATAAGGGTATGCATATCGTCGTTCCTACGTGGCGCTCCACCGGCGACGTGTCCATCAAGGCGGACATTATGGAAGAGGTCGCACGTATGTACGGCTACGAAAACTTCCAGCCTACCCCCATCACCACCTCTTTTGACAGCGCGATCAATCAGCTCGATACCGACCTCGTGCGTAAGGTCAAGGAGTATCTCGCTTTCCGTTGCAATATGCAGGAGATATTCACTTATCCCTGGATGACAGATACCTACGTTAATGCCATCCTTCCCTCGACCGACGGCGTGCTCGCCCTGTCCACTCCCCCCTCGCCCACGGAAAAGTATATCCGTTCCACACTTTTGCCCAATATATGTAAGGCGATAGTTAAGAACGAACACTCCTTCGATGAGTTCGCTATATTCGAGGAGGCGCAGATCTTCGCAGACAGAGATTACACCTCGCCTTATGACGAAAAGGAAAAGCTCCCCTACCAGAGAAAGCACCTCGGCTGTGCATTCGCAGGTAAGAGCGATAACGTGGCAGAATTGTTCCGCCGCGCAAAGGGCGTTATCGGTATGATGCCGAGATATACCCACATGGAAGCATTCACGTTTAGGCGCGAAGAAAAGCCTTACTGGGCAGATGAAACCGTCTGGATGAACGTTTATATCGGTGATAGGAAGATAGGTGACCTCGGTCTCCTCTCGAGAAAGGCGGCTCTCGCCTGCGGTATCAAGGTTCTTTCCGCAGTTTTGGTAGAGCTCGATATGGAAGCGTTTGTTCCCTTTAAATCAAGAACAAACACTTATGCTCCCATCCCCGAGTTCCCCACAAATACGTTCGACCTCTCCTTCCTCGTCGATTCTATGGTTAAATGGGACGATATTTATAACGCTGTTATGGGCAAGAAGACCGAAAACCTCCAGGAGGTAACCTTCGTCGATGAGTATAAGGGCAAACAGGTTCCCGAGGGTAAGAAGTCTATTACCATCCGCCTCGTGATCTGCTCGAACGAAAAGACACTCACAGGAAGCGATATCGAAGCCGTCGCAAACAGCGCAATGAAAAAGCTCACAAAACAGCTCGGCGTCGAATTCCGTACTTAAAACCGTGAACCCTTTTGCAAAAAGGGTTCACGGCTCCCAAAAACTTTCCCCTACTTTCTTGAAAGAAAGTAGGCAAAGAACTTTGAATCTATGGGTCTGTGCAAGCTATTTTAGCTTGTACAGACCTTTTTATTTGTGTTGTATAGGTGTGTATAGTGCTGTCTACTTGAAAGAAAGTAGGCAAAAAACTTTGAAACTCTTGGTCTGTGCAGACTATATTAGTTTGTGTAGACCTTTTTATTTGTGCAAAAGTGTATGTTTCTTTCTCTCCCTCCGTCTCGCCGCCAATGTAACATTTTACCCGCTGTTTGTACAGCGGCGAGCCACCTCCCCCGTCAGGTGGAGGTCTCATTGGTGCTAATTCAATACCACATTAGATGAAATTAAAAGAACGTGAATAGAGACATCATTCCCTCACCCCTATGCACAAACCTTTCACATGGCACATAAAAAACATATACATTGCAAAGACTACCCCT
>JAFSAM010000047.1 GCA_017441005.1 Clostridia bacterium | reverse complement strand
TAAAACCTTCTATTCTTGCTCTGTTTTTTCTTTCTGTCGATATGTCAACTTCGTTGACTCGATATGCTTTCACTTCGTTCAAGCTCGATATATTGTCGCTCAGCGCCAATTCGATATGAGATAAATCCCTCGTTTGCGGAGTAAACATATCGAGCCGTAGGCATATCGAGTTGCGATAGCAACATATCGAAAATCCCGTTAGGGATTTATCTCGATGCGTGATTTGTCCGTTAAGGACATCACGCATATTCTCTGTTCTTTTTGATTTTAATTTTTTTAGTTTTAGATTAACAAGCTAAAATCAATAGTTATAACCTGTGTCGATTGCTTTAAGGTTGATCTCCATCATGCCTGCGCGCTTCGCGGATACGACTTTCTTCAAAGCATCTTCAAGGCCTTCGTACTTGACAGCCCCCGCTTCTTTGATAAACTTGCCCATCATGATCATATTTGCCAAGGTGGGTGCACCGATCTCCTGCGCGAGCTTTGTTGTAGGTATGTAGAACACCTTAACGTCGGTTCTTTCGACTTTTCTGCCGATAAGGGTGGAATCAACGAAGATCATACCGCCGGGTACTACGTCTTTTTCGTACTTATCAAGAGAAGGGAGGTTCATCGCGATCAAAACGTCGGGCTTTGATACGATGGGAGAGCCGATCGGATCGTCGGAAAGGATAACGCTGCAGTTTGCAGTTCCGCCACGCATTTCGGGTCCGTAGGAAGGAAGCCAGCTGATCTGCTTACCCTCGAGCATACCTTTGTATGCCATAAATTTACCCGCAAAAAGAACGCCCTGACCGCCAAAGCCTGCAATAAGTGTATTGGTCGTCATAATTATTCAGCCTCCTTTTGTGCGCTTCTGTCTTTGTAAACACCCAAAGGATAGTAGGGGATCATCTTTTCGTCCACCCATTTAAGAGCGTCTACGGGAGTCATACCCCAGTTTGTGGGGCAGGACGAAACCACTTCAACAAGAGAGAAGCCCTTGTTGTTTATCTGGTTTTCAAATGCTTTTTTGATAACCTTCTGCGCTTCTTTAACGTTTTTAACGTTGTTTACCGCAACTCTCGCGATAAATTCGGGACCGTCGAGTGTGGAAAGCATCTCGCTTACCTTTACGGGATAACCCTGGGTAGCAACGTCACGTCCGTAGGGAGAGGTCTGTGTGACCTGACCGGGAAGAGACGTGGGAGCCATCTGACCGCCCGTCATACCGTAAATTGCGTTGTTTACGAAAATAACTGTGATATTTTCATTTCTTGTAGCCGCGTGTACGGTCTCCGCCATACCGATTGATGCCAAGTCGCCGTCGCCCTGATACGTAAAGATGACGTTTTCGGGCATTGCTCTCTTAAGACCGGTAGCAACCGCGGGTGCACGTCCGTGCGCCGCTTCAACCATATCGCATGCAAAGTAGTTATATGCCATAACGGCACAGCCTACGGGGGCAACGCCTACCGTCTTGCCCTCGATTCCGAGATCGTCGATCGCCTGAGCAACGAGACGGTGGATAATACCGTGAGTACAGCCGGGGCAATAGTGAAGCTCTGCCTCGGTCAAGCTTTTGGGCTTTTCAAAAACTACCATTATCTTTCGCCTCCTGCCATTTTCTTAATAGATTCGAGTACCTGCTCGGGTGTGGGGATCATTCCGCCGACACGGTTGCAGAGAGATACGGGCTTCTTGCACTCGATCGCAAGCTTAACGTCCTCGATCATCTGACCCATCGAGAGCTCGACGCTGAGGAAGCCCTTTACCTTTTCAGCCGCTTCCGCCAAAGGCTTCTTGGGGAACGGCCAGAGGGTGATGGGTCTGATCATACCCACCTTGATGCCCATATTTCTTGCGGCAATTACCGCATTCTTGGAAACACGGGATGCGATACCGAAGGCAACTACGCAGTATTCTGCATCCTCCATCATAAAGGACTCGTATCTTGCCTCGTTTTCTTCGATAGTCTTATATCTTTCAAATCTTTCGAGATTGGTCTTTTCAAGCTCTTCGGGAAGGAGATAGAGAGAATTTACAATGTTGTGCTTTCTCTTCATCTGTGTGCCCGTAACCGTCCAATCCTTTTCCGTAGGCTTATAATCGACCTCGGGAAGCTCGACGGGCTCCATCATCTGACCCATCGTACCGTCTGCAAGAAGCATCGAGGGTACGCGGTACTTTTCCGCAAGGTCAAATGCAAGTACGGTCATATCCGCCATTTCCTGAACAGATGCGGGAGCAAGAACGATGAGTCTGTAGTCACCGTGGCCGCCGCCCTTGGTTGCCTGGAAGTAGTCCGACTGGGAGGGCTGGATGCCGCCGAGACCGGGGCCGCCTCTCTGTACGTTAACTATAAGTGCGGGAAGGTCTGCGCCTGCGATGTAGGAGATGCCCTCCTGCTTAAGCGAAATACCGGGGCTGGAGGATGACGTCATAACACGCATACCCGTTCCGGCAACGCCGTATACCATATTGATCGCGGAGATCTCGCTCTCCGCCTGAAGAAATACGCCGCCGATTTTCGGCATTCTCTTTGCCATATAAGCGGCAACCTCTGTCTGGGGGGTGATGGGATAACCGAAATAGTGACGGCATCCTGCCTTGATTGCCGCCTCGGCGATCGCCTCGTTACCCTTCATTAAAACCTTTTCTGCCACAAAATCCACCTCATTTCTCAACCGTTATAACGCAATCGGGGCACATTGTTGCGCAAAAAGCGCAGGCAATACACTTTTCCTGATCGGTTATTTCGGCGGGAGAGTGTCCCTTTTTATTGATCTTGTCTTTCGCAAGAACGATGATCTTCTTCGGACAAGCGGCTACGCAAAGTCCGCAGCCCTTACAAAGATCGGTCGCAAAGCTTACTTTACTCATAAAAGTTACTCCTTTTCCGAAATATATTTTAAAATAATTTTTCCTGTAGTTTCATAGAAAACGTTTTGTCTCTGCCTAACACCTTGGATACTCCTTCAAAAAGGCTGTCCTCGACCGAGGTGAACAACAATTCGGTATCGGTCATTTCCGCCAGTTTTTTTGCGAGTGCATCTGTCTTCAAAACGTCATCAGAGGTCGTTTCTGTCCCTAAATTCGAGTTGTTTACTATCTTTGTGAACTTTATCTTCGATGCGTATTCGATTTCTTTAAACACCTCGTATGCATCCTCGACCGTCGTAGTCAACGGGCGATAAAAATTCACAACGAAAATCATTTCGTAATCGTTCTCCTCGCGGATGTAGGGAACAAATCGACCGAGCGCCAATGCGCCTCTGTCGTCACCGCCGAGGTCTATTACGACCTTGCGGTCACGTCGCTCGAACAGCCCGTATGCCGCCGAAGGCAGGCTGGGCAGGTCGACGCTTGTGTTTGCAAACGGGAGCGATATAAGCTCGACACCGTTTTGCCTGAACAGCTCTTCGCTGTCCTTTGTCCTAAAATACGGATTCACTATATCGAGGTCGGCAATGCTCACTTTATGCCCCATACTGCCTAAATCCAACGCATAATTTACAGCAATATTGGTCTTGCCGCTTCCGTAGTGACCCGAAAAAACCGTTACTCTTTTCATATTTATTATAATCCGTTATATTTTGCCGTCATAAAGCTCGGGACGTCTGTCCGCAAAAACGTTTATGGTCGTTCTGATATTCTCGATCACACCGAAATCGAGCTCGCCTATGATTATTTCCTCGGTTTCGCCCGCGCATACGATCTCCTCGCCCCAGGGGTCAACTATTCTCGAGTTGCCGCCGTACACGTTTCTGCCCGCCTTGCCGCAGCTGTTGCAGCAAACAACGAACATCTGGTTTTCGATGGCTCTCGCCTTAACAAGTGCGTTTTGGTGTGGTACTCTTGCCGCCGGCCACTGTGACACAACAAACATACAGTCGAGTCCATTTACCGTCATCATTCTGGTGATCTCGGGGAAACGGATGTCATAGCATATAATTATGCCGCACTCCTTGCCGTCGAGCTTAAACTTACAGATATGATCGCCCTTTGCAAATCGCTTATCCTCTTTCATGGGTGAGAACAGATGCGTCTTATCGTATTCGCCGATGCAGTTACCCTCTCGGTCGAATATATAAGCGGTGTTGTACATCTTGCCTTCCTTGACGTTTGCGACGCTTCCGCCGACAATGTTTATTTTTAATTCGGAAGCAAGACTGCCGAGCAAAGCCTTTGTTTTTTCTCCGTCCCTGTCGCAGTAATCCTGTATCGACTCCTCGGGGAAAAAGCCTGTGTTCCATGTTTCGGGAAGGACTATAACATCGGGGTTTGCCTTCGCCGCCTCGCGTATAAGCCTTTCTGCCTTGACAAAGTTTTCGGCACTTGAGCCAAACGCCATATCCATCTGTATACAAGATACCTTTAATTTATCCGACATAATGTCACCTCAAAGCTTGTTTCTCTGGATCTTGCCGCTTACGGTCTTGGGAAGCTCATCCTTGAATTCAACGATTCTGGGATACTTGTAGGGAGCCGTCTTTTCCTTGACGTACTTCTGTATCTGTCTCTTGAGCTCATCGGTCGGCTCCGTTCCCTTAACAAGAACGATGCTCGCCTTGACTACCTGACCTCTGACCTCATCGGGAGCGGCAGAAACACCGCACTCGAGTACGTATGGCAATTCCATAATAACGCTCTCGATCTCAAAGGGACCGATGCGGTAGCCCGAAGACTTGATGACGTCATCCACACGTCCGACGTACCAGAAGAAGCCGTCCTCGTCCTTCCACGCAACGTCGCCCGTATGATAGTAGCCGTCGTGCCATACCTCTTTTGTCTTTTCGGGATCGTTGTAATATCCCGTAAACAGACCGCAAGGCGCGCCGTTTTTTACGTTAACAACGATCTCGCCCGTTTCACCCAAAGGTACGGGCTTGCCGTCGGGATCGACGATCTCAACGTCATATACGGGAGTGACCCTACCCATAGAACCGATCTTGTGGGGAGCACCAACCATATTACCGATGATCATTGTGCTTTCGGACTGACCGAAGCCCTCGATTATCTGGAGTCCCGTCGCCTTTTCAAATTGCTTGTAGACCTCGGGGTTGAGCGCCTCGCCCGCCGTCGTCATGTGCTTTACCGAGGACAGATCGTATTTCGAAATATCCTCTTTTATGAGCATACGGAGCATAGTGGGGGGAGCGCAGAATGTTGTGATCCTATATTTCGCAAACATAGGAAGAATGTCTGCCGCATTGAATCTGTCGAAATCGTATACGAAGGTCGCAGCCTCGCACAGCCACTGACCGTAAAGCTTACCCCACATCGACTTCGCCCAGCCTGTATCGGAAATGGTAAGGTGTAGTCCGTCGGGGTCGACGTTGTGCCAGTATTTTGCCGTATGGAAGTGACCCAATGCGTATTTATAGTTATGTGCGGCGATCTTGGGATATCCCGACGTGCCCGAGGTGAAGAACATGAGCATAAGGTCGTCACCGCAGGGGGAATCCTCTTTTCTGTCGAAGTGAGAGCTGTACATCGTGTACTCCTCGTCAAAGGGTCTCCAGCCCTCGCGCTCACCGTTTACTATTATCTTGTGCTTGAGGGATGGACACTTTTCTGCCGCAAGCTCTACCTGATGTGCGGTATCGCCGTCGGCAGTACATACGATAGCACATACTCCCGCCGAGTTGAAGCGGTATTCAAAATCGTGCTCGACCAGCTGATTTGTCGCGGGAATGGCGATAGCCCCCAGCTTATTGAGTCCCAGCATTGCAAACCAGAACTGATAATGCCTCTTCAAAACGAGCATTACCCTGTCGCCCTTCTTGATTCCGAGCGACTTGAAGTAGTTTGCGCACTGTGCCGATGCCCTCTTGATATCCTTGAAGGTAAATCTTCTTTCGGTCTTGTCCTTTGAAATGTGGAGCATAGCCAGCTTGTCGGGTTCCTTTGCGGCAAGCTCATCGACAAGGTCGAATGCGAAGTTGAATTTGTCTGTATTTTTGAAGGTGATCGACGTGGGTGTTCCCTTTTCGTTTTCGGTAACGTCGATAAACTTTTTGTATATTCTGTCCTTGGTGTCCTTTTCGACAACAGAATTGCTCTTGATCAGCTTGTTTGGAGCAAGCTCGGGAATGGGCTCGCCCGTGGGGTTAAGAACGATCGCATAGAATACGCAGTCCTTGCCGTTTACGGCGATCATACCGTGGGGAGTTTCACTGTTATAGTAGATGCTGTCGCCGGGGCCGAGTATCTCCTTGTGCTCACCTATCTGTACAAGCAGGTTACCCTCGATAATGAGGTCGCATTCCTGGCCCGCGTGGCTGGTCAGCTCGATGTCCCTCGTCTGTGCGCCTTCATCGTAAACGCTTCTGACGTAAAGGGGCTCAGCTATACGGTTTGTAAAGGAATATGCGAGGTTGTAGTAGGTCATACCGTGTGCCTGCGAGACCTTTTGTCCCGTTCCGACACGGGTAACCGTATACGATTTAAGCCTCGGGGAGTAACCCTCGATAATATCGGTCACGTTGACCTTCAGTGCGATCGAGCACCTGTAGATAAAAGCGAAGTTGAGGTCGCTTTCGCCCTTTTCGCAAAGCAGATATTCCTCGACCGATACGCCCGTTTTCTCCGCCATTTGCTCGGGAGTCAAGGCTTCAAGCTCGCGAAGCTCCTTGATTCGCCCCGCCATCTCCCTTATCTTGTAATCAAGACCTGTCATTTGTTCCATATCATCTTCTCCGTTTCGCGGGATAAGAAAAGCACTCATCCCAAAGTTAATGACTTTGAGACGAGTGCTGATAAATCGTTACACCCGCGGTACCACTCAAATTGCGGTAAATACAAACCGCCACTCTCGGAATCAAACAATTCCTATGCCTTCACGCGGCAATTACGGGAAGATTCTACTTGCGTTATAAAACCAAACGCTTTCTTTCTTCCGGCTCAAAAGCTACAAACATAAAGTAATTTTTAACGGCTCACACCAAACGCCGTCTCTCTGAAAAAAACTGCCGATATGCCCTCTTCGTCGAAGCCTTTACTATTAAATACACAAGCATTTTATCACAACTTTGTAGATTTGTCAACATATTTTTGTTGATTTGTATATGAGATGCCTTTGATTTTTGGAAAAACGCCTTGAATTAAAGCTTGTTTCTCTGGATCTTACCGCTGATCGTCTTGGGAAGCTCATCCTTAAACTCAACGATTCTGGGATATTTGTAGGGGGCTGTATTCTTCTTGACGTACGCCTGAATATCCTTCTTGAGCTGCTCTGTGGGTTCAACGCCCTTAACGAGAACGATGCTTGCCTTAACCACCTGACCTCTTACCTCATCGGGCACTGCGGATACACCGCACTCAAGCACGTAAGGCAATTCCATGATGACGCTTTCGATCTCGAAGGGACCGATGCGGTATCCCGACGACTTGATGACGTCGTCCACACGTCCGACGTACCAGAAGAAGCCGTCCTCATCGCGCCATGCGGTATCGCCCGTATGGTAATAACCGTCGTGCATTACCTCTTTGGTCTTTTCTTCGTTTCTGTAATAGCCCTCGAACAGACCGCAAGGCGCGCCGTTTTTTACGTTAACAACGATCTCACCCGTTTCACCGTCTGCGACCGAGTTGCCGTTTTCGTCAACTATATCGATATCGTAAAGGGGAGTGGGCTTACCCATAGAGCCGACCTTGTGTGTGCCGCCCATAAGGTTTGCGATGGCAAGAGTGAGCTCGGTCTGACCGAAGCCCTCCATGATCTGAAGTCCCGTAAGCTTTTCAAACTGCTTGTAGACCTCGGGGTTGAGCGCCTCGCCCGCCGTCGTCATGTGGCGGATCGAAGACAGATCGTATTTCGAGATGTCCTCCTTGATGAGCATACGGAGCATCGTGGGGGGAGCGCAGAACGTGGTGATCTGATATTTTGCAAACATGGGAAGAATATCCGATGCATTGAATCTGTCGAAATCGTATGTAAACACAGCGCCCTCTGCAAGCCACTGACCGTAAAGCTTACCCCAGAGTGCCTTACCCCAACCGGTATCGGAAATGGTAAAGTGCAGTCCGTCGTCGCTTACGCCGTGCCAGTATTTTGCCGTGATGTAATGTCCGAGCGCATATTTGTAGTTATGTGCCGCGATCTTGGGATATCCCGTCGTGCCCGAGGTGAAGAACATCAGGCTGAGATCGTTTCCGCAGGGAGTGTCCTCCGTACGGTCGAAATGCGTGCTGAACAGCTTGTATTCCTCGTCAAAATTCTTCCAGCCGTCACGCGCACCGCCGACCATGATCTTTGTGGTGAGCGAGGGGCTGTCTGCCTGAGCGAGATCGACCTGATTTGCCGCATCGCCGTCGGCTGTACAAACGATCGCACTTACCTCCGCAGAATTGAAGCGGTATTCAAAATCGTGCTTCTGGAGCTGGTGTGTTGCGGGAATAGCGATCGCTCCCAGCTTATGCAATGCAAGGATGGAGAACCAGAACTGATAGTGTCTCTTCAAAACGAGCATTACTCTGTCACCCTTCTTGATTCCGAGCGACTTGAAGTAGTTTGCGCACTGCGCCGATGCCTTCTTCATATCCTTGAAGGTAAACCTTCTCTCGACCTTGTTTACGTCGAGGTGGATCATTGCCAGCTTGTCGGGGCTCTTATCGGCAATTGCATCGACCGTGTCAAATGCAAAATTATACTTGTCCTCGTTCTTGAAATCGATGGACTGCAAATAGCCGTTTTCGTTTTCTACGGTAGTGATGAAGTTCTCGCTTACAAGTTTCTTGTTTCCGCGGTGACTCATCATAAGCGTATCGCGGAGCTTTGTCTCCTCCTGCTCCTCGCCGGGAAGGACTACGGCTACAAACAGACATTCTCTGCCGTCGACAGCGATCATACCGTGGGGTGTCGAGCTGTTGTAGTAAATGCTGTCACCCTCGCTTAAGTATTCGACGTTGTCGCCGACCTGGATCTTGAGTCTGCCCTTCATAACAAAGTCGAACTCCTGACCCGAGTGCTTTGTCAGGTGTATGGGCTTATTCTGAAGCTCCTCGTCATAATCGTAACGTACCCAGTAGGGCTCGGCGATCTTCTTACGGAACATAGGTGCTAAGTTTTTGATGCTGATGCCGTCTTCCTTTGCCGTCTCCTGACCCTCGCCCTTACGGGTTACGGTATAGGATGAAAGGTGGGCGGATTTACCCTCCAAAAGATCGGTAATATCGATGCCGAACGCCATCGAGCATTTGTGGATAAATGTAAACGGGAAGTCGAGCTGACCGTTTTCATACTGAAGATACTGGTTTACCGTGACCTCGGTCTTTTCTGCCATCTCCTTGATGGTAAAGCCGAAGATCTCGCGCATTTCGCGGATACGAACCGCCACTTCAAGAAGCTTGTTTGTTTGTGTTGCCATAGTTTTTTTCCTCTCTTTCTTTTGCGAGGGAGTTGTTTTTAAATAAAAAACACTCGCCTCAAAAATCTTTGAGACGAGTGTGAAATTATATCACATCCGCGGTACCACTCAAATTGCAGTTTGCACTGCCTCTCTCGGAATCAAATCAATTCCTATGCATTCACGCAGCAATAACGGAAAGCGCCTACTGATCTAAACAAAAGACTTTCGGACTTTCAGCTCAGAAGTGATAGGGTCTTGAAAAATGACAATCACCGATTTACACCAACCATCGGCTCTCTGCGGATTACATCCTTCGCCCGTCTTCGTCATAGCCTTTATTTATTATGATGTGGGTATTATATCACCGCATTTTTTCTTTGTCAATAGGTTTTTAAAAAATTTTTACGACAAAGAATCACTATATCTGAATGTTAAACAGATATCCCGCACCTATTCCTACTGCCGCAGAGCCTATTATCACAAATATCGGGCTGAGCTTCTTATACTTCATCACCACAAACAGCGCGATGGCAAACAGGGCAAGCGCGACGTAAAACGAAGGCTCTTTAATAAACGACAGACTCTTCAGCGATTCGGGGAGCGAGAACGAAAGACCGAGGGAGATCACCTCGTTATCAAAAAGGAAACGTGAAAACGACCATTCTTCTCCGTTGAAGAATGCAGCAAGAGCAACTGTGATAACTGCCGACGCGATCAGACCGACGCTTGCAGGCTTAAGCCCCGACATACAACCCTTGACGTACTTATTGTCCTTGAATTTTTCAAAAAACTTTGCGACAATAAGAATGATCACAAACGAGGGCAATACAACGCCGAGCGTTGCCATAAATGCGCCGAGGATCGTTCCCCAAAGTCCGTATTCGCCGCCGCAAAGCGATCCTACGTAAGTAGCCATATTGATGGCAAAGGGACCGGGGGTCGACTCGCTTATTGCGAAAAAGTCGGCAATCTGCTGTGCGTCCATCCAGCCGTTTGACAGTACCGCCTCCTCGACAAGAGGGAGCATCGCAAGTCCGCCTCCGAAGGTGAACGCACCTATTTTCAAAAACGTAAACAGTAATTTCAAGAAGATCATTTTTTCAGTCTCCTTTCAGCCAATATCGACGAAACGAGACCTGCTACGGCGCTTAGAATGACAACGTAGATAACGTCGATCACACCGAACACCGCAAGGGCAAATGCCGAAACCATTATAATATAAGAAAGAAGACTCTTGTTACAAGCCTTGTACATCTTGACCACGGCCTTGATGACAAGTGCGACAACGGCGGCACGAATACCCATAAATGCGTATTTTACCGCTCTGTAGTCCTGAACAAGACCGAGAACACCCGAAATACAAAGTATAATTATAAACGATGGCAATACAACGCCGAGCGTTGCTCCGAATGCGCCCCAAAAGCCGCACACCTTATAGCCGACGAATGTAGCCGAGTTGATGGCGATAGGCCCCGGGGTCGACTCCGCGATCGCGACGATCTCCAATATCTCCTCGTCTGTTATCCATTTTCTGTTTTCGGAAACCTCTCTCTGGATAAGCGGTATCATTGCATATCCGCCGCCGAAGGTAAATGCGCCGACCTTAAAGAACGTTGAAAAAAGCGCCCATACCCTTTTGAGGACTTCCTTTCTTTCAAGCTTTTTCATTTTATTTTTCTCCGTTAATTTTTTTCTTTGTTTATTATATTATATCATTCCGAAAATTGCAAGACGAAATGCATTTTTTCGATTAATATAAGTTCTGTTGCGTTTCACCGCAAAAACGGAAATAGTGTATCCGCAAGCAAACGGCTAAAGATAAAGCACAGCCATATACCTTTCTCCGGTGGGCAGCGAAGCGTCACTAATCAAGCCTCTCCCCCCGGGTAGCGAAGCGGCCGTACTGCTACGCCCCTTCTCTGGGAGGGGTGTCTCGGTGTAGCCGAGACGGGGTGGGGCTGAAAGAAAAGTAACTACACGATAAGCCCCCTTCCGTCAGCCTACGGCTGCCACCTCCCCCATTGGGGAGGCAAAGATCTTCTCTGCTCCCTCGTCAGATGGAGGTCTAAATTACACTCGTTTGGAGACGACCTCATCCGTCTCGCCGCCAATGTAAAATTGTACCCTTTATTTGTGCAGC
>JAFSAM010000046.1 GCA_017441005.1 Clostridia bacterium | reverse complement strand
GCTCTTTTTTCATAGATAAATCCTCCGTTTGTGTTTTTAGTTGACTGGCAGGTCTTCTTTATTATACACAAACGGAGGATTTTTTTCACCGGTTAACCTCTATCGAACCACGCGACTATCGCGTGGTTTTCGGAATACAATAAAAAAATAAGGAGCACACTATTTTGTGTGCTCCTTATTTTTTATAAAGCTACAGCTTTGTTAAGCGCGAATGAATAAATCATGGTCTTGTCTACACTTATACCGAACATTCTCCTGCAAGCCTCGGCATAATACGAAAGCTGCGTCCGGTGACGCTCCTTTAATATACGCACAGCATCCCCCGACTCTATTTGCTTTTCACTGAACCAATCTGTTTTATAATCCACAAGTACAAGCTTCCCGCTTTCATCAAGATACAACAAATCAATAACGCCCTGAACAAGTATATTCTCGTCCCTATATTTATCCTTCAGCTCTTTGCTGTTTGTGAAATCCGACGCAGAAAGGCTAATATTGAATCTCTTTTCACGCCAGATATTCTGTGCCCTCGAAATCGAACAGAACAGATCACTTTCAAAAAAAAGCTGCACTTTTTCGAGATCAACCAGTTTCGCGTTTCTTGAGTCGATAAAACCCTTTTCAAGAAGTCTGTCGAGCTCCGCCTTGACTCCGCGATTTATTACATTTGCGAAATCACAGAATTGCATAAACAAGTGTGTAGCTGTTCCTTTTTCTGCTCCCGTAGCCTCAATCGGAGTATCCGACATAAACTTAGGCATCACATACATTGAAGGAGCAACAGTCACAATCTCGGTTGTAAATTCATCGAGTACTCCCGGATAGAGCTTTGAAACGGCAAGTTTGGCAGGAAGATTGCTCAGTTCGGAATAGGGATGTTTGAATTCAAGATTTTTTTCAATAAGCCCTCGCAAGGTTTTCACTTCTTCTACGTCATATTCTTTGCGTTCCGACGCGAGGTCGGTCTCTGTCGGTTCACAAGCAGCCATAGGGATATACTCAATATCATAATCGTTATATTGGGACTTCCTGATGCCCCAAAGCAAGAGCTCGGAAATGTTGTTCGCCTTCAGCAATACGTAATGTGATATATCAGATTCGTCCGACGAAATAAAATCTATCATTTCTTTTGGATTAGGCATTGATGACGTTATTATCAATCTTTTTTTCGCCCTTGTCAAAGCAACGTACAGCACTCTGATCTCTTCGTCCATAACATCTTCACGCATTGCAAGCCTTGCAGAACGACATAGCATTGTGTCATATTTGCCGAAGGTCGTGCTATCTCTCAGCTTTACTGAAAATCCACACTCCTTATGCATAATAAATGCCGCTCGTTCGTCCATACGGTTAAAGTTATGCCCTGTGTCAACAAAAAACACCGTATCAAACTCAAGACCTTTTGAGTTGTGAACAGTCATGATGCTCACAACATTCTGCCCCTCTGATGTCAACCTTGCGTTACCGAGCTTAGTTCTCTTTTCGAGCACGTCGTCAAGATACAGAATAAAATTATACAATCCTTTAAAACTTCCGTTTTCAAAGTTTCTTGCATATTCATAGAGCAACAGGAGATTAGCCTGACGTTCTACGTCAGCATCCTTAGTCATTTTACCGGACAGCATTTCGACAATATGCGTTTGATTATAAATATACTTTACGAGTTTATCTACCGGACAGCCCTCGGAATACTCACGCCATTCGTTAAGTTTTTCGAGAAAATATAGGCATTTTTTGTCATTTGTGCTCTTTGTGTATTTTTTTAAAGCATCATAAAGGGTTCCGTTTTTTTCAAAATATCTTATCTTTGTGAGTTCTGATAGAGTAAAACCAAATATCGGACTCTTTAAAGTGCCGGCAAGGTATATATCCCTGCTTGGATTATCAACAGTATTCAGTATACAAAGCATAAGCAAAACGGCATCGTTTTCAAAAAAATCTCTGTCTTCTTTATTGAAGCTGTCAATTTTTTTCTTTTTTAATGCTTCTTCAAAATAAATGGCGTTTGCTCTTGACCTCAAAAGAATAGCAATCTTAGAAAGATCAAGCCCGTTATTTTTTAATTTTTCAATTTCATTGGCAACAAACTCAGCTTCGACCTCGATCGCTTTTGCGTTGAACTCATCGCCATCGGCTTCGTCATCAGTTTCAGCATTTTTTTTGTTTTCAACGTTGTTTTCAACAAAGCAAAGTCTTACTTTGTGATCCACTTCCCCTTCCTTATACTGCTTGGTGCAAACAAGCTTATCCCCTTCTGTATAAGGTATTTTTCCACTGTTATTATTAAAAAGAACCTTAAAAACAGCATTAGAAAAATCAATTACACTATGGTCACTCCTGAAATTGTTTGAAAGGTAAAGTGTAACCGCATCTCCATCGGGGAATATTTTTTTCTCGGGATCACAGGTCGGAAAACGCGATCTGTAACCGGAAAACAATGATGGTTCAGCTCCTCTGAAGCCATAGATGCTTTGTTTTATATCGCCTACCATAAACCTGTTGGTTTCAGTGCAAATTCCCGAAAAGATCTTATCCTGAAGCTCGTTTACGTCTTGATATTCATCAATAAAAATATACTTAAAGCGTTCCTTGAGCGATTCTGAAAGTTGACTTGGTTCGTTACAATTCTTATCACTGTAAAGGAGGCGCAGAGTATAATTTTCAAGATCATTGTAGTCAAGAACACCGCGGCTTTTTTTCTCTTCCCTGTAGCGAGCGTCAAACAAGCTCAAGACGCCATACATCTCGCGGCAAACAGCTGCAGTCTTCAGTAATTGATCTTTGACGGTTTCCTCTTTGAATGTCAAATAGCATTTAACTCCGTCATTGATTGCAGGTGCGAATTTTTTTCGCATAGCTTTGTACTCTTTTGCTTTATCGGACAAACAATCCTCGTCAATAGTTTTCGTGTTTTTCGCCTTACGCTTTGCCAGTGTATCGGATAACTCGGAATACGTTAATCGATCTATTTTACCTACTAAATCACGGCAAAAATCCCGATCCACCTCATAAGAGGGCAAAAATTTTTCAGCGAGCTCCTTGTCAGTGCACAAATAATTACATGCATGCGAAAAGCGCTTATACCAATATTCAAAGAAAAGCTTAATATGCTTTTTAATGTTTAATCCCCACTTTGTCATAAAGGGGTCAATTTTTGAGCCTTCCTCAAGCTCGTCTGCACATCGCGAAAGCATATCGATCCCAAGCGGGAAATTTCTGAAATAATTATATATTTTGAAAAAAACAAAAGGAAGCGAATCATCTTTTTTGTCTTGCAAAAACAATTCGGATAATGATACAAAATCATTGATTTTGTCGGTGTGGAATCCGCCGTAGCACTCCTCGATCAATGCGTTCATAATGTTGTTGCATATCAAAGCAGATTCGGATTCATCAGCCACTCTCAGACTTGCGGGCAAACCAAGAGACTGAAAATTCCCCTTTACAAGGTCAGCGCAAAAAGAATGTATGGTACATATACGCGCTTTGCCGAGCTGCAAGAGTTGATTTGACAAATGCTTATTAGTAGGGTCTTTAGACAACGCCTCATAGATCGCGTCTGAAATCCTTTGTCTAAGCTCGGAAGCAGCCGCTTTTGTAAAGGTTACGACCAAAAGGTCGGAAACGTTTACAGGGGAGTTGCTATCTGTAACCAGGCGAATTATTCTCTTGGTCAATACAGAAGTTTTACCCGATCCTGCGGCAGCAGAAACAAGCATTGTTTGCCCCGACATTTCCACAGCAGCACGTTGAGCCGGAGTGGGATTGAATTTAACAATCGGTTGTTGTACTTTATCAATATTTGCTTCGCTCATTACTCTCCCCCCTTTTCTGTTCTTCTGCAAATAGCCTTCATCTTACAATACAGGCAAGGCGATTCTTTAGGGTTATTCACCTCGAGCGGTTTAGCTTTTACGACACCGCTTTTCATGTTTTTTGCTATACTCTTTAAGATATTTTCGATCTTTCTTTCGATAGCACCAAATTCTTCGACTGTTTTTAAAAGCTCGGGAGCACTGTAATCGTTTGTCTTCTTCACAAACCTAACAGGAATATACTTTCCTGTGATCCCCTTATCCATTGCCTCAAGAATATCGGGGTCGTTCAAAACAAGACCCATCCTTCTTACTTTTTTTACAGCATTAGAATATACGCTGTCTATTTCATCCTCTTTTTTGATATCAATGTTGGGTGCCTTCGCAGAAAAATAAATTATTCCGGCAGGAATTATATCCCCCTCACAGCCGATCTTCTCCTTAAAGCTGTCTTTTTTCGTGTTCCAAACAGCGAACAAATAGAGCAAAAGCTGGAGATTAAGGCCTCTGTCAATATCGTTCGGAGAAAAGGTCTTGGTGCCTGTTTTGTAATCAACGATCCTTACGTATACGTCTTTACCTTTTTTATATGTATCAACGCGGTCCGCAAAGCCCTTCATAAAAATATAGCTTCCGTCTCCGAGAGGAATTGCATAAGGGTCGACACCGTCTTCGGCATCCTTTTTTATAGGCAACTCGAAAAATCTCGGAACAAAATCACTCTGTTTAAATTCCGCAATTATATTATGCACAAGCAATTCCGTCGTGTTCTGCAGTCTTTTGATAAGACTCAAAAAACGCGGACTCGATTCGGGAATACCGTTACACACTTTTCGTAAATAGTCGCTCACTATCTCCGAAATTATCGACGAAATTTCAGCATCAGTGATATCGGTGTTTATTCCGTTTTCAGTAGCGATCCTGGAAATAAACATTTCGAAAACAGCATGGACAAAGGTACCAATATCATTGGCTTTAAAAACAGCTGTTTTCTTTTCTTCAAGTCCGAGAATGTACTTGCAGTGATAATTGAAAGAGCATTTGATGTATGTATCGACCTTTGATTGGCTTGTTGAGAGGTCTCCCTTATATATATCTTCAGCAAGGTCGCGGTCGATGTCAGAGTCTCCTGCCTCAATTGGGCTTTCAAACGCTGATACAACATCGGAAAGCACCGAATCATCAGCAAAGTATCCCTTTAATGCCTCACCGAGAGATGTTCCTCTTTGCAAAGACATCATTTTTAACGCAATATCTCTTCCCTGTATCTTTTCGATTGGAGGTGTTTGTGCATAAATGATCGGCTTTTTATCAAACAAATAACCAAGCCTTGATCCTGCAACGGAAATCCTGTTTGCGGCACCCTTCAAATCTGAGTTGCAGTACGTTAGCGTTAATGACTCTGTAGCACTCGAAACAGCCTTATAAAACCAAAACAGCTCATCACCCGTCAATTCATCTGTTCCGGGAGACAATTCAAGATCCATTAATTTTAAAATGTTTTTTTCGTTATCATTAAAAATACAGTTTTCAGATACCGCGCGTGGGAACTCGCCTTCGTTTACCCCCAACAGATACACGTGAGGCACACCACCGCTTCTGATCTTAGATGCACTTCCGAGCATAACCTGATCTACGGTCGCGGGAATAGTACCAATGCTAGTGTTTCGCAGGATTATTCCTATAACCGTAGCATATCCTTCGCCGCTGAGTTTCATATCACCAACGAGTTCAACTGCAGTATCAAGACATTTCATCAAAATGTTCCAAAGCTGTACAAGTTCTTTTTCCTCGACATAGTTACCTTCATTGTGACATTTTGCAGCCTTTTTTTCAATCTGCTCTCTCACGCCAAGCTCTGTTAAAAATATATATAATGCCCGTGTAATATCGGAAACCGTCGAATCACCTATCGAATCAAACAGCTTTTCAAGCGGAGGAACCACCTTGTTACGTATCTCATTTGCTCGCTTTATAATATTCTGTCCGTCAGCACTTAATCTGTCCGTAAAGCCATCGGGATTCATATTCCATTCTATGCCATCGTGCCACCTGCGGCCGTTGATGTTCCAAGTCGAAGCATAGTTTTCAAGAATGTCACATTCATCGTACGAGACACCCGCAAGGCCTGTTTTCAAATATGAAATCACGTCGTTATATTGCCAATTTCTGTTATGTACGGCAAGTGAAGCAAGAATCAGCTTAAATATTGGCTTTGTGGTAATGTCAGACCTTCTTGACATAAAGAAAGGCACACCGTTGTTTTCAAGCTCAGTGTCAATTATTCCCTCATACTTGCTTATGTCGCGTGCAATAACAAGAATATCCTTGTATCTTGCGCCATTCCGAACTTTTCTTAATATATCACACGCAACAGCCTCACACTCCTCGAATAAATCATGGCAAGATATCGTATTAATGTGGGAGGAGTCGCCGAAATAATCATCTTTATTTACATTGTGATTCCAAAGATTTTTTGATGCGTAAGCAAGATCAGGGTACTTAAAGCTGTGGTTGTCAGACAAATACAGCATTTCCGGAATGAGCGAGAATCGCTTGGCTAACTTCTTCAGCTTTTCAAACGTCCTTTCCGTCGTATTGAAAATGCCCGAATTGTCAAATGGATCATAACAAAGAGAAAATACGACACTGTCCGACTGAACGATCATTTGAGTTATAACTTCAGACTGTTGAGGAGTAAATGCATCGAAAGAATCAAAGTAAATGTTTGTATCGGCAAAAAAATTACTGTTTTTTAAAGTATCTGCGAGACGTGTAAGCTCATCTATCGGATCATTATATTCCTTAGACAAAAAAGCTTGGTATGTAGCAAATATCAAACCGAGATCATGAAGCTTGTTGCTCAAATCGGGGTGTTCTGACCTGAGCTTCTTTGATGCTCTGTCAAGCATTTCGGGGGTAACAGAAAACTGCTTCAGCTCGTTTACAGTAGAAAGCATAAGCTCTGCGATTGCGATATTTCTGTCGTCATAATCGGCATAAGCCTTTAAAAAAGCAGATGTTTCACGCAATACACGCCACATTATAAGAAGCTTTCCTCCCTCGTCTATATCGCTGAACGAAAGTCCTCCGAGCGACCTGAAAACATGGTTAGATAAACGCCCAAAGCTCAATACCTCAAGCTCAAGCGTCGAAACACCTTCCGCCATATCAACAATAGTCCTTTCTGCCGAAAGAACCTGCTGATCGGGGACTATAAGTATTGGTTTTCGACCGTTTTTCAGATCGTCAATTATGCAATTGTAAATATGGGTGCTTTTTCCTGTACCTACAGGTCCGTATACAATTTTGATCACTTTCTTATTTCACTCGCAATCTTTCACATAATTTTTCATTTGGTGTAACGTATGCCGTCCAGTTAGTCGAATAGGTAACAAGTCCCGGCTTTGATGAATTGATCTTTTTTATGTTTTTTACGAAGGTATAATCCACTGCAACGTTTTCACCGTCTGATACCTTAGAATGCGTTGCAGCAATGATTGCCGCCTGTGTAAAATCTATTTCCGGAGGTTCTTCCCCATTGCATATCATGATACAGTGGGATCCCGGTATATTTTTTACATGGAACCAATAGTCAAGTTTTGCGGCGGTTTTGAAGGTCAGCATATCGTTCTGCACATTATTTTTGCCGCATAAAACAGTATATCCGTTTTCTGTTTTAAATTCGAATGGATAAGTCTTGGGCAACCCTTTTTTATTCCCCTTCGATTTTACACCGTATCCGGCACTTCGAAGTTCACTTCTAATTGCCTCAAGATCACTCTCTCCCTC
>JAFSAM010000045.1 GCA_017441005.1 Clostridia bacterium | reverse complement strand
TTGTTCTGATGCTTGATGAGGTCGTCTGTGCCGAGAAGAGCTGTAACGTCAGTAGCTTCAGCGATCCACTTGTCGCCTTCAACGATCTCGAATGTAGCGTCGATGATCTCAACTTCGCCTTCCCAAGCAGTCTTGGTACCGGAAACTCTGATCTTTGTGCCGTTTTCGAGCTTAGCGTAGTCAGCCTCGGTGCAGGCCATTTCGTACATGAAGTAAGCGCCGTCTGCATCCTGAGCATAAACTGTAGCCTTGTTGTCCCACCAGGACTGCTTGCCCTGAACGTAAGCTTCGATTACGACCTTAGCGTCCATTTCGGCAGCATCGTATTCAGCGTAGGACATAACGCCTTCAGACTTGTCGCCGCCCTCGGTCTCGGGAGTGGTTTCGCCTTCGGTTTCAGCCGCTGTGGTATCAGCGGGATCCTCGGTCTTATCGTCGGAGCCGCAGCTTGCAAGTGCAAAGAGTGCAAGAGCAGCAACCATCAAAAGAATGAGAAACTTTTTCATTTTCATAAATCTCCTTTTGAAAAAAGTTAAAAAATTTTCTACAAATAACATTATATGGATTAGCGCGAAAAAGTCAAGAACTTACGCTTATTTTCTGGATTTTATCCAATTATAGACGAAATATGCGCCTAAAATTATCCAAATTCCCCCAAGCGAGATGAGAAGTACCAAAGATGCTGTCGGAAGAGCGGCATCGGTGATGCCTGTGTCGATATTTCCAAAGTCTGTGGAGATATCTTCATCGTATGCCGTAAGGTTGTATCTTGTGATAAGGCTTTGATACATTTCCTGCATATAGGCATCGTCGACTTTTTCCTTACGTCTGATCGATTTTGTGACGTTTTCGATAAGCAGACCCGCCACGTTACGCAAGGATGCAGAGCCGTTGAATACCGGTGTAACGAAGGTGTTTTCGGTATTGTCCATAAGGAGCTGAGAAGCCTTGATCTTGATATCGTAGTAGAGCTCGTTGTTTTCTCCGCATCGAGAGATGTAGTCCCTGTATTCGGCAGATTCCTGCGCCTTAGAAGTAACGGGGACGTAGCCCTCGGTCTGCGCGTATGCGATCTGTGTCTCGTTTGTAAGCAGGAACTGGCAGAACAGCCACGATGCGAATACGACCTGCGGGTCTTTTTTGTTGAAGATACAGATCGAGGGACCCTGCGAGATCATCTGCGGATTCTCGGGATCGTACTGCGGGATGGGCATGACCACTGTTTCGAAATCGACGATCCTGTCTTCGCTGATGTCGACGAGCGGAGCTTCTGTGCCCATCCAGGTAGCGCCGGCTGTCGAGTCGATCGCGAAGATGCACTGACCCGCATTCAGAAAGTTTGCGGGATAGCCCGAGATCTTGAAGGTGGAGAAGCCGCCTTTTTTTACGACCGAAGCGATCTTGTAGAGTATGTTTTCCATTTCCTTGTTGAAGATCTGTATGTCTCCCTCGTCTGTCGAATAGCCGGCACCGAGCTGTTTCAGCATGCTGATCATCATGTTGTCGGTGGACTTATAGATGAAGGGGATAAGTACCTCTTGACCGTTTGCGATATATTTACCGTCGGCGTCCTTTTGTGTAGCCGCCTCAGATACCTCCCAGATGAAGTCCCAGGTCAGCGTTTCGGGGAGGGTGTAGCCCAATTTTTCGACAAAGGTCTTGTTTACGTAGCAGGCCTCGGTCGAGCGCATATAGGGGAGGGCATAGTAGCTTCCGTCGAGGACGCACTCCTCGAGAAACTTTGGGATCACCTCGTCCTTTGTGGGGGAGTCGAATTTAAGCTTACTTCCGCCGAGACCGTATTCGGGGTCGTCGATGAGACCGTCGAGCGGAACTACCGTGTCTGCACCCGTAAGATAGGTTGCAATATGGTCGGGATAGGTTATACAGATATTAGGTGTTGTATCGGTAGGAATATTGGTAAGAACGTCATTGTAAATTTTCGAATAATCATTGTAGAGGTTGAGGTTGATCTTTATGTTGGGGTACAATTCCTCGAATTTTTCGACCGCATCTGCGTATATTCCTGCCTGTGTGACGTTGGTATCGTTTTTTGCCCAGAAGGTCAATTCGTAGGTCTTGGTTTCGTCGAACTCATCCGGCAATACGTATGAGTATTCTTTTTTTTGCGGTGTTTTTTCGGTAACAAGCGTGCCGTGACATGAGGTCAGGAGCGAGGACAGGGTAACGACAGCAAGCAGTATGCACAAAAATCTTTTGATCATCCCTTTGTTCCTCCTCTTGCAACGCCCGCCATGATCTTTTTACGGAAGATGATGAACAAAATTATGAGAGGAAGCGAGATCGCGACGACCGCCGCCATCATACGGGGGATATTGTCTTTACCGAATCCGTTTTCCCTTATTTCCTGAATACCGTTTGAAACGAGGTAGTAGGCCTTATCGTCGGTAATAAGTCTCGGCCAGATATAGGAGTTCCAGCACTCGATGACTTTAAGTATAGTGATGGTTATTATAGTCGGACGGCAGATAGGGATCATGACCTTCCACATATATTTCCAGTCGGACGTACCGTCGACCTTTGCGGCGTAGTACAGTTCATCGGGGATCTGCGAAAAGTTTTCCTTAAGCAGATATACGTAAAATACCGACATTACCGATGGAAGAATAAGACCTGCGAAGGTATTTCTAAGGTCCATATTGGTGATGGTCGTAAAGTTTGTGATGATGACAAGCTCATTCGGGATCATCATAAGCGAAAGAATGAGGGTGAAAACGATGTTTTTACCTCTGAAATTCATTCTGGCGAAGGCGAATGCCGCGGGGATAACGATGGCAAGCATAATGGCGGTTGTGCCGAGAGTGAATATGATCGTGTTCAAGAAGTAGTCGCCAAGCGAAACCGACGAAAATGCCTCGGTGTAGTTTTCGAAAGCGGGGTCTGTTACAAAAAATTCGGGTGTAATTTCCGAGCTGTATGCGCTGTAGGTCTTGAGCGAGGTAAGTATCATCCAGTAAAAGGGGAATAGAACGATGAGCGCCCAGATGGCAAGCATAACGTAGATCAAAGAACGGAAGACGGTTTTGCCGATCTTGGCACGGCGTTCGATCTTCTCGTAATCGACTGTGTTGTTCATGTCAATTCTCCTTTCTTAATAGTGGACGTGCTTTTTGCTTACGATCAGGTTGATGCACGTGATGGTAAGAACTATGACGAACAGTATGATAGCCGCCGCAGAGGCGTATGACGGATATCCGCCGCCGTCGCTGTACAGTTTATCGTAGACGTAGCCGACGATAGTATTCATTTCGGCTGAGTTCAGGTCAGTGCCGAAGAGGGCTACAGCATCGCTGTAGGCTTTGAATGCACCGATGAAGCCCGTGATTATGAGATAGAACATCATAGGTGAGATCATAGGCAGGGTGATCTTTCTGCAGATGCGGAAGGAGGACGCGCCGTCGAGCTTTGCCGCATTGTAATAATCCTGCTTGACCGAAGCTAATGCACTTGTGAGGATGAGTATCTTGAATGGCAGTACTACCCATACGGTGTAAACGCAGAGGACGAACATCTTTGCCCAGTAGGGACCCGAAATAAAGTCGATGCTCGACATGCCGAACATATTGAGAAGTGCGTTGACCAAACCCTCCTGCGAGTCGGTTTTTTGGAAAAGTATCATAAAGACAAGACCGACAGCGAGCGTATTCGTAACGTAGGGCAGAAAATAGATGGTCTGGAAGAGGTGGCGAACAGCCTTGATCGAGCTCAGTCCGAGGGATATGAGCAGAGCAAGACCGGTCGACAGAGGAACTGTTATAACAACGAGAATAAACGTGTTTTTCAGCGCTTGAAGGAAGTCTGCATCGTGAAGAATGTACGAATAGTTGTGGAATCCGACACCGGTATAGGTCTGGGATGCGCTGGTGTAGTTTTCTTCAAAGGAGTAGATGAAGACGTCGATAAGAGGGTATGCTAAGAAAACGGCGATGAATATAAGTGCGGGGAGCAGATATAGCCAGGCCTTCCTGTTTTGATTATCCATAAAGCCGATTACTCCCTTCCGTTATATGAATTCGAAGCGAATTCTGTTGCCAGAGGTCTTATCGAACAGTAATACTTTACCGGGCTTCAGCTTGAAACGGACCGTTGGCTTTGAGGTGTCGACGATTTTTTCGGAGCTGATTATGGAGCGGATGACCTGATCGGGGGCGGCGGGATGGGTGGAAACGATGCTGATGTCACGCCCCATTACCTCGACTCCGCTGAGGTTGCAGACAAGGCCGCCTTCACTGTCGAGTATGTAGCCCTCGGGGCGAATGCCGACGGTGAGCTCGGTGTTTTCCGTGAGGTTTGTTTTGCCGACAGCGTCGTCACCGATATAGAGCATACCGTCTTCGATCCTGCCGTTATATACGCCGATGGGGGGAGTGCCGAGAAATTTTGCGACAAAGAGGTTGACAGGATCGGAATATACCTCCTGAGGCTTGCCGATCTGCTGAATAATACCCTCCTTCATAACGACGATAAGGTCTGAAATGCTCATCGCCTCGTCCTGGTCGTGCGTTACGAATACGGTAGTGATCTTGGTTTCGTGCTGAATTCTTTTGATCTCTTCTCTCGTCTGGAGACGGAGTCTGGCATCGAGGTTGGAAAGAGGCTCGTCGAGAAGGAGCACGCGGGGCATTTTGACAAGGGCGCGCGCGATCGCGACACGCTGTTGCTGACCGCCCGATAACTCTGAAGGCTTACGTTCCATAAGACCGTCGATCTGGACGAGCTTTGCGATCTCGTAGGCTCTTTTTTCACGGTCTGCCTTGGTCATTTTTTCTTTGCCCTTAAGGTTTTCAAGAGGGAAGGTGATATTTTGCTTAACGGTGAGGTGGGGATAGAGAGCATAGTTCTGGAATACAAGACCGACCCCCCTTTTTTCGGGCGGAACGGCGGTTATGTCATCGTCACCGAAGAATATCCTGCCGCTTGTCGGCTTTTGCAGACCGCTTATGAGGTTAAGAGCGGTGCTTTTTCCGCAACCTGACGGACCGAGCAGACCGATAAGCTTGCCGTCGGGGATCTCGAAGGTGAAATCATTTACGGCAATGACGTCCTTTTTTTCTTTCTTGTTACGTGAGGGGAATTTTTTTGTAACGTTTTGCAATACGACCTTCATAGTGTATCAATCCTCTTTTTTTGTAGATATGCGGGTAAAATGCCCGTTATGTTTTGTGTGAAAATACGTGAAAAAATTATTCAAAAAGCCTGTCCCAATCAAAAAGCTCTCCGGGATCGTTTTTGTTGGGGTTGTATTCATCGTGACCGATGACGTGTGCTCTGTCGAAGGGGATGCCGTTTCGTTCACATACGTCACGGACAAGCTTTTTCAGAGCCTCGTACTGCTCGTCGGAAAAACCGATAAGACTTTTGTCGAGCGAATCGTATTCGTCCTGTGTCAGATAGAACTGCATATCGCTGTAGGAGCCAATGGCAAGCATTTCGATACCGATCGAATACTTGTTCATCTTGTTCGTGTATTTTTCGTCGTCGGCATAGGTTCCTACCCCTGCGTGCCAGGCGGCATAGTTTTCGGGGACGAAGCAGAAAATGCTTCCGTCTCTGTCGATTATATAGTTTGAGCTGATAGACGAGTCTTCAAAGATCTTTTTTACAGCCTGTATGCTGTAAGGGGTTGTTTTATCGGCGACTACGTTGCTCGTAAAGTGAAGCACGACGTATTCGACGGGATATTCGCGCTCCCACGAATAGCTTTCAAAAGGTAACATAAAATCGGGAGAGGAGAGTGACGACAGAGTGTTTTCGGTTTGTTCCGATGTTTCTTCCGTTGTTTCGGGAACGGTCTCTTCTTTTGTTTCGGCGGTTGCCTCTTCTGTTTTGGAAGGTGTTTCAAGCGGCTCGGTCTCTTTTTCTGTCACAGTAGTTCTGTGGGTAGTGTCGGGAGTGTCGGTCTTATTGTCCTCAGGCGAGTCCGAGCAACCCGAAAGGAGCAGAACGGATATAATCAACAAGAATAAAAACTTTTTCATAACTCAGCTTCCTTTTTTGTTCTTTTTCGCTTTTTGCAGATGGGCATCGAGTCGAATACGTTGAGTACCCTGTTGCTTGTGATAACAAAGCTTTCGATAAGCTCAATACCCACGCTGTTGAGGTGGTACGCGATCTTTCTCGATGAAACGATGTCGCTGGTCGAAATATCGGAGTTGTCGGGATGATTGTGGGCGATGGCGACACGGCTGACGTTCCGTGAGTTTGCCGTCTTGACGATCTTGCCTATATTGACCTCGCTCAGAGTATTGCTGCCCGTTCCGATCGATACGGTATCAATGATGTGATGTGAGTTGTCAAAAAGAACGAGGATGATCCTCTCGCCGTCGACACCCGCGTATTTGCTGTTGATATATGCTCCGATCTTTTCTTTCGTATCGTAGATCTTTTCGGTTGATGACCGGTTATTCAGATAAAGACGGGAAATATCCGAGCACAGACGGATAAGCAATGCAGCGTTGTGCGTCATATTCTTTTCTGCCTTCAGACTGTGGTGATCGGCATCGAAAACAGCAGACAGACTGCCGAATTTGTTGATGAGCTTGTGTGAGATTTCATTGGTATCCTTGAGGGGGATTCCGAAAAACAGCAGGAGCTCGAGTATCTCGTGTTCGTGCAGTGCTTCAATTCCGTAGGCTTTGTACTTTTCCTTTAGTCTGATCCTGTGACCCTTATGTATATTGGGTTTCTCTTTTGTGTTTTGGGGTGGTTTCACGTTATTCCTCGCCGTAAAAAGTGTATTCACATTCATTTTAGCACACTTTGAAAAAATTTACAACAGTATTTTATCTTTCACACAATATTTTATTATGATTTACAATTTAATAACAGATAACGGGCAGAGGTTATGTATAATTTAATATAAGAAAGATTTGTAAAACGGATTGATTATTTATTAAAAACAGTGTATAATATATCGAATAAGTGACAATAATAAACCAATATAATTGGCGGAGGAATAACAGACATGGCAAATATTTTGAAGAAATCCGAAAAGTTTGAAGGCGTGAAGGGCCCCGTTCTTACCATAGTAATGGACGGCGTAGGTATTGCTGCCGACAATGAAGGCAATGCGTTTGCAAAGGCATATACCCCCACTCTTGACAGACTTATGAAAGAATATCCCACACTTGTGCTCAAGGCTCACGGCACGGCGGTAGGTCTTCCCGGAGACGACGATATGGGTAACTCCGAGGTAGGACACAATGCATTAGGCTCAGGACAGGTGTTCAGCCAGGGCGCAAAGCTTGTTTCCGAATCCATAGAAAGCGGCAAGATGTTTGCAAGCGAGACTTGGCAGACTCTTACAAAGAACGTGCTTGACAACGGAAGCACACTCCATTTCCTCGGTCTTTTCTCCGACGGAAACGTACATTCGCACATAAACCACCTCAAGGCAATGATCGAGCAGGCAAAGGCTTGCGGAATTTCGAAGGTACGCGTACATATCCTTCTTGACGGAAGAGACGTAGGCGAGACCTCTGCGCTTGAATATATTGATCCTTTTGAAGAATTCATCGGAAACCTCAGAGATGCATCCTTCGATATCAAGATCGCATCGGGCGGCGGCAGAATGAAGATCACCATGGACAGATACGAGGCTAACTGGTCTATGGTCGAAGAGGGCTGGAAGACCCACGTGCTCGGCGAGGGCAGATATTTTGCATCGGCTGCCGAGGCTGTAAAGACATACAGAGAGGAGACGGGTGCTATCGACCAGGATCTTCCTCCCTTCGTTATTGCAGAGGACGGCAAGCCCGTAGGTACGATCGAGGACAAGGACAGTGTGATCTTCTTTAACTTCAGAGGCGACCGTTCGATCGAGATCTCCACGGCGTTTGATGCTAAGGAATTCACAAAGTTTGACAGAAAGAGAGTGCCCGACGTTATGTATGCGGGTATGCTCGAATATGACGGTGACCTCCACATTCCTTCCCGCTATCTCATTAATCCCCCCGAGATCACACAGACGATGGGCGAGTATCTTACAAACGCGGGTATTACACAGTTTGCGCTTTCCGAGACACAGAAGTACGGTCACGTTACATACTTCTGGAACGGAAACAAGAGCGGCAAGTTCAGCGAGGAGCTTGAAACTTACGTAGAGATCCCCTCAGACGTTGTTCCTTTTGAACAGCGCCCCTGGATGAAGTGTGCTGAGATCACAGATAAGCTCATCGAGGCTCTCGAGAGCAATAAATACAAGGTTTTGAGAGTAAACTTCCCGAACGGAGATATGGTAGGCCACACGGGTAACTTCCACGCAACAAAGATCAGCCTTGAGGCACTCGATCTTTGCATCAAGCGTATCCTTGAGGCACTCGACAAGGTTGGCGGTACTGCGATCATCACAGCAGACCACGGCAACTCCGACGAGATGTACGAGATGGACAAGAAGACGGGAGCACCCAAGGCAAACAAGGACGGCTCGCTTAAATCCAAGACCAGCCACACCCTTAACCCCGTTCCCATGATCATTTACGATAATAACAGCAGAGATGCATATACCGTTAAGGACGGCAAGTTCGGACTTTCCAACGTTGCCGCAACCGTAGTAAACCTTTTGGGTTACGAAAAGCCCGATGCCTGGGACGAATCGGTGATCGAGCTTAAATAAAACTTTTTTAAGGAGAAAAGATGGAAAACAACCGTAAGGACTTTATCGAAGAAAACGATAACGTGGAAGAAAAGACAGGATCGGCAGAAGAAAACAACTCTTTGGAGCAGTCTGCGGAAAAAACAGATCCTGCCGAAATGATCCAAAGCGAAAACGGCGAAGCCGAGGAACCGAATGATGAAATATCTTCTTCCGGGGATGATGCCGAAAAAGTGAATATCGAGGAAGATTCTTCCGGTTGTGCTCCGTCAGAGGATACAGACGAGGTCGAAGAGGAAAAAGCCGAGGAATCCGAGAAAAAGCCCAAGAAAAAGAAGAGAAGTACCTTCGATATAATTCGTACCGTGCTGATATTCTTGTTTATTGCGGTGTTTATCGTGTCTACGTTTATGATCGCACGTACCGTGATCGCGGGTAAGAAGGCGCAGAAGGAATATTCGGACATGAACGACGACTTTTTTGACGGCGTTGACAGAAAGGACGGGATGAGTTATCTTGACCCCGCCGTTTTGGATAAGCCGACACCAAAATTCGGAAGTGCGGCGAACAAGGCATCGGGAGTTGAGTATACCGTCCTCGAAACAAACAGTCCGTTTTATTTGCAGTATAAGGAAAAGCTTCTCGAATTCAAGGAGATAAACCCCGATATTTACGGCTGGATCCAGGTGGACGGAACGAATATAAGCTACCCCTGCGTGAAGGGTAAGGACAATGATTTTTATCTTGACCGCACGGCAACGCTTGAGCATAACGTAAACGGTGCAATATTTGCCGATTTCAGATGTGACGATAAAGTATTGGAGAATCCCAATCTTGTGTTTTACGGCCACAATATGATCTACCCCAACGCGATGTTCAACGAGATCACAAAATTCCTCGATCAAAACTTTTTCAGCATAAACAGATACGTCACCATTTACACGACCGAGGGAATATACAGATATGAGGTGTTTGCGGTATATCAGACCACGTCCACTTTCCGTTATTGCCAGATCGGATTTATGAACGCCGAGTCGTTTGTAAAATGGTGTAACGAAATGAGCGCAAAATCCATATTCTTGAGAGATACCGGAGATTTTACCGAGTCCTCAAGAGTAGTGACCCTTTCTACCTGTACAAACGGAAATATTGACGACAGGTACGCGTTGCAGGCAAGACTTGTATCAATAGAAAAGGCGCCCGACGTAGTGATCGAGCTGCCCGACGGAGACGAGTTTGATAAGAAGGATCCGAATGCGGATGCTCCTCTCGACGATTCCGAGCTTCCTTTGCAGTCCATGGACCCCGAAGACACGGCGATATATGAGGAGAGCAAGGAAGCGCAGTCTTATGAGACCCAAGAGCCGATCGGCCTTCCGTAATGAAATATAATTCGCATTTTTTGAGCGATCGGAAGTTTTAAGAGAAGGGAGTATACAGACAAAAATGGTTTCCGTTGTTATTCCGGTTTACAACGAAGAAAAAAGAATAGAAAAGACAGCGGAAATTCTTGATTCCTATCTCAAGACACTTTCCGAGGATTATCAGATAGTTTTTTCAAACGACGGAAGCGTTGACTCCACGTTTGAGAAGGCGAAAAAATTAAGCGAGAGCAACAGTCATATAAAAACCGTCGGTTATACCGAAAATAAGGGCAAGGGAAGTGCGGTAAGGCACGGAATGCTGGCGGCTGACGGAGACATAATCCTTTTTACCGACTGCGATCTTGCTTACGGTACCGAGGTTATCGGCAAGGCTCTCGAAAAATTTGAGGAGACGGGAGCGGACATCGTGACCGGCTCGAGAAACCTCAATGCCGAGAGCTACGAGGGATACACTTTTTTACGAAAGATAATGTCAAAGGTGTATTTCAAGCTTATTTCGACTGCGGCGGGCTTTAAGCTCAGCGACTCGCAGTGCGGCTTTAAGTGCTTTCGTAAGAAGGCTGCCCGCGATATTTTTTCCGAGTGTGTGATAGATAGCTTTGCTTTCGACCTCGAGGCGTTGATGAAGGCGCAGAATAAGGGGTATACCATAGCGGAAATGCCCGTAAAGATACTGCAAAACGACAACGGCGAATCGAAGGTAAGGGTCGTAAGAGACACCTTCAAAATGCTGGGCGATATAAGAAAGATCAAAAAAGCAAACAAAAAAACGAAAAACAAAAAAGACTGAAAAAACAGGCACACTTCATTTTTGGAAGAGTGCCTGTTTTTTGAAGAAAACAGTACGTATTTTTAATTTACGGCATACAGATTAAGATCCCAGGCGGGAACGTATTTGAATTTTCGTAAATACAGCTTACTGTCGGGCGACAGCCTGTGCACAAGCAGGGGTAATTCAAACAGATCCTCGTTTCGGTGATAGACGGAAATGAGCATATCGGGCGATGACGAGGAAAGCGTATTTTTACTGCCGAGGAGGGCATTTTTTTCGGCACCCTCGACGTCATATTTTATATAGTCGGCTTTGCTTTCGCATACGGAATCTATTGTTCTGGCAGGGATATTGACAGTCTTTTTTGTGTTGAGCGAGAAAAAGTTTGCGTTTCTGTTTCCGCTTGCATCAAATTCAAGAAGAGTGTTTTCGTTCCAGGCGGCGGCATTTATCGGTATCACCCGACATTCCTCCTCGGAGTATGCGGAAAGCTTTTTGAAATTACGGGAATCGGGCTCGAGGGCATAGATTTTTTTTAGCTTTGGAAAGTCATTTATCATCTGCTTTGCCGTATCGCCGTTGTATGCGCCGGCATCGACGCATATTTCGTATTTACCCGTCGACAGAATACCGAGTGCCTCCGAGGGCAATGTTTCGCATTCCTTCAGATAGCATATCTTGCCGGTGAGCTTGTATTTGATCACGTTGTCGAAAACGAGTTTTGATGCTTCGTCGGCAAGAAGCGATCTTGCAAGATCGAATTTATCTTTGTTTTCGTTGTAGTATTCGAGAGTGAACGTGCCATCGCCTGTAACGGGCACGTCGGGGGCATACATTTCGTATTCACCGTTCATCGAATAGAAGACATCAAGCATATTGTCGAGGCTGGAGGCAAACGATAACAGTATAATAAAATCGGGATATTTTTCTTTGATCTCGGAAAATGAGAGTACGGTCTTGCCGTGGAAGGAGTGACCGCGCACAAAGCCGTCACTTGCAAAAAAATCGGCAATCTCAATGTTGCGTGCATCAAGTCTTTCAAGTATCTTGTCGGCACCGTTGCCCATACCGTACATAACGATGGGCTTGTCGGTTTGCTCAAGATAGCTCCAAAGATCCTGTTTAATGTCCATTCTTAATTTCCTTCCTTTCCCGAAATATTCCATTCTTTTCGTATTGTAGCATAATCTTTCACCGATGTCAAAAAAAACGCGCAAAAAAAACAAACAAATGCAAAAAAAATATTGCGGAAAAGAAAATAAAATGTTATAATAAATCGAATACAAAAAAGGAGAAAAGCCGAATTGACACCGGAAGAATTAAACGGAGCTGCTTTAGCGTATCTGGGCGATGCTGTGCTTGAGATAATGGTTAGGCAAAAGGTTTTGGAAAGCGGCTACACAAACGCAGGAAAGCTGAACGAGTTTGCCCGCCTTTTCGTTACCGCAAAGGCGCAGAGCGAGGCTGTCGACAAAATAATAGACCTGCTTGACGAAGAAGAATTGAGCTTTTTCAAGCGGGGAAAAAACGCCAAGGTGAACAGACCGAAATCGGCGACGGCGGCGGAATATGCCAAGGCGACGGGGCTTGAGGCTTTGTTTGCTTATTTGTATATGAAAGAAAAAAAAGACCGCCTGGATCAGTTGTTTTTGGCGGCATATAAAGAACGTTTTGAAGAAATTTTTAAATAAAATAAAAAAGGAGATTTTCAAAAATGTTTGAGAAATTCAAAAAATTTGCCTTTAAGGGCAACGTTGTTGACATGGCTGTCGGTGTTGTAGTCGGCGGCGCATTCAGCAAGATCGTAACTTCTTTGGTAAATGACCTTATCACCCCCTTGATCAGCCTTATCACGGGCGGAGCAAGCTTTTCGGAGCTTTTCGTTATTTTGAGCAAGGCTAATATGGTCGAAGGAACCGACATTTCCGCAATCAAGACTGTTGCAGACGCTAAGGCGGCAGGTCTTACCACACTTAACTACGGTAACTTTATTCAGCTTGTTATCGACTTCTTCCTTGTCGCATTCTCCATCTTTATGGTAGTAAACCTTCTCCAGAAGGCAAGAGAAAAGGCTGAGGAAAAGAAGAAGGCAGAGGAAGAGGCAAAGAAGAAAGAGGAAGAAGCAAAGAAGGCTGCAGAGCCTCCCAAGCCCACTACCGAGGAATTGCTTGCTGAGATCCGTGACCTTCTCAAAAAAGAGTAACAATTACGTTTGGAGAACGGTATGTACAGAATAGGCGTTGACCTCGGCGGTACCAATATTGCGATCGGTATCGTTGACGGAGAAAATAACATAGTAAAAAAGGGAAGCGTTCCTACAAATGCGGGAAGGAATCCCGACGAGATCGTGAAGGACATAGCAAAGCTTACTACCGATCTGCTTAAGGAAATGGATATACTCCCTTGCAGGATCGAGCTTTTGGGAATCGCATCCCCCGGAGCTATTGACCCTGTAAACGGTGTCGTATCGAGAGCCACCAACCTCGGTATGGTCGACTATCCTCTGGTTGCAAAGCTGCGTGAGCTTTTGCCCATCAAGAACATAAAGATCGAAAACGATGCAAATGCCGCAGCGTTGGGCGAAGCGGTTGCGGGCTCGGGCAAGGGAGTCGACAAGTTTATTATGGTGACCCTCGGCACGGGTGTCGGCGGCGGAATCATAATCGACGGAAAGATCTATTCCGGCTTTAACTATGCGGGCGGTGAGCTCGGTCACATGGTAATCGAGCACAACGGACGCCAGTGCGGATGTGGAAGACGCGGTTGCTGGGAGACCTACAGCTCGGCTACGGGGCTTATCAATATCACAAAGGAATATATGATGAATAACCGTAACTCCATTATGTGGAAGATGGTAGAGGGAGATATCGACAAGGTAAGCGGAAAGACCGCATACAAGGCGGCTTCGATGGGCGATATGACAGCCCGCGCGGTATGTGCGGAATATACCGACTATCTTGCCTGCGGACTTGTCAATATCATAAACATATTCCAGCCTAATATCATCAGTATCGGCGGCGGTGTTTCAAACGAGGGTGAAAACCTGATGGCACCTTTATGTGAGCTGGTTGACAAGCTTCAGTTTACAAGCGCGGCGGCGGTAAAGACCGAGCTTCGTTTGGCAGAATTGAAAAATGATGCGGGCATTATAGGAGCAGCATCCATTTGACCCTATCAAACAAACGGGAACAGGAAATATCCTGCTCCCGTTTTTTTTGCAAAAAACTTTATTCGTATTTTTTTATGACTATATCGGTAAACAGTGCACCGCATACGACAAGGGTGAAGCTCATGGAGGCATATTCGAGCATTGAAAAAATATGGAGCAACACGATCGCTTTTTCGTTTTCGGGGGTATACAGCAGTAGTGAGAGTATGTAGGAAAACACGATTACGATCAACGGCAAGCCTATTGCCAGTATATAGTAAGCGAGCTTTGAGAGCTGTGGGATCTTTAATTTTTTCATCGGGGCACTCCTTTTATAGAATAATTCTTTTCATATATATTATATAATGACGTCTGTTCTGTGTCATTGCAAAATTTATGGAAAAACAGGGAGTATATTACAATATATAGTTCGACAATATTCGACAAAGTTGTGCATAAAAACAGACGGAAAAACATAAAAAAAGCATCTTAATAATATTATTCGGCAAAAATGGGCGAGAAAAAGCAAATAATCAGCATAATTCCGTCGAATTCACAAGACAATATTTTCTTTACTTTTAAACCGTGAGGGCGTATAATTTGAATTCCGCGCAAAACAAAGTGATTCGGAGGTTGATTATGAAAAATCATTCCATTATTGCGAAAAGGACCGATGTATTGTCAAAAGAGGAGACGGTGCTTGACTACAGCCTGATTATGACCGACAGAAGACAGCACGATCTTTTTAGTGAGAGTGCAGTATATTCGGTGCTCATTCTGCAGATCGAGAACGGGATCACCACAGAATATGAATTTTTATATGACATTGCAAGAGATGAGGAAAATGCGGTTGCAATATTGGACGTGTTGGTTTATAATAATGTTATGCCGACGAACGCAAAAGAAGTTTTGGCAGAGATATTGTAAAACAAAAAATTGGGGAATTATAGCTATATGAAAAGAGAATGGCTTGAAAGACAAATAACTCTTTTTGGTGAAGAAGAGACCGAGAGACTATCGGGAAGTGCTGTCATGATATTCGGTATCGGCGGTGTCGGCAGTTATGCGGCAGAAGCAATTGCACGGTGCGGTGTCGGCAAGATGGTCATAGTCGATTTCGATACAGTTTCGCTTTCCAATATTAACAGACAGCTTATCGCCGACACGTCTACCGTCGGAATGAAGAAGACTACGGTTATGGGGGATAGGATCAAAAAAATTAACCCCGACTGCAACGTTATTGAAAAAGATGTTTTTGTTACAAAGGAAAATGCCGCAGAGATAATTGCGTCCGAAAAAATCGACTACGTCATCGATGCTGTCGATAACGTATCGGCGAAGATTGCAATAATCGAATACTGCAAGGCAAATAATATTCCGGTCATATCCTCGATGGGAACGGGAAACAAGCTTGATCCATTTAAATTTCATATAGACGATATAAGTAAGACTTCGGTCTGTCCGCTTGCAAGGGTAATGCGCCGTGAGCTGAAGGTCAGGAACATAAAGGGCGTCGACGTTCTGTACAGCACCGAGGAGCCTGTGGTCAAGGGCGAAAGAGTACCCGCATCGGTTTCGTTTGTGCCGTCTGTGGCGGGACTTTTGCTCGCAAGACACGTTGTACTTAATATAATAAAGAAATAAAAAAACAATGTTTTCCCATAAATAAAAATGCTGTGTATAAGATTTGGTTTTTCGGTCAAAAATACCTACAGAAAAATCAAATAAAGGTGGGAAAACCATGGATAACGCAAACAAGAATAAAACAAATATTGCGTTATACATAGTGCTGTCTCTGATTATTATGGCGGTAGTATGTATGACGGTAATGAGTGTGATAACAAGCACAAAGAAAAAGACGTCGATTCCCAGGGAGTCGGAGACGGCGGTCGAATCGGTAAAGCCTCCCAAGGAGACGCGCCCCGTATGGACACAGGATACCGAGGACACCTACGTTGAAACGCCGGACGAAAGCGTAAACGCCAACCCCTCTGACGATCCGTCGGAGGAGGTCGATGCTCCCGTAAAAATGGTGTTTACAAAGCCTGTCGAGGGCTATCTTCTCAAGGGATATGATATTGATATGCCCGTATATTCGCTGACAATGAACGATTACAGAGTTCACGCCGGAATAGACATTCTTGCAGATCCCGGTGCGCCCGTTATGGCAATTGCCGAGGGCACGGTGCAAAACGTTTACAACGATCCTATGATGGGCAACTGCATTTCGATCAGCCACGCAAACGGATTGGTTTCATATTATATGGGACTTTCCGAGGAGGTTTGTGACGGAATCGAGGAGGGGGCACCAGTTTATTGCGGACAGGTCATTTCTTCGGTAGGAGACAGTACCCTGATCGAGATCGCCGAGGAGTCGCATCTCCATCTTGAAATGAAGAAGGGCGGCAAGTACGTCGATCCTACCGAATACGTTTCCTACGAGGCGACAAGGGCAGTTAATGCCGACGATAATTACGAGGGCTGAGAAAAAACGTACGGGCGAGGGAAAAAAACAGAGCAGAAATGCGGTTTTATCGCCGAAATGCTGTAGGGATCATCCCGAAAGGTTTACGGTCTACAAAGCCCAAGACATCCAACAACTCGAAGAAATCGATGAATACAACAGAGAATCGGTATATGAGTGAACCTCATATACCGATTTTTTTACTTTGAAATCCAAAAAATATTGACATCTGTGTAAAACTGATTATAATTAATTAAGATATTAATTATTGTTTAATTATATATGGAGGTGTTAAAAATCGACACTACAAGAAAAACGCTTATGATGGCGCTGTCGAGGACACATAAGGAATGGGTAAACCACATGCGTAAATGCGCGCTCGAGGTGGGTATTCCCGATTCTTACAGAACGGTCATAATGTACGTTCACCGTCACCGGGGGGCAAGTCAAAGGGAGCTTGCCGAGTTTTCGAACAAGACCACGGCGGCGGTCAATCAGACGGTAAAAGAAATGTCTCAAAACGGATATCTGACACTTGAGACCGACGAAAACGACAGAAGATATACGAAATTATACCTTACCGAAAAGGGAAATGAAAAGGCGGAATTGCTCCGAAACAGACTGCACGGCTCTGATGAGGTGATAACACGTTTTGTGGGAAGGGAAGAAGAGGATAGGCTGGTCGAGCTTCTTGACGAGGTTCATCGGCTTATAAAGGAGGAGCTTTAAATAATGCTTAAATACTTGAAAAAATATTGGTTCTTCTGCCTGCTTGCCCCCCTGTTTATGGTGGGCGAGGTAACGATGGACCTGCTACAGCCGGATCTTATGCGCGATATTGTCGATAACGGCGTAATCGGCAAGGACGTCGGCCTTGTGCTCGAGATCGGAGTAAAAATGATAGTTCTTGTGCTGATAGGCGGACTTTGCGGTATGCTTTGCGGCGTATTCGCTAACCTTGCGGCACAGCGCTTCGGAAACGATCTCAGAAAGGATCTGTTTTCGCGAATTATGGGTCTGTCATTTCAGCAGACCGACAAGATATCGACAGGCTCGCTCGTTACAAGGCTTACAAATGACGTAACTCAGGTGCAGAATATGGTCATGATGACCGTGCGCGGCTTTGTGCGTAACACCGTAATGTTCGTCGGCGGCATATTTATGCTGTATACGCAGTCGCCGAAGTTTGCGCTGATCGCGGGATGCGGTCTGCCGTTTGTAGCCGTATTTGTCGTGTTCTTTTTGAAAAAGTCAGCACCTATGTTTTCCGTTGTGCAAAAGAAGCTTGACGGAATAAACAACGTTATGCAGGAGGACGTCGCGGGCGCACGCGTGGTCAAGGCTTACGTAAAGGAGGAGCACGAGCTTAAAAGATTCGACAAGGCAAACGATGAGCTGTGCACCGTGAATCTGAAGGTGCAGACCCTCCTTGCTTTTATGGGTCCCTGTATGAATATCGTGCTGAATATCTGTGTTATTTTGGTAATACTCGTCGGCGGCTTTACCGTAAAGGCGGGCGGTGATATGACACCCGGCCGTATTATGGCGGCACTTACATATCTTGCGCAGATACTCCACGGCATTATGTTTATGGCTAATATTTTCCAGACGTTTACAAGGGCAAAGGCATCTGCCGACAGAATCAAAGAGGTTATGGCTTGTCCCGAGGTACTGCTTGACGGCGGCTTTTTCGGTGAGACCGAGACCAAGGGCAAGATCGAATTCAAAGACGTTTGCTTTGCATACCCCAATGCGTCGGGCGAAAACGTGCTCGAGAATATTTCGTTTACCGTTGAGCCGGGCGAAACGTTGGCGATCATCGGTTCAACAGGTTGCGGAAAATCTACACTTGTCAATCTGATCCCGAGGTTTTATGACGCGACTTCGGGCGAGGTGCTTGTCGACGGAATAAACGTCAAGGATTATCACAAAACCGAATTGAGAAACAAAATCGCCATCGTGCTCCAGAAGGCAGAGCTGTATTCCCGTCCCATCGAGGCGAATATAAGATGGGGCAATGATAAGGCGTCGCCCATCGAGATCAAAAAGGCGGCGGAGATAGCACAGGCAGACGATTTTATCTGTGCTACCGAGTACGGTTATTATACTATGGTGTCCGAGGGCGGTCACTCGCTGTCGGGCGGTCAGAAGCAGAGAATATCCATATCCCGTGCGGTGCTGAAAAATTGCGAGATACTGATCTTCGACGATTCGACAAGCGCGCTTGACCTCAAGACCGAGGCACAGCTTTATAAGGCGCTGAACGAACACTGTCCCGATGTAACCAAGATCGTCATTGCACAAAGGATCGCGTCTATTAAGGGTGCTGACAGGATCGCAGTTATAGACAAGGGTAGGATCGCCGCTTTCGGCACACATAAGGAGCTTATCAAGACCTCCGATATCTACCGTGATATTTATAATTCACAGCTGAAGGAAGGGGGCGAGGCATAATGAGCAACGAGTTTGAAAAAAAGCTTCCCGTCGGCTTTGAGAAAAAGGGTGACGGACAGTCGGTCAAATATAACGTATCCGATAAAAAGGACGGTGCTCCGACGGTAAATTTCCGTCCGGGCGGCAGACGCGGTCCGGGGGCAATGGGCGCCGCCGTCGAAAAGCCGATGAACGCAAAGGGAACACTCAAAAGGCTTTTAAAATACTTCGGCAAGGCAAAAATGCTTCTGTATCCTCTGATGATCGCAGTCGTATTGGTTACTCTGGCGGCGCTGTTTACTCCGTCGCTTCAGGGTGATGCGATCGACTATATCAAGGACGGAAAATGGAGCGCGCTTTATACCTGCGTGATCGTCCTCGGTGTAGTGTACGGTCTAAACGTGCTGTTCAGCCTTGCACAGTCGCTCCTTGCCGCAAGGCTCAGTCAGTCGATAGTCAAGCTGATGCGCCACGATCTGTTTAAAAAGATCGATAACCTGTCGATAAAATACCTCGATACACATTCAAACGGCGATATTATGAGCCGCATGACAAACGATGTCGAAAACGTGTCGAATACAGTTTCGCAGAGTCTGGGCTCGCTGATTTCGGGCGTTTTGACGGTCATAGGTACCGTTGTAATAATGTTCTGCTATTGCTGGCAACTTACTTTGATCACAATGCTGACAGTAATTTTGACTATTATCGTCACGGGTCAGATGTCGAAGATAATGAGAAAGGTGTACAGAAAGCGGTCGCAAATGCTCGGAAGACTGAACGGCCATTCCGAGGAAATGATCACGGGATATAAGTCGATCGTCGCTTATAATAAGCAGGGCGATGTGATCGATGAGTTCAACAGAACGAGCGATGAGCTTACAAAGGTAAGCATTAAGGCGGAGATACTCGGCGGCTCTATGGGCCCAATTATGAACTGTATATCCAATATCAGCTTCGTTATTGTGTCGGCGTTCGGCGGATATTTTGCTTATAAAAATATGATATCCATCGGTGCTATATCCGCGTTTATCATTTACGCAAAGCAGTTTTCAAGACCTATAAACGAGATCGCTATGCTGTATGGTTCGCTCCAAACGGCGGTCGCGGGCGCAGAACGCGTTTTCGCTTTGATGGATCAGCCAAACGAGGATAACAGCGGAGACATACTTATGGAGGATGTCAAGGGCGAGGTTTCCTTCCGTAACGTAAACTTCTCATACGTGCCGGAAAAGCAGGTGCTTTATGATTTTACGCTTGACGTTAAGCCGGGACAAAAAATTGCACTCGTCGGTGCTACGGGTAGCGGCAAAACGACCGTCGTTAACCTGCTTATGAGATTCTACCCCGTCGATTCCGGCGAGATATTGGTCGACGGAGTGAATATCCGTGATATAAAAAGAGATGAACTTCGAAAGAATATCGCTATCGTACTTCAGGACACCGTGCTGTTCTCGGATACTATCGAGAATAATATCAAGTATGCTAACCCCGATGCATCCGACGAAAAGATGATATATGCCGCGGATATGAGTAACTCCGATTACTTTATCGAGAGACTGCCACAGAAGTATAAGACTTATCTGAAGCAGGCGGGCGCAGGACTGTCGCAGGGACAGCGACAGCTGCTTGCGATTGCAAGAGCTATTTTGGCAGATCCGAAGATCCTTATACTCGATGAGGCAACATCGTCGGTAGATACCCGTACCGAAAAGCGTATCCAGGACGCAATGGTCAACTTGATGAAGAACAGAACAAGCCTTATTATAGCGCATAGACTGTCAACCATAAGGGATGCCGACGTGATCGTAGTGCTCGATAAAGGTAGAATAGTGGAAAAGGGCAACCACGATGAATTGCTCGAACGCAAAGGTAAATATTACGATCTGTATATGACCCAGTTCGCCGGTAACCAAATATAAGCACCAGAACCCTTTTGAAAAAAGGGTTCTGGCCTCCCCCGCTTTCTTTCGGAGAAAGCTTGGCACTTGAACCCTTTTGCAAAAAGGGTTCAAGACTCCCAAAAACATTCCCCTACTTTCTTGAAAGAAAGTAGGCAAAGAACTTTGAATCTATTGGTCTGTGCAGGCTATTTTAGCTTGTACAGACCTTTTTTTGTTTGCACAAGCTATGATTACATAGAGTTTTTGCATCCTCCACCCCTATGCGGTAAACCTTTCACGTGGCACATAAAAAACCAAACGGTAATATGTATCTCTCATCCCGTCTCGCTACGCGAGCCACCCTTCCCTCAGGAAAGGGCTTTGGTTTAGATTTCTTGCGCTTCGCTTGGAATATTTTTCATGTATGAATGGAGATAGAAAAAGTTTAACTTCTCCGTTGTGTATTTAAGCAGCACAGCCAAAAGCCTTCTCCCAGACGGGAGAGGTGGCATTGCGAAGCAATGACGGAGAGGGATAACGCACAGCCAAAAGC
>JAFSAM010000044.1 GCA_017441005.1 Clostridia bacterium | reverse complement strand
TAACATCTGGTGCATCGTATCAGGTATTGTTTTCTGCATTGCTCCGTATGCATTATATTTGGAGCATAATTGCGGTTTAGCAATGGCAATATGGGTTTTACTTGCGATATATGGAATTGGTTGTGAAATCATATCGGGTATATGCCCACTTAATGAAAATAGGCAAGATGAGGATATAATAACAAAAATTCATGGCGGTTCTTCTGCTATTGGTTTTATGGCTTTACTCGTTGTCCCCTTGCTTTTAGCAATATTGCAGTTGCAAATCTTTGAGTTTTTTATAGGAATAATCTCACTTTTATGCTTTGTTGCGGCATTTGTGTTCTTTTGCTTCTTTGTTATGGGGGAGAAAGAAAAGTTTTCAAATACTATTTTACAATATGGCGGTCTTTGGCAAAGATTAGTTTTGATAAGTTGCTATATGCCATTATTAATTTGGTGTATTCTTAACTGACAAATTTCAGCTTTTAGGTGAAGAGATGCTAAAATATGTTGCAAATATAATCACAAGTTTTCGTATTCTCGGTAGTATTTTATTGTTGTTCTTTCCTGTGTGTTCATTGAAGTTTTATATCATATATCTCCTTTGTGGTTTTAGTGATATGATAGATGGTACTATCGCAAGAAAGACAAATAGTGTCAGTGACTTCGGGGCTAAAATTGATACTGCGGCTGACCTCGTGTTCGTAGCAGTATCTTTTATTAAATTATTGCCAAACATTCATATTCCTTGGTGGTTATGGATATGGAGCGGTACAATCGCAATTATCAAGATTATCAATATTATATGGGGATATATTTCTAAAAAACAGTTTTTATCTCTACATACAATTATGAACAAAGCAACAGGACTACTGCTATTTCTATTTCCTTTGATAATATTCTTCGTGGAATTAAAATACATTGCCATAGTTGTATGCTCTATCGCAACACTTTCGGCAATTCAAGAATGGTTTTATATCGCAACAGAATATGGAAACAAATAATCCAATTTGTCGGTCAGTTTAATAAGAATATGCAAAAACACCCTATTGCCTTTCGGTCATAGGGTGTTTTAAAATGATTTGCACCAAAGCGGATATTTGAGCAAAAGTAAAACCCCGAAAACCGTGATGGTTTCGGGGTTTTTGAATACTCTTTGAAATAGTCGCCCTCGGGGCTGTAATTATCTCTTGGAGAACTGGCTTGCACGACGTGCAGCTTTGAGACCGTATTTCTTTCTTTCCTTCATACGTGAGTCACGAGTGAGGAAGCCTGCCTTCTTGAGAGCTGCCTTGTTAGCTTCGTCAGCCTGAAGAAGTGCTCTGGAAAGGCCGTGACGGATCGCGCCTGCCTGTCCGGAGAAACCGCCGCCGCGTACGTTTGCGATAATATCGAACTTGCCTACTGTTTCGGTAACAGCAAAGGGCTGGTTAACGATAAGCTTGAGTGTTTCAAGACCGAAATATTCGTCGATTGTACGACCGTTTATTGTAATAGCGCCTGTGCCGGGTACGATTCTTACTCTTGCAACAGAGCTCTTTCTTCTACCTGTGCCGTAGAAATAGGGTTTAGCACTTGTATACATCGTCATTTACTTCCTTTCCTATTATTCGCCTACATTGTATTCAACGGGCTTCTGAGCATCGTGATTGTGCTTGTCGCCTGCATATACCTTAAGACGTGTGATAGCCTTGTCACCGATCGAGTTGTGAGGAAGCATACCCTTTACTGCGAGGGTCATAGCCATTTCGGGCTTTGTACCCATCAAGTGACGGTAGCTTACTTCCTTCAAACCGCCGACATAACCGGAGTGATGACGGTAGAACTTCTGATCAAGCTTCTTACCTGTAAGAATAGCCTTGTCTGCATTGATGATGATTACGAATTCGCCGCAGTCTACGTGAGGTGTGAACTCGGGTCTGTGCTTACCTCTCAAAATTGTAGCGGCAGTAACTGCTGTCTTGCCCAAGGGCTTGTCAGCTGCGTCAATGATATACCATTTACGCTCAACTGTTTCTTTCTTTGCCATAAAAGTGGACATTGAGATTTCCTCCAAATGTATTATAAATTTTATTTTTTTGCATAATCTGTCATTTTCGACCTTGCAATTATAACATAGCTATACTGCTATGTCAAGGGTTTTTGCAAAACTTTTTTGATTTTTTTAATTTAGATATTCACTTGCTCGTTTTTTCTCGTTTTTTCTCTTATTTTCTCCCGTTTTTCAAATCCGCCGTGCACAAATATTTTTTTACATTTATTATGCAAAACGCAAAAAATCATTGACAAACCTTTGTGCTGATGTTATAATATCAAGGTATGAATGATGTATAAAGCATTGATGCGGATTAAAAGGCGTTGATCATCAAATTCACAGAGAGCGTTTTCATCGGCTGAAAAAAACGTATTTTGTACCGTCTTGTGTCACCGCTGAGCTCGGAACGAAAGCTTACTCCATAAAAGCAAGTAGCATCCGACGGTCTTATGCCCCGTTATCAGGCATATAGAGTGTGTATTTTTTATAAGTGCAAATTCAGGTGGTACCGCGTTTTTTACGTCCTGTGTTGATTCACGGGATTTTTTTATTTTCAGTATTCAATAATAATATCACATATACGGAGGCAATTCATGAAAAAAGAAATTGCAAAAACCTATGACCCGTCGGAAATAGAAAGCCGTCTCTACAAATACTGGGACGAAAACGGCTTCTTCAAGCCCGACGAAGACAAATCTAAAACTCCCTTCTCCATCGTTATTCCCCCTCCGAACGTTACAGGACAGCTTCACATGGGTCACGCACTCGACGAGACTCTGCAGGACATTCTTGTAAGATACAAGAGAATGCAGGGCTTCTCCACCCTTTGGGTTCCCGGAACAGACCATGCGGGTATTGCTACCCAGATCAAGGTTGAAGAAAATCTCCGCGTAAACGAGGGTCTCACAAGATATGACCTCGGACGCGAAGAGTTCCTCAAGAGAGTTTGGGACTGGAAAAACCAGTACGGCAACAGAATCATCAATCAGCTCAAAAAGCTTGGTGCATCCTGTGACTGGAGCCGCGAGCGCTTCACCATGGACGAGGGTTGCTCAAAAGCGGTACGTGAGGTTTTCGTTAACCTCTACGACAAGGGTCTCATCTACAGAGGTCACAGAATAATCAACTGGTGTCCCCACTGTCTCACCGCGCTTTCAGACGCGGAGGTTGATTACAAGGATCAGCCCGGAAACTTCTGGCACATCAAATACCCCATCAAGGGCGAGGACGGCTACGTTGAAATCGCGACCACCCGTCCCGAAACAATGTTCGGTGATACTGCGGTTGCAGTTAACCCCAACGACGAAAACACAAAACACCTGATCGGTAAAACACTTATCCTCCCCATCGTAGGACGTGAGTTGCCCGTAATCGCCGATGACTACGTTGAAATCGGCTTCGGCACAGGCTGTGTTAAGATCACTCCCGCCCACGACCCCAACGACTTCCTTGTAGGTCAGAGACATGATCTTGAGCAGATCAAGGTTATGAATGACGATGCTACAATGAACGCAAATGCGGGCAAATACGAGGGTATGGACAGATACGAATGCCGTAAGGCATTGGTTGCCGATCTTGAAAAAGAAGGCTATCTCGTTAAGACTGTTCCCCACGATCACAACGTAGGCGTTTGCTACCGTTGCGGAACAACGGTCGAGCCCCTTACCTCAGATCAGTGGTTTGTTAAGATGAAGCCTCTTGCAGAGCCTGCTATTGAAGCTGTAGACAACGGCTCTATCAAGTTTATCCCCGACCGCTTCTCCAAGAACTACTACAACTGGATGAACAACATACTCGACTGGTGTATTTCCCGTCAGCTTTGGTGGGGTCACAGAATTCCCGCCTTCTACTGCGACGCTTGCGGCGAGATGACGGTTTCCAAGGAAGATATCACTGTTTGTCCCAAGTGCGGTGCTCCCGTTCATCAGGATGAGGATGTGCTCGACACATGGTTCTCCTCTGCACTCTGGCCCTTCTCCGTTATGGGTTGGCCCGAAAACACAGAGGATCTTAGGCGCTTCTATCCCACCGACGTTCTTGTAACAGGTTACGATATCATCACCTTCTGGGTATCGAGAATGATCTTCTCGGGTCTTGAGCACATGGGTGAAAAGCCTTTCTCCACCGTATTTATTCACGGTCTTGTAAGAGATGCTCAGGGCAGAAAGATGTCTAAGTCACTCGGAAACGGTATCGACCCGCTTGAGATCATCGAAAAGTTCGGTGCGGATGCACTCCGTTACGCTTTGGCAACGGGTAACTCCCCCGGTAACGATATGCGTTTTTCCGACGAAAAGATCGAGGCGGCAAGAAACTTCAACAACAAGATCTGGAACGCATCCCGTTTCGTTCTTATGAACCTCGACATTGAGGAAGTCAAGCTTCCCGATGCATCCGACCTTGAGATCGAGGACAAGTGGATCCTTTCTCTCTACAACAAGACTGTAAAGGAAGTTTGCACAAACCTCGACAACTTCGAGCTTGGCATCGCCTTGGCAAAGCTCTATGACTTTATCTGGGATATCTTCTGCGACTGGTATATCGAGCTTCTCAAGCCCAGATTCAACGATAAGGGCAGCAAGTCCAACCTCGTTGCACAGAACGTCATCACCTACGTTCTTTCCAACACCTTGAAGCTTCTCCATCCCTTTATGCCCTTCATTACAGAGGAGATCTGGCAGACACTTCCTCACGAGGGCGAAAGCATCATGGTAAGCAACTATCCCAAATATAACGAAACATTCAACTTTGAAAACGAAGAGCTTATCATGGACCGTTTGATCGCTTCCATACGTGCTATCAGAAACCGCAGAAGCGAAATGAACGTTCCTCCCTCAAAGAAGGCGGCTCTCTTTATCGAGTCCTCATACGGAGACACCTACAACGAAAAAACCGAGGCTTTCTTCGTTAAGCTTGCTTCTGCTTCCACCATCAGCTACGTTAACGGCTACACCGATGAAAATGCAGTTCAGATAATCACCGACTCAGCAAAGATCTACATTCCACTCGGCGACCTTGTAGACTTTGAGAAGGAAAAAGAACGCTTGAACAAAGAAAAAGCGAAGACTCTTTCCGAAATCGAAAGAATCGAAAAGAAGCTTTCAAATGAAGGCTTCGTCGCAAAAGCTCCTCAGGCGGTAATCGACGGTGAAAAGAACAAGCTTGCGGGATACAAAGAGATCCTGAACGGAATTGAATCCGCTCTCGCAAAGCTCAACTGACATTAATTTATTAAATTTTATATCCGTCTATATTGCGACAGTATTCGCATACAAAATGCTGTATCCTATTTCTGTAAAGAAAAGGATACGGCATTTTTTTATGCAATCCTTTCTAAAAGGAGGTTTTAAATGAAAACACAGATAACTTATTCAAAAAGCACCCTTTACGTCAAGCTTAACGGGGATATCGATCATCATTCCGCAAAATATATACGAGAAGAGATCGACCGCGAGTTATATAAGTATCAACCCGATACGATGATCATGGATCTTTCAAACGTAGATTTTATGGACAGCTCGGGTCTTGGCCTCATTCTCGGCAGATACACAAAAATAAATATGTTTGGCGGTGTTCTTAAAGTAGCCAATCCAAGTGAAAGAATTGAAGAAATGCTCGTTATGGCGGGTACACACAAGATCATCCCCATCGAAAAAGGAGTGAAGCTTATATGAAAGATAATATATTGATAAATGAATTCAAAATGCAGTTCCCGGCAATTTCTATAAATGAGAGCTATTGCCGAAAGGTATTCTCTTCCTTCGTCAGCCTGATCGATCCTACCGTTTCCGAGCTTGCAGACATAAGAACCGCCGTTTCCGAAGCGGTCACCAACTGCATCGTCCACGCCTACAAGGAAAAAGGCGGGACGGTCTACATAAGCGGTAAATATTACTCCGACAGAACCGTAAAGATAACCATAAAAGACAAGGGCTGCGGAATCCCGGACATAAAAAAAGCAATAGAGCCGCTTTATACGACCGATACTTCGGGAGAAAGAGGTGGAATGGGGTTTGCGATCATGCAATCCTTTACCGACAAGCTTATTATCAGATCACACCTCGGTAAAGGGACTACTATCACTATGATCAAAAAACTGCAATAAAATGCAAAACGACAACATAACGCTCATAAAAAAAGCTCAAGAGGGTGACAAATCGGCTCTTGAACAATTAATCAGCCAAAATATGGGGCTTGTCAAAAAAATCGTCTTAAGATTCAAAGACCGCGGATGCGAATATGACGATCTTGTGCAGATCGGAACCATCGGTATGATAAAAGCGGTAAAAAGCTTTGATTTTTCTTTTAATACGGTATTTTCAACGTATGCCGTTCCGCTGATAATCGGTGAAATAAGGAGACATCTGCGCGATGACGGACTCATCAAGGTAAGCAGAACCGTCAAAAAAAACGGCATAGATATCCTGAGAAAAAAAGAGGAGTTTGAAAAAAACAACTCTCGCGAGCCGTCTATATCCGAGCTTGCAGAGCTGTGCAGTTTGTCAAAAGAGGATATTGTTACAGCACTTGATGCGCTCTCTCCCGTTAGATCTCTTCAAGAACCGCTCAGCAATGACGAAACGGCGACCTTAGGAAACATCATCAAGGATGAGGAATGCGAGATAGACAAGCTTACCGAAAGGCTTGCTCTCAAGGAGGCATTGAAAACACTTCCCTATGAGCAACAGCAAATTATTTATCTCAGATATTACAAGGATCTTTCACAACAACAAACGGGTGATATCTTGGGTCTTACGCAAGTCAAGGTATCCCGAGAAGAAAAAAGAATAATGAATTTTTTGCGAAATGCGCTATAATGTGTATTAAAAAACGCATTTTAGCGCTTTTTTGCAAAAAATATCTCTTGTAATCTATTGCAAAAAACAAAAAAATATGTTATAATGCATAGAGCAAGATGTGATATAAGGCCATACCAACCGGGGAGTTAGCGGTGCCCTGTACCTGCAATCCGCTACAGCAGGGGTGGATTCCTTTTTTGAGGATTGGATCTGTACGGCTGTGCCGTATGTTTCTGCGTTGAAGAATGGGTCTTGCGCAATTGATGGCTGTGAACCATGTCAGGCGGGGAACCGAGCAGCATTAAGCAGTATGTTCGATGTGCCGCAAGGACGCCTGTTCCGAGTGGAATGTACGGTTAACGCGTATATGTCCATATTCGATCTTCAGGTGTATGGTCTTATATCGCAGCTTGCTCTTTTTTTAATTATTCGAGAGGTGAAAATTTATGCATCAGGCACTTTACAGAAAATGGAGACCTGCGGATTTTAATGACGTCTGCGGCCAGGATCATATTACTTCTATTTTAAAGTATGAGATCGCTAACAATAAAACCTCACATGCATATCTTTTTTGCGGTTCAAGAGGTACCGGTAAGACCACCTGTGCCAAGATCCTCTCAAAGGCTATAAACTGCGAGAATCCGATTAACGGCAATCCTTGCAATAAGTGTCATTCCTGCCTTTCCATCGATGCGGGAACGGCTACCGACGTATACGAGATGGACGCCGCAAGTAACAACGGTGTCGATAATATAAGAGACATCAGAGACGAGGTTTTGTACACCCCTTCCGAACTCAAAAACCGTGTATACATCATCGACGAGGTCCACATGCTTTCACAAAGCGCTTTCAATGCCCTGCTGAAGACGCTTGAAGAGCCGCCCGAAAACGTTGTATTCATTCTTGCGACCACAGAAACTCAAAAGATCCCGGCGACTATCCTGTCGCGTTGTCAAAGATTTGATTTCAGAAGAATCCCCACCAAAACAATTGCCGACAGGCTTATGTATATTGCCGAACAAGAGGGATTCAAGGTCGATTCGGATGCCGCTTTCCTCATTGCCAAACTCGCACAGGGCGGTATGCGTGATGCCATCAGTATGCTCGAGCTTTGCTCGGGCGAACACAGCGAGATCAACGTAGATGTAGTTATAGAAACGACCGGTACAAACAGCCGAAGCAGTGTCATCAAAACGGTAAATGCAATTTGCAACAAGGATTACGAGATAATATTTGATCAAATAAACACTCTCCACACCTCGTCGCTTGACATCGGTGTCTTCTGGTCAGATCTGTTGTCTTTTTACAGAGATATGTTTGTCGTAAAAAACACAAAAAACCCAAAAGACTATCTTGATGTTACAGAAAATGAATTTGAAGAAATCAAGCAAACGGCGGAAAGATTTACCAATGCCGCTATTTCGTCTCATATAAATCAGCTTGAAGAATGCTTTTCCGCTATGCAGAGACCCAACGCTTCAAAGCGAATATGCGCGGAAATGGCTTTGATCCGTATGTGCGACAATCGCCTCACCGTTTCAAACGAGGCCTTGGCAGAAAGGATCTTCAACCTCGAGGAAAAAATTGCATCAGGCAATTTCGCCTCCGCTCCACATCAAGATCCCCCCAATGATAACACTCTAAATACTTTCCCTTCCGGCAAAGATACTGTCATCAGTGAACAGACTAAATCGTCGGAAGAGCCAAAATATGCAGACAAAGAGCAAGCTAAAACCTTGAAACAGCTTAATTCCTGGCCCGAAATTGTAAAAAAATACGCAAAGACAGAGCCGAGCACATCTTCGTTTCTCGGAATGTCTCAAGCCTACAAGGATGGAGAGAATATAGTTATTCGCACATCAGGTCTTTTCACCTATGATATGGTCTCACAAACCAATGTCAAAGAGAAGATCATATCTCTCATCAATGCAACCGAGGGTACTTCCCTTACCGTCAACAACCTAAAGGTCGAGATCAATGGGGAAAAGCCTAACACAGACGACGAAAGCGGAATAAATGAGCTTATACAAAACAGTCAATAATATTATTAATATACAAGGAGTTTAAAAAAATGAAAGCAAGATTACCTCAGGGAATGGGCGGCGGCCCCCAGAATATGCAGGCTATGATTCGTCAGGCACAAAAAATGCAGGAGGATATGGCTGCCCTGCAGGAAGATCTCGACAACCGCGAATATGAGATCAAAGCAGGCGGCGGTGCCGTTGTTTTGAAGATATCCGGCAAAAAGCAGATCAAAGATCTGGTTATCGATCCCGATATTGTAGATCCCGACGATACAGAAATCTTGGCAGATGTGCTCACGGCAGCATTCAATGAGGCTGTACGCACCGTCGAAGAAACCAATCAGTCTGAAATGGAGAAGATCACCGGCAGCATTAATATGCCCGGATTGTTTTAATCAAAATGTCTGAATTTATACCACCGCTCGAAATTTTGATCGAGCACTTCCAGCATCTCCCCGGCATAGGCAGAAAAACTGCCCAGAGACTCGCCTTTTCGATCGTAGATTCCGAAGAAGAAAAGGTTTTGGAATTTGCCGAGGCGCTTGTCAACGCAAAAAAGAATATACACTACTGCCCTTCTTGCTATAATTTCAGCGAAGGCGGGCTTTGTTCCGTGTGCCGTAACTCAGAAAAAGACAGATCGGTGATTTGTGTTGTAGAAGATGCAAAAGTGCTTATGGCTATTGAAAGAGTTAAAGGTGCAAACAGATACAACGGTCTATATCACGTGCTTCACGGCGTAATATCCCCACTTGACGGCATTGGTCCCGAACAACTCAAGATCAAGGAACTTCTCGAAAGAACCGCCGATCCTGATCTAAAAGAAGTCATCATAGCCACTAACCCCTCTGTTGAAGGCGAGGCTACCGCGATGTACCTCACAAAGCTTCTTAAACCAATGGGACTGAAGATTACTCGTTTGGCATTCGGTATTCCTGCAGGCGGCGACCTTGAATACACAGACGATATGACTCTGCTGTATGCTCTGCAAGGCAGACGGGAAATATAACAACCAATAAAAAAGATACGGAATATTCCGTATCTTTTTTTATTGGTTAATTTTTAAACACCCATTTTTTCTGAATAACATAACTGCACACAAAAAGTATTGCATCTACGATAAACTTAATTACAGTTATCAGCCACGCTGCATCAGCGCTGACTATCTTGGTTACACACCATACAAGTCCTGCAGATACAAGCATTTGCGGAATGCAAAGCGAATAATACTTGACCAGCGCCTTGAAGTATGAGTCATGATTTCCGAAGACAAGCTTTTTATTGAACGTAAAGTTAAATATCGACGAGATCACTCTTGCAAGAACGGTACAAAGCAATATCGAACCCTTGAAATCGCCAAAAAGCTTTGTGAACAAATAGAACAGTCCAATGTCTATTACGAATGAGCCGAGGGAGGATACAATATACTTTAAAATCTGCTTATAGATTCTAAAAGAATCCTTGATGGGATGGAAATGAGAGGTCGCATTCTCGTCAATGTATACTGTCTTTATCTTTACCTCGCCGAACGGTATCTTGTTCTTGCTGAAGTCAAGAAGCATATTCGTTTCGTATTCGTATCTTTCACCCTTGGTCTTAACAAACACCGGAAGATGCTCTGCGGGAATCGCACGGAGTCCGGTCTGTGTGTCCGATATTCTCAAGCTGCAAGCGGTCAAAAACATAAAAGATGTAATTCTGTTACCCATTCTGCTTCTTCTCGGAACGTCGGACTGCGAAAAATCTCTTACACCGAGTATTACGGATTTCGTCTCAAGCATTTTTTCCGCACAAGCCTTTATATCCTCAGCTAAATGCTGTCCGTCTCCGTCTGCAGTAACTACACCTGCCCCGTTTCTGTTGCCGATATAGTATTCCATTGCGGTCTTAAGAGCTCTGCCCTTTCCCTTATTGACCTCGTGTACAAGAACGGTTACCTGAGGATAAGCACGCACTTCGTCGAAATAGTGATTATAATCCTTTCCGCCACCGTCGTCTACAACTATTATATCCTCAAATCCGGTGTCTATCAGTCCCTTTACAACGCCCTTCAGTTTTTCGTCGGGCTTGTATGAGGGTAACACCACCGATACGTCTTTATAATTCTGCATTCCCTTTTTTACCTTTCTTTTTTGTCAGTTAAGCGAATTCAAATAGCTTTTGGTCAAAAATTCATCCGATATCGTACTTGAAACGTAGCCTCGCAGCTGTGCTAATGACGTGTATCTTCCGTAAGCTCCGATTCCGTGAGTTTTTGCCTGCTCTGCGGTATATTTTTCGAGAAGATATACTTTGTTGTTGTAAAAACCCGCACCCCAGTCGAATACCGTGGGAATAAACTTAGCATTCTGTATAGACACCTTGCTGCCGTTTTTTACGATATCAAAAGAAGCCATACCGCCTACCATATTGTATGAATACGCCTGCTCTGCCATAAAGTTACCCAAGGAATAATAGCAAAGCATTTTGTTACCGTTCTTGCCTGTTATCCATTCTACAGGCTCTATAACGTGTGGATGGTGTCCGATCACAACGTCAACTCCGCAGTCGGCAAATCTCTGTGCATAGTTTCTCTGTCTGTCCCAAGGTTTGAAGTAGCCCTCCTCACCCCAGTGAACACTTACCATTACAATATCCGCCTTTTCTTTGGCTGCCTTTACCTGACCCTCGATATCCGCCTCATTAAGATACGGAACATATATATCGGAGTTTTTCGACGGAACATAGCCGTTCGTCATCTCGGTATACGCCAATACGGCAATCTTTATGCCGTCCTTTTCATATACGCGAATATTATTGTAATCTTCTTCGTTTTTATATCCACCGACCGTGGTTACGGGAAGCGTGTCCCAAAACGCTATAGTCTTTTCAAGTCCCACAGAGCCCTTATCAAGCATGTGATTGTTTGCCAGTCCGACAATATCAAAGCCGAGCTCGACAAGATCGTGTCCCATATCCTGCGGACCGTTGAATGCCGGATAATACGTGAAGCTGTAGCCCTCTCCGCACATCAACGTCTCCTGGTTTATAAACGACACGTCTGCATTTTCTATAAGTTCTGCAACCTCGGAATATATCGGCTTGAAATTGTATTTTCTTCCGCCCGGGATAGCCATACTTCCGGCATCTCTGACCGTACCGAAATAAACGATGTTATCTCCGGCACCGAGAAAAGATATCTTTGTATATTCAACCTTATCTTCTGTTTTCTGTGCAACCTGTGAAACATCTGTCTCAAGTGTTGATACCTCACCCTGCGGATCCAGAAACGGCACTTCTCTGTCGTACTTACAGGATACAAGAAGAAAGCAGAAAAGCATCGCAAAAAGCGTTAAACGAATCTTGCGCAAAATATCACCTCATATTTTTTATTTTAAATAATCGGGCAAGAACTCGGAGGATATAGTGTCCTTTGCATATCCGTACAGTGTGGAAAGTGTAAATTTGCCGTAATTTTGAGTTCCGTGCTTCTTTGCAAGCTCCTCTGTGTAATCCTCTAACATATAGACCTTAAAGCCTGTTCTCAAAGGATTACCTTCCGGATCTTTTTTGCTGAAATCGGCTATATCATAATGACACATCAAAGGCTTGAACACGGGATTCTCGATGGATATCTTACCGTCTTCTTTTACGATATCAAAAGTCATGAGACCGCCGAGCATATTTTTTGTGCTGAGCATACCCGAAATCAAATTACCCAAAGAATATACGCAAAGCGTCTTGTTACCGTTTTTACCTGTTATCCATTCAACCGGCTGAACTGTATGAGAATGGTGACCGATTATTACGTCTGCACCGTTGTCGGCAATCAGCTTCGCTACTCTTTTTTGTTCCGCACTTGGTTGGAACACGTTTTCGTTGCCCCAGTGCACCGAAACAAACACAAGATCTGCCTTTTCCTTTGCCGCCTCAATATGTCTGATCAGGGTTGCATCCTTGATATACGGGGTAACGTAACCGGCATTAACAGATGCCGAGTTCATATAAGTACCCGAATTCGCACCGAAGGTATATGCCAAAAACGCAATATTCACACCGTCTACGTTCATTATCCGAATATTATCGTAATCAGCCTGGCTCTCATATCCGCCTATCTGCAAGACCTTCTTGGTCTTCCAGTAATCGATCGTATCGGCGTATCCCGTCGTTCTTCCGTCAGAGTCGAACATATGGTTGTTCGCGATATTAACAACGTTAAAACCCAACTCAACCAAAGCATCTCCCGATTCTGAGGGGGCATTAAAGTTGGGATAACCCGATATATAAGTTTTGGCAATAGGCGCTTCGTGGTTTACAAAAGCAATATCCGCAGCCTTTATCTCGTCTGCAATGTGCTCGTACATGCTGTTGAAATAATAATCGCCAGAATAACCCGGCTTGCTTTGAGCAAATGTCTGTGCCTCTCTGTATATTGCAGAGTGTATAAGCGCGTCACCAACGGCGACAAATTTTATTACCTTCTTCGTATCAACGACCGGTGGCTCTGTCTCAGCCTCAGTTTCTTCAACAGTCTCTTTTTCTGTCTCTTTTTCGGTAGTAATGATCGGCTCATAGGTCTCTCCTCCGGGAGCAGGCATATCTCCTGCCGCAAAGCACGAAACCAGTACAAGCATCATCGAAAAAGCAAGAAGAACTGCAATTATCTTTTTCATATTATGCACCTTTTTTGGGGTTAAATTTCAGCTTCGCCGTGTCTCATTACGTGGCAGTTTATGTTAACTGCAACAGGAAGTCCGGCAATGTGTGTAGAGCCGTACTCAATATTTACGGCAAATGCTGTTGTATCTCCGCCAAAGCCCTGAGGACCAATTCCAAGCTTGTTGATTGCTTCAAGCATTCTGTTTTCAAGGTCTGCATATCTGGGATCTGCATTTCTCTCACTTACGGGTCTTGTAAGCGCCTTCTTTGCAAGATAAGCACAGCGATCAAACGTGCCGCCGATGCCAACACCTACCAAAATGGGAGGACAGGGGTTTCCGCCCGCATTTTTAACGGTGTCGCACACAAAGTTGATTATATCCTCCTGCTTTGCAGAGGGGGTAAACATCTTGATTGCACTCATATTCTCGCTTCCGAAGCCCTTGGGAGCAACAGTAAGTTTTACTTTATCTCCGGCAACGATTCTGGTATACAGAATTGCAGGTGTATTGTCGCCCGTATTCTTTCTCTCGAAAATAGGCTCATTTACAACAGATTTACGGAGATATCCGTCTGTATATGCCTGTCTTACGCCTTCATTGATCGCATCCTCAAAAAGACCGTCAACGATATGTACATCCTGACCTACCTCAGCAAATACAACAGCCATACCCGTATCCTGGCAGATAGGAATATCCGTCTCTCTTGCGGCATCCAGATTCTCTGTGAGTCTCTTCAATATGATGGATGCTCTTTCGTTTGTCTCCTTGTTTACGGATTCTCTGATCAGCTCCTCCGCATCACAGGGCAACACATAGTTCGCCTTAATAAAAAGCTCTCTTACGACCTTAATGATCTCCTTGCACGATACTTCTCTCATAATAATTATCCTCCGATATATTCTGCCGCATAAGTCGCCGCAACAGCACCGTCTGCAGCTGCAGTAATTACTTGCTTCAAAGGCGTGTTTCTTACGTCCCCGATAGCATAAAGTCCTTCAATATTTGTCATACACTTGTTGTTCGTAACAACGTATCCGCCTTTATCAAGCTCGACCTCGCTCGGCAAAAAGCTTGTCTCGGGTATCGTTCCGACAGCCACGAACACAGCATCTGTTATGATCTCGCTTGTTTCACCTGTGATCTTGTTACTTACTATAAGCTTATTCACCTTATCGTCACCGCCTATTTCAAGCGGGACGGTATTCAAAACAAGCTCTATATTGGGATGGTTGGGAAGCTTATCCGTAAGCACCTTTGAAGCGCGGAAAGAATCTCTTCTATGCACAAGGTAAACCTTACTGCAAAGCTTTGAAAGATAGATCGCATCCTCGACCGCGGTATTACCTCCGCCCACAACAACGGCTATTTTTTCCTTAAAAAAGTTGCCGTCACAGGTCGCACAGTATGATACTCCTCTGCCCGTAAACTCTCCTTCTCCCTTTATATCCAGCTTTCGTCTGCGAGCGCCCGATGCTATGATCACGCTTTTGGCTTCAAATTCAGCACCGCTTTCACAACACAGCTTAAATATTCCGTCTTCTTTTTTGAGCGACTTTATATTTTCAAATTGAAAGTCAACTCCCATTGCAGAAGTCTGTTCAAAAAACTTCATTGCAAGATCAAAGCCCGTTCCCGAAAAACCGGGATAATTCTCTATTTCGGGAGTAGTCATAACCTGACCGCCCGGAGACATACATTCAAAAACCGAAATATCACATCCCGCTCTCTTTGCATAGATCGCGGCAGTAAGACCGCCGGGGCCTCCGCCAATAATTATAATATCCTTCATACTTTTCTCCAACTTTGTAATCAAATAAAAATACTGTATTACAGTAGTATAATTACCCATAATACAGTATAATATAATTATTATAATAAATCAATACTTTTTCGAGTTTTTTCTGGAAAATCCGGGACTGCTTATCTTAGAATCCGTCACTTTTTTCAGGTCGGATATCTTCTCGTTTGACGTCTTCATAAACCTATTCATCATATCCTCAAAGCTTTCCTGACCGCTTTTCTTTTCAAGGATAGGCTCCGGGATTATTTTTTTCGGAGAACTTGTTTTTGCTTCTTCATTTTTGGGGAAAACGCACTCGACCGCCTTTTTTAAAGACAGCGCAATTCTGCCCTTTTCATCGATCGAACATACTTTAACGCTCACCTCTTGTCCGACTTTTAAATAATCGTTTATGTCCTTTACAAAGTCGTCGGAGATCTCCGAAATATGTATCATTCCGCTCTTGGCTTCAGGCAGACTGACAAATGCACCAAATTTGGTTATCGACGTTACTTTTCCCTTTAACACTTCTCCGATTTCATTTGACATCAAGCATTTTTCTCCTCAATAATATAATTTATTTTGACAAATCGTTATAAAAAATGATTTCCTCGGGCAATCTGAAATTCAATTTTTCGCGGGCAATTCTCATAACATAGTCCGTATCAAAATCTTCTTCCAAACGGGCCTGAAGTTCATCTATACGCAATTCATAATCCTTGATCTGCTTTTCTACCTTCGCCTTATCTTCCTTCAAGCTGTTGAACTCAAACTGCATCTTTATGATCGTTACCGTGCAAAACACTATGAATACGAAGGTTGCCGCCTTCACGAATATATTTGTCTGCTTCTTCACCATTTTTTATTTCCCTCTTTTTTAAAATACCAAAGCCTTTTTTCGAACCCCAAATAAGCCGATGATCAAGTATCCGCGAAATGAGGCGTATAATACATTTTCCTACAGTTACGTATATAAGCCACATAACAAATCTAAAAACCGGTCGTAATACGTATTCTGCGATCTTTTTGAACATCATTCTAAAAAATGCAATACAATATCCCGAAATAAACATTACAAGCCGACCGAGCGTCCAATGATACACAAGAAAACCAACACCGGCACCGACAAAAGACATGCTACGCATCCTTCCGGAATTAGTGTAATATATAAATACGCATACTATTACCGCACATACCACCGAATAAAGCACATCTTCGAAAAATATGATTACATTTTCAAAATATACTTTCCATTTTTTATTACTTGATCCGACCTCCAAAAGTGTAAACCAACGACGTCTGATCCTAAACAAGTCATATAAAAAACCAAAGAATAATCCCAAAAATACTGCATAAAACAGTATCTGTCCAAGCTTGCCCTGTTCAACTGTCATTAACGTGCCAGCCTACCGAACAAGCCTCTTTTTGGAGTCGCATTATTGTCTTCATACATCATCTCGTCTATCCTGCCAACGACCTCAACAAGTCCGCTTTCGAGACAAAGTGTCTGTATGTGTAGATCTTCACCGTTTATATTTAACCGTCCTCCCAGAGTATCGAGCACGACCGATAAGTCATCAAAGCTTACAACATCGGATACCCCTTCTATGACGAGTTTTTTTCTATCGTCAAGCCTTATACTGTGATTATTTCTGTCCATAAAACCATTCCTCCGCATTATTTACTTAAATATATGCGAAAAAAAGACAGATTATAACCTTATTCTATGACCTCATAAAGTGAAGCCGCTTCATTTTTCTTGGTAGTTTCCTTTACATCCAAAACTCTTACCTTAAGTTTTCTTTCGCCGAAGGTCACCTCGATGACGTCATTTTCCTTAACGTTATACGATGCCTTAGCAGAAACACCGTTGACCGTGACATGTGCTGCGTCGCAAGCATCATTCGCCACGGTTCTTCTCTTTATTATTCTTGATACCTTTAAATATTTATCCAGTCTCATTGTACACTAAAAATAATTTCAAAATCCCCCGGGAAAGATCTTCTCTCGGGGGATTCAAAATGACTCACGTTTTACTTGTTGAGAAGTTCCTTCATTGCCTTGCCGGCCTTAAAAGAAAGAGTCTTCGAAGCTTTGATCTTGATAGCCTTCTTGGTGCGGGGGTTGATACCTGTTCTTGCTGCACGGCTCTTAACCTCAAATGTACCAAATCCAACTACCTGAACCTTTTCGCCTGCTACAAGTGCTTCAGTGATTGCGTCGAGAGTTGCGCTTACAGCTGCTTCAGCATCCTTCTTCTTAAGATCTGTCTTCTTTGCAACTGCATCAATGATCTGTGACTTTGTCATAGTAATTTCCTACCTTTCGATATTTAAACAAATAATTTTTATGTATTACTTTGATAATTATAACAAATAGTTTGTAAATAATCAATAGTTTTTTCAAAAAAATAGCCAAAATCATTAATTTTTTTAGTGTTTAAGTACATTTTTATTGAAAAAACAATGTTCTTTTTATTAATTATTGATTTTTTTCAGAAAATCTTCACATTCGCGCTGTAATGCAAGCTCGGGATCGATCCCGTTATTTTTTGCAATTACGGCAATATCAAAAAGCATTTTTCCTATAGTCTTCTCGGATACATCGGAAATCTCTGTTTTCGTTTCAATATCTATTCCGCTTTTCTTGCACTTACCTGCATATTTCGATGCAAGCATAAGTGCAGGAAGTGCCTTACACACACCGTCAAGCTGTTCTTTTAATGTATCTCTTTTCTTTGAGTTCTGCTTGATCGCATCCCAGTTTGTCAAAACGTCGTCAACGCTTTTTACGGTTACTTCACCAAAAATATGAGGATGGCGCTCAATCATCTTCTTGCATACCCCGGTGTATACGTCATCGACAGTGAATCTGCCCTCCTCTTCTGCAATTCTCGAATGAAACATCACCTGCAGAAGAACGTCACCAAGCTCCTCGCAAAGCATATCGCTGTCATCGCAATCGATCGCCTCAGCAGTCTCGTAAGCCTCCTCAAGAAGATCTTGTCTTATGCTTTTATGAGTCTGCACTCTATCCCATGGGCACCCGTTTTCCGAACGTAGGATCTCCATTATCTTGCGGAGATCTTCGGATGTAAAGCGTTCTTTTTTCTTCATTTCATTTATAATATCCATATTATCCTCACATCAGCTTTATCTTATGAAGCAAAGCATAGATCTTTTTACCCTTGGGCACCATGAGCACCTCTTCTTTGGTAATTCCCTTTAAAAGCAACAAAGCAATAAGATAAACTATCACTGCCGCCATAATGGCTAAAACGGTAGCAATCTTTGCGTGGAAGCCTTCGACAAGAAAATACGTTCCGATCGCCGCCAAGCAACAAGGTATAACCGCCAAAAACGGCTTTACGAATACGGCAATAAAGTCGGGTAGTATTCCCACTTTTTTGAATATAAATACAAAGTTGATTACAGCAATCGTCATATAACATAAGACAGTTCCGAGCGGAGCACCGTACATACCAAGACCGATTCGCATAAGAACACTTGTAGACAAAATTTTTACACATGCACCGACGATCATAGATATAATAGGTAGTCTTTCAAGCTTGTTTGCCTGCAAAATGGAGTTTGTTACAGACAGCATACCTATAAAGAACACCGCTACCGCCAATACTGACAACAGGGGGGCAACAAACTCTACAGCTTCGGTATCACTGAAGAATAGACTGAGTATAGGTCCGGACAGAACAGACATTCCGAGCGCTGCCGGAATCGCTATCATAGAAGCGATCTTAAGCGAGCTTGTCATAGCCCCCTTCGCCTTGACCATATCTCTTTCAGCCAATGCCGAAGAAATATACGGCACGATTGATGCGGAAATCGGATAAATAAGGACTGTCGGCATATTGTACATTGAAATTGCAAGAGTGCTGTAGTCTCCCCACATATCGTTTGCAATCTCCTTTGTATAGCCGAGAGCACGCAAGGAGGTGTTGATGATTCCGGAGTCAAAAGCATCCGCCACGCTCATTACGGAGGCGCTTATTGAGATCGGAATCGCCGTGATCAACAATGTCTTCAAAAGCTGCTTTGTTGTTCTTGAGGACGTATCCTCCAGATGATCAAACTCGGCATCATACTGCTTATGCTTAAAAAACAACCACTGAAACTGTATGTATACAGTACCCGCAAAAACACCTAAGGTAAGGCCTATCAGTGCGTATGCCGCAATTACCGGAACATCATACCCGCATTTTGCCGCATAAATTGCCAACAAAATGCCGAGCACTGCCTTGCCCAACGATTCGAGCACCTCGGAAATAGAGGTGGGAAGCATATTCTGATACCCTTGGAAATAACCTCTTATAGCGCTGCATATACAAATAAAGAATAAGGTAGGAGCGACAGCCAAAATACATATTGATGCCGGCTCATTACCCGCAATTATAGCCAAGCCCTTTGAGCCGACCATCATTATCGCGGTGCCCGACGCACCGATAAACATAAACAGGCATAAAGCTGCCTTAAAAATCTGCTTTACTTCCTTTTTCTTTCCCTTCGCTCTTGCCTCGGATACCATCAGCGAAACGGCTATCGGAAGTCCTCCCGTTGATACAAGGTAAAACGCGGTATATATTCTGTAAGCAGAATTGAAATATCCCATTCCCTCTCCGCCGAGCCGCTCGTGCAAAGGAATCTTGTATATCAAGCCTATGACTTTCACCAAAAGATTGGCTACGGTCAATATAACTATTCCCGAAAACAATAAATTCTTACGATTTTTCGTTGCCAAAACTAATCACACCTCTTCCAAACCAGCTTCAGGCAAAAAAGCTTTTTTTCAGTTCTTTCATCTCGTATTTCACCTTTTCTTCGTCAAGGGTCGTATATTCGCCATTTTCGTAAAGAATCTGACCGTCAACCATATTGAAGCATACGTTTGACGAGTTTGCGCTATACACGAGCGTGTACACGGGCGAAAAAATCGGTATATTATTCACCGAATCAACGTCAAGCATAATTATGTCAGCCTTATTTCCAACCTCAATACTTCCGCTGTCAGGTCTGTTCTGACATTTTGCGCCGTTGACCGTAGCAAGCTTCACATACTCCTCCGCCTTGATAGAAGCGGGATCTCTGTCAATGCCCTTTTGCAGTATTGCCGCTAAATAGAGTTCTTTTAATATATCGAGAGTGTTGTTTGATGCCGAGCTATCCGTGCCGAGAGCGACGTTTATTCCCTTTTTCAGCATTTTTGAAAGAGGCATAACTCCGCTTCCGAGCTTCAGGTTGCTTGCGGGATTGTGTACGACGGTAGCATTGTGCTTTTTCAGAATATCCATATCCTCATCACTTACCCAAACGCAGTGGGCAAATGTTGTAGGAGTGTCAAGTATTCCGTTCCTTTCAAAAAAAGCGGTAGGCGTCACATTGTATTTTTCAATACACCCTTTGTGTTCGTTTTCCGTTTCCGACAGGTGGATTTGAAATGAAGTATCCATTCCCCTAACGTAGTCCGCGCAAAACCTGACCATCGGCTCGACGTTCGTGTATTCTGCATGGAGTGAAAAATCCACCTTAAGTCTTCCGCCAAAGCTGTTATGGTAGTTATCATACAACTCTTTAGACTCTTTAAACCGGCTGTCTTCTTTGGGATCCATATTCGGATCAAACGATACGATCGAACGGCAAATATTTGCCTTCATACCTGTCTTTCCTACGGCTTCAGCCGTCTGATCGCAAAAATAGTACATATCCGAAAACGAACAAATGCCGTTTCTTATCATCTCTGCAATCGCAAGCATTGAAGACTTGTATACTATTTCCTTTGTAAGCCTATCCTCTGCGGGAAAGATCTTTTCATTCAACCATCTGTCGAGCGGAAGGTCCTCCCCGTATCCACGCAAAAACTGCATTGCCGAATGTGTATGGCAATTGTAAAGTCCGGGACATATAAGTTTATCTCTTGTGTCTATAATTCTATCGAATTCCTCATTCGGACGGTCTTGACCTATATACGATATTCTTTCGCCGTCGACAGCGACGTAGCATTCGCCGTGTCCCATCACTGTTGTTTTTTCAAATAAAATTTTCATGTTCTTATTGATCCTACTCCGTTCTTACCCCAAAAACTCATGGTAAACCGATTTATCGGGCAAATACTCGGGGCTGATCTCAAAAAAGTCCTTGATCTTTGCCAATATCTCCTCTGCCTTATGGTAAAACTTATATGAAGGGTTAACGTTTTTCAGCAGAGCTTCTACTTGATTTTTTATCATAAAAGGCTCGTATTCCATATATGAGTCAAGTTCAATATCGTATTTTCCCGCAAACGGCATAATATGAAGATCCTCATTCTCGGATACGCCCTTCCACATTTCAAAAGTAACCTCGGGAGGTGCGCTTCTGAATTTTGCATCCCTGATCATACGTCTCAAAAACCTTATCTGTCTCGAGGTAAAGAATTTTCCGTTTACCTCAACGTCGGTAGCAACAGATATCTGCACGCTCTTGTATCCGCAATGTATATGCTCGGTTACCTCGGGATATACGGCTTGGATCCCCTCTAATATGATATAGTCATATTTCGAAGCATCGAAATCATAAAGCCCCGATCTTTCACCTCTGTCAAAGCTGTACCTCGGAAGCTTCACCGTTTTATTTTCCAAAATTCCGTCGATACACTCTTCAAAGTAATCGAGATCTATAGATAATGCTGAATCAAAGTCTACTTTCAAAAGCCCTCTTTCCTTCGATTCTATTGCAAGTCTTTCTCTCGACTTGTAAAAATCATCTATCGATATTACACCGACTCTTCCTCCGTTTTTTTCGACTGCCGATATAAAACGGGAAGCTGTGGTCGTCTTCCCCGAACAGGTAGGCCCCGAAAGAGTGATTATTCTGCTGTTTGAATTTGCGATTCTTTCCGATGCCTTTTCAAGTTGGCCCTCGAACTCATCCTCGCATTTCAATACGAATTCCCTTTTTTCATTCTCGGTCATATCGTTTACTGAATATACATATGTTTTCATCTTTTCTCCTCAAAAAAATCAATTATCCGCCTGAACATACCGTCGATCTTTTCGGGTTCCTTATTCATATCAAGATACTCATACGGATACTTCGGAAAGGCTATTCTCTCCATTTCACGCGATTTTGATATAAGCTTTGTAACACCGCCTGCACCTATGGCAAAAACGGAGTGCACATCTTCCATCATATATATATTATACAAACCCTCGCTTCCGGGCTTTGCATAACCTACGTTTTCAAGGTTGCCCACTGTATTCTTTTGCCTATAAATATAATAAGGAACGTAACCTGCATTCTTTGTTTTTACAAGTGCATAAGACACGCTCTTCGGCGTATCTCCGCCCCCCCTTGAATATACTTCGGAATTATATCTTAATATATCGGCAGCCTTCTTAACGCAGAAGGTATGTACCGTTACGTTATCGGGCGACAGCTTAAGTATCTCATCAACCGTTTTTGTGAATCCGGCAAAGGTATCACCGGGAAGACCGGCAATAAGGTCGGTATTTATATATTTTATGTCACTTTCTCTTGCAATATTATACGCCTTGAAAAAATCATCGGCTGTGTGCTTTCTTACGATCTGCTTCAATACGGAATCATTGAGCGTCTGCGGATTGATGCTCACTCTTGTTACACCGTATTTCGCCGCAATATCAAGCTTTTCCTTGGTAACGGTATCCGGTCTGCCCGCCTCAAGGGTGAATTCCTTAAGCGAAGAAACATCAACGTTTTCGGTTATCTTTTGTAAAAGCTCCTCAAGTTCTTTTTCGTTAAGTGTGGTGGGAGTTCCGCCGCCGACATACACGGTAACAACCTTTTTTCCTACCGCCTTAATCGTCTCAAACATTCTGTCGATATCATTCTTCAGTCTTTCAAGATAATCGGGAATAAGAGACAGCAGTCTCGGTGTTGCATACGAAACAAATGAACAGTATGCACAGCGAGAGGGACAAAACGGTATGGAAATATATACCGAACAGGCATTCTCGTCGGTGGAATCTATTATCTTCTTTTCAAGTACGGCAATTTCCGTAACCAAAGTGGATTTCTTTGGATTCAGAAAATACTCCTTTTCCATTGTCTTTTTTACAGCCGCCGGAGTCATTCCCGAATCAAGCATTTCCGCCGCGATCTTAGCAGGTCTGACACCGGTCAATATTCCCCATGGCGGAACGTTTCCGAAAAATCTTTTTCCCGCCTCAAATACGGCAATGCCAACCGCTATCTTTGACGTCCTGTTTTTTGTATATTCTTTTTTATATTTTTCAAACCTTGATCCGGTCTTCATCTTGGCATCGAGTCTGATCGAAGCAAAAGCCTCAACCCCCTCCTCTGATTCACGGAGGCTTACCGATACCACGGGGACACCCTTATCCTCTTCCTCATTTTCCGAAAACTTTGCTCCCGGGAAAAAGAGCATACAAAGCGATTGGACATAGAATTTATTAATGTTTCCTTCAGTTTTTACGATCATTTTCGCTGTAAAGGCAGATTAATGCCTCCCTTTCTTGTCTTATGTCTGGTGTTATTTTGCGTGTCTGCTCTTTTTTAACTCTTCACTGTCCAGAATTATGGTTACGGGACCGTCATTGATCAGACTTACCTTCATATCAGCACCGAATATTCCCATTTCGGTAGTAATGCCTTTTTTTCTCATTTCTTCTGCAAACTGCTCGTAAATAGCATTTGCTTCAGACGGCGGTGCCGCGTTGAAAAAGTCGGGTCTGTTCCCTCTTCTGCATTCAGCGCAAAGTGTAAACTGCGAAATTGCAAGAACCCCACCGTTTACGTCTGCCAAGCTCAAGTTCATTTTTTCGTTTTCGTCCTCGAATACCCTGAGCTTATATATTTTTTCTGCCAAAGTGATGGCATCCTGCTCGGTATCGCCTTTTGCCACTCCTATAAGCAGCATAAAGCCCTTTCCTATCCGTCCGACTGTCTTTCCCTCAACGGAAACTGATGCCTCGCTTACTCTCTGTATTACTATCTTCATTTCTTTCCTCTTGTTATCAAGTATAACCTCTTGCGATATCGTTTACGTTTTTAACGGTCCTCAGCCTTGATACGATAGAATTATAATGGTCAAGATTCTTACAGCCGACAACCATATTTATTATGATCTCATCATTTGGCTTTGCTTGCGTATTGATCTGCATCAATGTTACCTTCATATCCGCTAATATCATCGTTATGTCTGCCAAAAGCGTCATACTGTTTGTTGCAAAGATCTTAATAACAGCCTCAAACAACCCGCCGCCCTGCGTCATTGAAGGAAGATCCCAGTACGCACTTACCCAGCGATCATTGTATTCCTCTTTGATTATATTGGTTTCAACATTGGGACAATCCCTCTTATGAATGGATATACCGTATCCCTTGGTTATAAACCCGATTATCGAATCTCCTGGAAGAGGGTTACAGCACTTGGCAAACTTGACCTGACAGTCTTCCACTCCGTCGACAATTACGCCTCCGGTATTTTTGCTCACCTTTTGTGTGGTCTTGATCTTGGTTAAATCAAACTTGGTGTCTGCATTTGCCTCGACCTTTACGACACGATCAAACTCATCTTTGAGCTTTGCCGATATCTTCGACAAGCTGAGACCGCCGTAGCCCAAAACGTTATAAAAATCATCAAGAGACTGTACACCGAGACGGCTTGAAACGTTTGTGAGTATCTCGTCTCTTTGCTCGTCGGTATAATATCTTTCGTATTTCCTGAACTCTTTTTCGATCTCCGCCTTACCAACGGTGATATTTTCCGCCTTGCGTTCTTTTTTGAACCACTGACGTATCTTCGTTCTTGCCTCGGAGGTTTTTACTATATTAAGCCAGTCTCTGCTCGGTCCCTTTGCGCCTGAGCTTGTCAGTATCTCTACAATCTCTCCGTTTTTCGGAACTCTGTCGATTGGTACAATAGCGCCGTTTATCTTTGCGCCAACCATTTTATTTCCTACAGCCGAGTGAATAGCATAAGCAAAGTCAATTACAGTCGAGCCATACGGAAGAGTTATAACGTCCCCCTTCGGAGTAAACACAAAAGTTTCGTCGTGGAATATGTCTATTTTCAACATATCCATAAACTCGTCGGAGTCGCCCGAATAATCCTGGCTTTCAATTATCTTTGCGATCCAATTGAGCTTTTCGTCTATCTCGTCCTTGTTGCTCTTTTCGCCTGTCTTATATTTCCAATGAGCCGCCAGACCGTATTCCGCAATGTGGTGCATATCCCATGTTCTTATCTGCACCTCAAAAGGAACACCGTCTCTTCCTATTACCGTAGTATGAAGCGAACGGTAAAGATTGGGCTTGGGTGTTGAAATATAATCCTTAAATCTTCCCGGAACGGACTTGAACATATCATGGATTATACCAAGAACCGTATAGCATTCAAGCTCGGTATCTACGATCACACGCAATGCATAAAAATCGTATATCTCGTCAAACTGCTTGTTTTGCTCGAACATCTTTTTATACGTGCTGTATACAGATTTGATTCTGCCGTCAAGCGTAAACTTAATTCCGTTTTCTGTCAGCTTTTCCGAAATATAATTTCTCGCTCTCTCAAGAAAATCCTTGTTCTGTCCGTATTTTTCCTGAATGGTATTCTTTATTTCGTCATAACCGATGGGATCGAGGTATGCCAAAGATAAATTCTCAAGCTCATGATTGATCTTCTGCATACCGAGTCTGTGCGCCAACGGAGCATACACATACATTGTTTCAAGCGCAGTTATCCTCTGTTTCTTTGGTGGCTTTGCGGAAAGAGTACGCATATTGTGAAGTCTGTCGCAGAGCTTAATGAATATAACTCGAATATCCCTGGACATCGCGAGAAACATCTTTCGCAGGTTTTCCATGTGTTCCTCTTCTTTATCCTCAAATGGGATCCTTACAAGCTTTGTTAAGCCATCTACAAGCATAGCGGTCTCAGCCCCGAATTCGCGCTCGATATCCCTGAGGTCACAACCGCAGTCCTCTACCGTATCGTGAAGCAATGCCGCACATATCGACGAAGTGTCAAGCTCCAGCTTCGCTACAATTTCAGCAACGGCGATCGGGTGCGATACAAACGGCTCTCCGCTTGCTCTGAACTGCCCATCATGCAATTCCTTCGCTTTCAAATATGCTTTTTTTATTTTTTCAATATCATAATGCTTATTCGTTTTTTCAAGCAAACCGATAAGCTTCTCAATGTCGGAATACATATAAGCCTCTTAAATTACAGTTAGTTTTCAATCCTTTGCGACCCTGCTTTTCAGCCATCTCAAAATGGACGATTTTTCAAGATTGATCTTGTTTTTCAGCCCGCTCATCTTGACAGTATAAGCATCTGCTTCTCCGTCCTTTTCTTCGATTTTGAATACGTTTGTTTCTTTGAGTATATCAATTATAAACCTTACCTTGACATAGCTCATACCGTTCAACTGTCGTTCCAAGGAATAAACGGAAATGTTTTCGTTCCCCTGTCTCAACTCTCTCTGGATCGCATAGTATACGTTTACAAAATCTTCTCTTGAAGGAACTATTCCCTCATTTTGCAATATCATTCTGCCGTTTTTTATTTCGTCGTACTTCGCTCTTTTTTCGGCACGGATATTGCGCGTTTTTTCTCCCGCTCTTATATCTCTTACCGTAAGCTGAACGTTTTTATTCTTCATATACTCGTTTACGTCAAGATTAAATACAACGTCTACAGTATCACCCGAAAACAGATCAAGCTCCGCGGGATTCTTTCCGAAATAAAGTGCGTTGACAGTTTTTTGTCCTTTTTTGACTGTATACCTTGTATGTCTGTTTGACCCTATGGGCATAGCCTCCATAACATAAGCATCCCTCACCATAAAAACGGGAACGGGATTTGAAATTCCGAAAGGCTCAAGCAAAAACAGCTCCTCGGCATTTTCAAGGGTAATATCCTCCTCGTTTATCTCCGCATCTACATCTATCTGTGTTACCATATTCTCAGGTTTAAGATGCATCGCCGCATACTCATTTATCTTCCTCTTGAATTCGGGAAGCTTCTCTCTTTCGATCGAAAGTCCCGCGGCAAGCTCGTGACCGCCGTATTTTATAAGAAGATCGGAGCAATAGCCCAAAGCGTCAACAAGATTAAGACCCTTTATACTTCGACCGGAGCCCTTGCTTACGTTTCCGTCAAACGATATAAGTATTGAAGGCAAATTATATTTTTCAGTTATTCTCGAAGCGACGATACCGATAGCTCCATTGTGCCAATTATCCTCTGCCAATACAATTACCTTATCATTTTCAAAATCATGCTCGTTGCATATCTTTTCATAAGCCTGCTCCATGATCTTATTTTCTTCCGCCTGTCTCATACGGTTTGTATCGCAAAGCTCCTCGGCGATCAAACGGGCATCAGACGCCGTTTCACTGAGGAATAATTCAACTGCCCTTGTCGCATCGCTTATTCTGCCCGCCGCATTGATCCTCGGTGCGATAACGTAGCTGATAAGAGTCGAGGTTATTCTTCTCTTTTTCTGTACTCCCGCCTTGGGATTTGATACTGCTCCCGAAAGCTCAAGCAATGCCTCGATTCCGGGGCGGTTTATCTTTTCAATAAGCTTCAATCCACGGCTTACGATAAGTCTGTTTTCGTCAACAAGAGGCATAACGTCGGCAACGGTACCGATAGCCACAATGTCACCGTAGGTATCGCAAACAGTTCTCAACCAATCTCCGCTATCCTTGCAGAAGGTGCGTTCCAATGAACAAAGGAGCTTAAATACAACACCTACACCCGCAAGCTCCTTAAATGGATAAATGCAATCGGGGCGTCTCGGATTTACAATCGCACACGCTGCGGGAAGCTCACTCTGACACTCGTGGTGATCGGTTATAAGCACGTCCATACCAAGTGATTTCGCGTACTCTGTCTCGGCAACAGCAGTTATTCCGGTATCAACGGTAATAAGCAACTTTGTATCCTTTTCGGCAAGGCTTTCTATTGCGGAAGGATTGATTCCGTAGCCCTCACCGGTTCTGCTGGGTATGTAGTAACTTACGTCACCGCCCTTTTCCTTCAAATAAAGGTACAAAATGCTTACAGATGTCACGCCGTCAACGTCATAGTCACCGTAAATAACGATCTTCTCGTTATTTTCGATAGCCGTCATGATTCTCGCGACTGCCTTATCCATATCGGAGAGCAGGAATGAATCGTGAAAACTTATATTTTCATTCTTCACAAAGCATTCTGCTTCCTCTTGGGTCTTATACCCGCGGTTGTACAACAGCTGTGCGGTCAAGGTCTTTATTCCGAGCTTTTCGGCAATAGCCTTGATCTCGGCAATCTGTGCACTGCTGTCACACTTGATTTTCCACTCTTTCTTTTTCACCATCTTTTTTATATCTCACTTTCATTTTTTTACGAATTTGATCAGAGTATTCTCACAATCCTGCTTACTACTCTTTTTTTTGCACGTCTGTTCAGCAAAAAACTGAACAAAACAACACTGCCCACCAGTACTGCAAAGGTTATAAGAACAGAGACGCCCTCTCCGAACATCCTGTTTGCAATAAAATTCGCACCTATAGCCAACAATACAGGTAATAAAAAAACTATTAAAGCACTGACAAGCACTCTTGACGTCTCGGTCTCTATTTCAACCAAATCTCCCGTCTCTGCTCCCAAAGTATTCAAAGCATTTGTATATACCTTCTTGCATTTTTCAACGCAATGCTCCGCATTTTCGCACATATCGCAGGCAGACTGTCTGTCACACTCTACCCTTGCCATCTTCCCATCAGTTTCAACAACTGTACCAAACTGTTTCATTTCGATCTTTGATTCAAACTAAAGGTTTGTACCTTTCCATAATTTTCAGCGCTACTCTTATTCCGTCGACCGAAGCACTTGTGATGCCTCCCGCATAACCCGCACCCTCTCCGCAGGGATAAATACGGTCAAGTGTCGGAGACAGAAGCATCTCATTTCTCACGATTCGTATCGGGGACGAGGTCCTTGTTTCGACGCCCGTCATAATTGCATCGGCTGGGGCATAACCCTTTATCTTCTTTTCAAATCTGCACAATCCCTCTTTTAAAAACGAGTTTATATAGCCCGGAAACAAACCGTTTAAATCGCACAGTCTGTTTCTTTTTCCGTCCATATACGACGGTTTTATTCTTGTGGGCGCGCTACCGCTCGTACCGTTTAAATAATCGCCCACGGTTTGTATGGGTGCACCGTAATCACTGCCGCCCATAACAAAAGCTTTTCTTTCAAGCTGTCTTTGGAAATTCATTCCGTCAAAAAGCGAGCCTCCGCAGTCCTCAGGCAAAACCGAAACGACAAGCGCGGCATTGGAGTTTTCGCCGTCGCGCTTATAATTGCTCATTCCGTTTACAACAACAGTTTCTTCTTCCGACGCAGCCTCTACGACATGGCCGCCGGGACACATACAAAAAGTATATACTGCCCTTTCGCCCTTTCGGTACGAAAAATTATATTCGGCATTTCCAAGCATCTTTGCATATCTGCCGTAAACCGATCTGTTTATCTCAGCTTGAAGCTGCTCTACCCTCACACCGACGGAAAAAGCCTTCGATACCATTTCAAGTCCCGCTTCCGCCAAATTGGTATAAGTATCCCTCGCACTGTGTCCCGTTGCAAGAACAAGAGTGCTGCATGAAAGATCGCCCTTAGATGTTTTTACGGACAATCCGCCGCCTATTTTTTTGTAGCCTTCAAAACGGGTGTTGAAAAACACCTCGCCGCCGCATTCCGTTATACGCTCCTTTATTGCAGAAACTATCCTTCCGAGATTATCCGTGCCTATATGCGGCTTTGCATTAGTTAAAATACTGTCCGGAGCTCCGAATTTATGAAATGACTCTATAACATATCTGCAGTTTTTATCGTTTATTCGTGTAACAAGTTTACCGTCCGAAAAAGTGCCTGCGCCACCCGCTCCGAACTGTACGTTGCTTTCGGTGTCAAGTATACCCTTTGTTCTGAAAAGCATCACTGCCCTGTCACGCTCGGAAATATCGTTTCCCCGCTCGATTATTATCGGACGGTATCCGTTCTCCGCAAGCACAAGACCGCAAAACATTCCCGCCGGACCAAATCCGACGATAAGCGGTCTGTATTCTGCCTTTTCATTGCCGTACTTAACGTCTAAAGCGCCATTCTCAAGCACCGTAGCATTTAGTTTTTTCAGTACATCATCAGAGATCCCGTTACATTCAATGTCCGCGCAAACCGAAAAGACCTTGGTAATATTATTAACGTGCCTCGCATCAACCGAACTTCTGTATACGGATACGTTTCGAAACCCATTTGCGCCAAACACACTATTCAGTTGTTTTTTTGCTGCTGCTTCGGCATCGTTATCCGATGCCAAAGCATTTAAACGCACGTCTCTTATAACTATCCGCATCATATTTCCTCTTTTTATTTGATATTCACCGTAACCGAATAGCTTTCAAGCTCGTAGACGGAGCGTTCGTATTCGGAAGAAAAGCTTACGGAAACGGGAATGACCATTATACCCGTTACCGAGCTGTAGTTTTTCATATTTGCTGTCAGAGTAATGTCATCTTCTCCGATAGTCGAAAGCAGATCGTAAGGCCCTCTCAGCATAATGTTCAAACTCTCTGTCTGAAGCTCGCAATCAAGTCCGCCGATATTCTTGAGCTGAATATCACTTACCGTTACTGTCTTTATATCAGTGTTTATATGTCTTACGTCGATCTCCGCCTTTGTTTCGGTGGTTGTCAAGGTCACACCCTCGGGCAAAACGATCGGAACCTCTTGCTTGCCGTCCGAAACAAATTTCTTTTCGTCCAGCACAGCCACGACAAGCTTCCCGTCCTTGAATTTTTCCTCAAGGAGCAATGGCTCTCCTCGCACGGTGATCACCTGCGGAGTGATGGATATACTTACGTTGTTATCATTGAAATAACCGTATTTGTTATCAACCGACAGGATCAATTCCCTTGAAGCAAACAGCTTTGCGGTGACATTGACAGTCTTTGTATTCAGCGTAACGTAATCGCTCTTAATATCGTTTCCGTTTTGGTCCACCAATCTGAGGGGGGCGGTCATCTTCAAGCTTTGCGTAACATATCCCGGGGAAAGATCTGCCTGCGCCGCATCTACCTTATCAAGCTCGGATTCCGGGCCTGTTATCTCGACGGAGGAAACGTTCAGCACCGTCTCAAGCTCCTGGTCGGTAGGCGTAGTGCAATCATAATATACAACCTTTACGGGAACGGTCTTTGTCACCCTTTTATCAATATTTGGCGAAATGCTTGAGACCGACATATTGACTACCTCGCACTCTGTAGGCGCCGATACTTTTATAACAAGCTCCTGGATCCCTGCCTTTTCTACATTGGAAACATCTACTGTCGCGCGTATGTCGGAATCGTTGATCTTGTTTACCGTATTTCTTTTACCCTTCAGGGTCACGACTATGCTGTTTCCCTTTCCGGAAAGAACGGACCAACCCGTCTTTTCAAGAAGAATGTCCTCATTTTCAAAAACTACGGGAACTGTAAAATCTCTCTCCAGTGTGACAACATCAGAGCTCATTGCATAAAACCAAATAAAGAATGCAACCACCAAGCATGCAATCTTGGCTATGAAATCCATCACCCTGCCCGAACCCGCGGAACGGGATCTTTTTTCTTTTTCACTCGAAATATTATTATTCATTCTTCACTATCTCCGTCAAACGAACTAAGTCCTATCTCATCATCAGTCGGCAACTCCGCCTTTTTTTTCTTCTTTTCCTTCTTGGCGGGCTTTTCTGTTTTTTTGGATGATTTCTGAGGAATTATACTAAACATCTTCTTTGGAGTCGCACCCTCATCGGGAACAAAGAAAGCTGTAAGCTCCTTTTTCAGTCCGGCATAGTCAAAGTTTCTTCTGATCTCTCCGTTCCTTGTCAAGGATATAGTACCCGTCTCCTCGGACACAACAAGTACCATAGCGTCGCTGACCTCGCTCATTCCGATCGCAGCACGGTGTCTTGTGCCCAGTTCCTTTTCAATAGTATTGCTTTCCGAAAGAGGCAAAAAGCAACCTGCAGCACACACTCTTCCATCCCTGATCACGACCGCGCCGTCGTGGAGAGGGGTGTTTTCAAAAAATATGTTTCTGAGTAAAAACGATGAAACATCTGCGTTTATTACGGTTCCGCTTGCGACCACGTCATTGAGTGCAAGTTTATTTTCAAAAACGATCAGAGCACCGGTTTTGTCCTTCGCCGTAACACAAGCAGCATCGCAAAGCTCGTTTATAAGCTTTTCTGTATTTTCAAGCGAGTGTTTTTCCCCCAGGTTCTTTAAGCCCTTAAGTGATGTACCGCCCGCCTGTTCAAGCGCAGAGCGAAGCTCCGGCTGGAAAATAATTACTATGGCAAGAAGTCCTATCTGGAAAAAGTTGCTTATTATAAAGCCCAATGCGCTGAGAGAGAATATGTTACTCAAAATGTTTACAAGAAGTATGACACCGAGACCCAAGGCAAGCTTGCCCGCACGCCTCTGCTTTATAAACTTGTAGACGTAGTACAGCAACATAGCAACGATCAAAATGTCGAAGAAATCGTTTACGCCGAACGAAAACGCTTTCATCTGAGACTTAAATACGTCGATGAGTCCCTTGAAGTATTCCTTGATAATAACAACCACCGCCAGACATTTTTTATAATTAATATATTATAACATATATTATCCGTTTTGCAAATAGTTTTTTTCATTTTCCTCCCTCTTTTTTTAATAATTCTTCGCTCATTTCTTTTTTTTAGAGCATCTAACCATTTTTTTAATAAATTTTTCAAAATATGTAGATTTTTACATTCCATTTGTGCTATAATAATTATAATTATGCCGATATGCATCATTAATGATAACGGAGTTAATACGATGAGCAATTTTTTCCAAAAAACCGCAAAAGCTGTTTCGGGTATGCTTGATAAGCTTACACTCAAGTTTTCCAAGCCTATGACATCAGCAATAATTACCGTCGGAGGAAGCGGCACCCGTATGCAGAGTGCAGACGGCACAACAAAACAATTTATGCTTCTTGACGGTATGCCTATAGTCGCAAGAACTGTCATCGAATTCCAATCCTCCCCGTATATAGATGAAATAGTCATTGTCGCAAAGTCCGACGAGATCGAGCTATACACGAAAATAATAAACAAATACGGCTTAACAAAGGTCACAAAGATCGTAGAAGGCGGAGAGACTCGACAGGAGTCGGTTCTCAACGGCTTCAAAGCAGTCTCAGAGGAAGCAGATTACGTAGCAATTCACGACGGAGTCAGATGTCTGATCACCGGAGAAAACATAAAAGACGTTGTAAAAGCCGCCTACACAGACGGTTGTGCCTGCGCCGCATCAAAGATATACGATACGCTAAAAATGGCTGACTCAAATATGTTTATTCAGTCAACCCCCGACAGGAATTTTGCCTGGAGCGCACAAACACCGCAGGTATTCAGAGCCTCGGTATACAGAGCCTGTGCTTTCTCGGCTAAAAAAGAGGGACTTGTTGCTACCGACGACTGTATGCTGGTCGAAAACTACGGCTTTAAAATTAAGCTTGTCGACTGCGGACGAAACAACCTCAAGATCACCACAAAGGAAGACCTTATAATTGCAGATGCAATCTTGAAATCAAGACAATCTGCCGAGGAGGAAAATAAATGATCAGAATCGGACACGGATACGACGTACACAGATTGGTCGAAGGCAGGAAGCTCATTCTCGGCGGTGTTGATATTCCATACGATAAGGGGCTTGACGGCCACTCCGACGCCGACGTGCTCATCCATGCAATTATGGATGCTGTCATCGGTGCTTTGGGGCTCGGCGACATTGGCCTTCACTTTCCCGATACCGACGGCAAATACAAAAACATTGACAGCTTCATCCTCGCCGCCAAAACAGCGGAACTTCTGAAAGATAACGGCTACAAGATATCCAACATCGATGCAACGTTGATAATGCAGGCCCCGAAGGTGCGCCCATATATCGAGCAAATGCAAAAAAATATTGCAAAAGCCTATTCTGTCGAAATGTCGGCAGTAAACGTCAAAGCGACCACAGAAGAAAATCTCGGTTTTACCGGCGAAAAAAAAGGCATCGCCGCACACGCGGTATGCCTTATTGTAAAATGCTAAAAACAAAGAGAGAGCTCATTTGCTCTCCCCTCGCTGTCTTTGTTTTTTCTTAATACTGCCAATTTATATGCTTTTTCGCGCAGTATAGATATCTATATAATAACGGCCTCCCCGAAGTATTTTTCAGCACACGATCCTTGTTATTTCGGCCTTCGCCACATCCTTGTTTCGAAGGAGATTCCGTTTTGCATATCTGATACTATTTTATGGCATTTTATTACATTTGTCACATCTGCCATTTGTGCCGAACGGTTGCTTTTTTTTGATCATCTTTGCAAACATATTTTTTTATAAATCACACACAGTTTTTTTGGAGGAAACCTACCATGATAAAAATTTCACCCTCAATTCTTTCCGCAGACTTTTCAAAGCTCGGATTCGACGTTGACAGAGCCGAAAAGGGCGGCGCAGAATACTTACATATCGACGTTATGGACGGTGTTTTTGTACCCAACATTTCTCTCGGTGCACCCATCCAAAAGTCCATCCGCAAGCAGAGCAAAATGGTGTTTGACACCCACCTTATGATAATCGACCCCATTCGATATGTCGACGATTTTGCAAAAGCAGGCTCTGATATAATCACAATACACCTCGAAAGCTGCGACAACGTTGCTGAAACATTGGAGAAAATCAGATCATACGGAATCAAAGCTGGTCTTTCGATCAAGCCCAAAACTCCCGTTACTGCACTGAAGCCCTTTATCGGTATGTTCGATATGCTTCTTATTATGTCTGTCGAGCCCGGATTCGGCGGTCAGTCCTTTATCCCGGAATCTCTTGACAAGATCAGAGAATCGAGAGCACTCCTGCCCGAGCTTGACATCGAGGTCGACGGCGGAATCAACGCCGACAACATAAACGAGGTTGTTAAAGCGGGCGCAAACGTCATCGTTGCCGGCTCTGCGGTTTTCGGCAAAGAGGACGTAGCCTCCGCAATCGCACTTCTCCGCAAAAACGGCGAGGCATAATTTTCTTTTACACAATTAGTTTTTTGAAGAGGTAAAGATCATGAAACACCCTATTGTGGGCGATTACTTAAGTGCTTTGCAAAAAGAAAAGCTGCTTATCTCGCACAGTCTTTCAAAGGAAACTCTTTGCAAAGAGGCAAAGTGCTTGACCTATGACACGAGAGAGCTTTCTTCCGACGCAATTTTTATATGCAAAGGCGCGCATTTCAAGGAAACCTATCTTGATTTTGCTGTTTCCGGAGGTGCAATTTGCTATGTCAGCGAAAAAGATTACGGCAGACCCGAGGGCATACTTGTCTCTGATATCAGAAAAGCTATGCCGATCCTTGCACGGTTGTTTTTTGACAATGCCCCCGAAAAACTCGTGTCGATCGGAATCACGGGAACCAAAGGAAAAAGCACTGTTACCTACTATCTGCGTGCAATTCTCGATCGATATATGAAAGCAATGAACAAACCGCGTATTGCAGTTATCTCTTCCATTGATACCTATGACGGAGTAAACGACTTCGAATCTCACATAACCACGCCCGAGGCGGTCGAGTTCTACAGGCACTTCGACAATGCATACAAAAGCGGTATCACACACCTTGTAAGCGAAATATCAAGCCAAGCACTTAAATACGACAGGGTTGCCGGAGTATGCTTCGACATCGCCCTTTTCACCAACATCGGGACTGACCATATAAGCCCGATCGAACACAGCGATTTTGAAGACTATTTCTCTTCCAAGTTAAAAATATTTAATTCATGCAAAAACGCTGTCATCAATTCCGACTCGGACTATTCCGACAGAATAATTGATTCTGCCAGAGGCAAGTGCAACATAATCACCTACGGCACAAGTCCCGACGATACAATATACTGCAGTTCGATAGAAAAAAGGGGCAACGGATTTTATTTCAACGTAAAGACACCCAAGTTTGAAAAAGAAATGTGTATCACGATGCCCGGAATCTTCAACGTTTCCAATGCGCTTGCCGCCATTGCCGTCTGCCACATTCTCGGGATCGACGAAAAATACATTTCCGAGGGGCTTTCTAACGCAAGGGTAAGCGGAAGAATGCAGGTCTATACCAGCAAAGACAAGAACATCGCCATAATCGTTGACTATGCACACAATAAAATGAGTTTCAATGCACTTTACAACACGGTTGGTATCGAGTACCCCGGATACAGTGTCGTATCTGTATTCGGCTGTCCGGGATGCAAGGCTCACCTCCGCAGAAAAGATCTTGCCGAGGAGGCTGATGCTCATTCCGATTACATCGTAATCACCGAAGAGGATTCGGGCGAAGAGCCTTTTTCCGACATTGCTTCCGACATTGCATCAAACATAAAAGAATGCCCATATTCCATGATCGAAGACCGCGGACAAGCCATCAAGGATGCCGTTTTCGGCTTCAAGGCTGAAAAAAAGGTTATTCTTTTCACGGGTAAAGGAGAGGAGACAAGACTAAAACGAGGTCTTGTTTACGAAGACTGCCCGACCGATGCACAGCTATCGATCGACATACTGAAAGAATATGACGAACTTGCCGAAAAGGCTACAAAAATACACTGATCAAACTCGAAAGGACACATAAAACTATGTGCGGTTTTACCGGTTTTTTCTCAAATAATACTGAATTAATAAACAGAAATGAGCTCATAGAAAAAATGAGTGATACTATCATCCATCGCGGTCCCGACAGCGCCGGAAGCTTTGTTGATGATTTTGTTGCCCTCGGCTTCAGAAGGCTCAGCATCATCGACCTCAAGGGCGGTGACCAGCCTATTCATTCGGCTGACGGCAGATACGTGATAGTTTTTAACGGCGAAATATACAATTACAGAGAAATACGCCAAAAACTTATCGATGAAAACGGCTGCGTATTCTCAACAAACTCCGACACCGAGGTCATCTTGAATACATATACAGTCTACGGCGAAAAGACTGCATCTATGCTTCGCGGTATGTTCGCATTTGTCATCTACGATAAGCAGGAGCATACGCTTTACGGTGCAAGAGACTATTTCGGAATCAAACCCTTCTATTACGGTGTATTTGACGGAACACTTATTTTCGGATCCGAAATCAAATCCTTTCTTCCCCACCCCCACTTTAAAAAAGAGGTAAATCCCGATGCCTTGAAGATGTATCTGGAATTCCAGTATACCCCCACGAAAGAGTGTATTTTCAAAAACGTGTTTAAGCTTACGCCGGGTTGCTATTTTACCTACAAAAACGGAGAATTCACCGAAACAAAATATTTTGAAGCCGAGTTTTCTCCCGAGAAGCGCTCCTTTGATAATGCAGTAAAACTGATTGATGAAACAGTGCTTTCCTCGGTTGAATACCACCAGATCGCAGACGTCGAGGTAGGCTCATTCCTTTCGGGCGGCGTTGACTCGAGCTACGTTGCGTCAACCGTCAGAAAAGGCAGGATCAAGCCTATGAAGACCTATTCCGTAGGATTCCAAATTGAAGGCTTTGACGAGACTAATCTTGCAGCAGATCTCTGCAAGATACTAAATATACCGAATAAGATCAAAGAAATCACTCCCGACGAATTTTTCGATGCCCTCCCCTATGTTCAGTATCATTCCGACGAGCCTCATGCAAATCTTTCCGCTGTTCCTCTTTACTATCTCTCATCGCTTGCCGCAGAAGACGTAAAGGTCGTTCTTTCGGGCGAGGGTGCCGATGAGCTGTTCGGCGGCTATGACTGGTACATTCAAAGCACGCCCTCAAAAATCTATCAAAAGCTTCCCCTTTCCTTCCGCAAAGGTCTGGCAAAGCTCTTCGGCAAATTTCCTCAGAGACACATCAGAACATTCTTTACAACAAACGCAAAAAGAGTGGAAGACACATACATCGGCCAGGCGTTTATCATGAACGACGAACAAGCCGACAAAATAACAAATGACAGATACAAGAGCAGTCTCTCCTATAAGGACGTTACAGCCCCCTATTACGAGAAGGTAAAGAGATGTGACGACCTCACAAAGAAAATGTATCTTGATATGCATCTCTGGCTTCCCTACGATATTCTGCTCAAAGCCGATAAGATGACAATGGCTCACTCTCTTGAAGCACGTGTCCCCTACCTTGACAGAGAGGTCTGGAACGTCGCAAAAACGCTAACATCAAAACAAAAGATGAAGGGCAGACACACTAAAAGAGCCTTTAGAAAAGCTGCTTTGTCTCACATTCCCACCGAATGGGCAAACAGAAAGAAGGCGGGCTTTATGGTTCCCTTCAGAGTATGGATACGCGATGCAAAATACGGCGACAAAGTCAAAAAGCAATTCAGTGCGGATTATGCCAAGGAATTCTTTAACGTCGACATTCTCAATCAGATGCTCAACGATCATCTTGAAGGAAAAGCCAATAACGCAAGAGCGATCTACACAGTCTATTCATTCCTTCTCTGGTATGAGCAGTATTTTGTTTTAAGATAAAACGAGGTTGACATAATGACAAATACAACTTTTCTTCCGATCGTCCTCGGAAGCGATGAAAATGCATACGGTCAAGCAAGACTTTTTAACGAAGTCTATAAGATCAAGCCCCTCCTTTGCTGCACACGTCAGCTTGTTCCTACGTCAAACAGCAGTCTTTTCACAATAAAAAAGATAGAAGATTTCGACAAGGATTCCGTATTTCCATCGGCGTTACTTGCAGTTTTGAAGGAATACAAGGCAAAATATGATAAACTTATAGTAATCCCCTGCTCCGACTATTACAGCGCGCTTATGTCAAGGCATTACGATAAATTTGAGGGATTGATCGAAAACAAGTTTATCTCTCCCGAGCTGCTTGACACGCTTGACACAAAAGACAAGTTCTACGCTCTGTGTGAAAAGCACGGAATGGATTATCCGCATACCTACATAGCTCTCCCTGACGACAGGATCGCTGCCATAGATAAGCTTCCGTTCGGATTCCCGATCGTCGTTAAACCCGAAAACTCCAATGCATACGAATATTTGCACTGCGAATTCGAGGGCAAAAAGAAGGTATTTTTCTTCTACGACAAAGAAACCTACGTCAAAACGATGGAGAATATGAATAATTCCGGCTATAACGGCAAGCTTATCATTCAGGAATTCATCCCCGGTGACGACTCCGACATGCGCGTTATGAACTCTTATTCCGACTCAAATGCAAAGGTAAGGCTTATGTGTCTCGGTCAGCCGGCACTTGAGGAATACCACCCCAAAACACTCGGCAATTATGCCGCGATCGTTTCGAGAGGAGACATCGAGCTCTATAATAAAATCAAGAAATTTCTTGAAGATATCGGTTATATCGGCTTTTCAAACATCGATATGAAGTATGACCGGACAAGAAAAAAATACTATATGATGGAGATAAATCCCCGTCCCGGAAGAAGCTCATTCTTTGTCAGAAGTGCGGGACTTAATCTTATGCAAACACTTGTCGACGATGCGGTTTACGGAAAAGAATATTCCTGTGTTTTCAACGAAAACATTGCCCTTTGGGCAAACGTACCAAAATGCGTTGTGTTCAAGTACGTTGAAGACGAAGAATTGAAAAAAGAAATCAAATCGCTCATCAAGCAAAAAAAATATATGCGCACGCTTGACTGCAAAGAGGATTTTAACCTCAAACGCTGGCTTAAGATCAAGCGCTACTACTTCGGACAATACAAAAACTTCAAAAAGTATTATTTCAAAAAGAAATAACAGACAATCAGCCGATGTTTTTTAGGGGCATCGGTTGTTTTTTTACTCATTGTATGGTATAATATTTTTCCAAGTATATTGATTAAACGGAGGACCTGTGATGGGAAATGCTCTGATAAATTTTTTGGTAATATTACTCGTGGGACTCGGAATCATGCTCATCCCGTTAAGCAAAAAAACAAAAAAGTTCGGTGTTATATTACTGTCTGTTTGTGTTTTTGCGGAAGTTTTCATTTTTAACTATCACTCATATCATCTGTGCTTTGGCAACTACGAAGAAAAATCACTCTCTCTTGCAAATGCGCAGTATTCTACAGAGTCGTTAAATTTTATAAACAAAACCACGATCAGCTTTAAAAACGTTGATCAAAGAATCGGCACACTTTATATTGATTGCACTCTTCACGACTCGGCATATCTTGAAGATTTCGAAATAAGAACAAAGAAAACAAACCTTGTAAACGTAAAAATCGATGCAAAAGACGAGACCTATTCTGCCGATTACAGATACGGTACGGCTGACGGTGTAATCATAAGAAATGACGAAAAAACCAAAACCGTTATCCTTAATATGTCGGGTAAGGTAAGCGATCTTCGCGTTACTTTGTCAGCTGACGAGGGCTGTTATTTTTCGGTCAACGGAATCACGGCTAACTCCCACGTTCCTCTCGACATTTCCGCTTTCAGAGCAATTCTGATATTCTCACTGGTCTTTATGATGTATCTGCTGTTGAATACCAAAACCATGCAATCAACAGTCGAAGAACAATCGGGAGCTTTCGCCTACTCAACATTTGTTATAACGGGAATAATGCTTGCCTTTGCAGTATTCATTACAGTTCTGTACAATTACAATAAAAGCGGAATTCTGTTCAACAGCCTTGCCCAAACGAGCGGTAATCAGATAAGCCAAGAGCTTGTCGATGCCTTCAAAAACGGCCGGGTCACACTCCTTGATACCCCGCCGCAAAACCTGCTCGAAATGGACAACCCCTATGATTGGGGCGCAAGAATAGCAGAAGGCTTGAGCTACAAGTGGGATCACCTCCTTTTTGATGGAAAATACTATTCATATTACGGTATAGCACCGGTTTTGCTCCTGTTTTTACCTTTTAACCTTCTCACCGGATACTATTTTTCCACCCCCGAAGCCGTTATGATATTCGGTATGATCGGAATTGCCTTTCTTTCGCTTTTGTTCTATGAATTTATCAAAAAATTCTTCCCCCGTTTGCCTCTCAGCGTAGCTGTATCTTCCCTCTTGGTCATTCAGTTTTCGAGTGCTGTCTACTACTGCTTTGCATCTCCGCTCTTTTATGAGATCGCCCAGAGCTCCGGCTTTGCGTTTACCTGCATGGGCTTCTATTTCCTCATAAAATCCAACGTTATTTCCGAAGGCAAGATATACAAGCGGCACATTTGCTTGTCTTCGACCTGTCTTGCCTTGGCGGTTCTTTGCCGTCCGACGCTTGCAGTGTATTGCGTTGCTGCCCTGCTCTTTATAGCGGTCGGACTATTTAAAACGAAGTCGACGGCAATTTCAAAAAATCTGAATAAAGCAAAGTCGATCACAGCCTTTCTTTCAGCAGCACTCATTCCATTCGTCTTGATCGGTGGAATACAAATGATCTACAACTACGTGAGATTCGGCAATTTCTTCGATTTCGGTATACAGTATTCACTTACCATAAACGACTTCACAAGGGCGGAATATCACACAGATTTTGTGTTTATCGGTTTTTGGAACTACCTGTTTGCCGCCCCCTACGTTAAGCCGGAATTCCCGTTTATTTTCTCGAATTTTTCTTCGCTCAACACGAACGGATACTACTTTATCGCAAACAGAAATGCCATCGGTCTGTTCTACAGAGCAATCCCCTCGCTCGGTCTCTTCCTCGCTCCTCTTGCATATAAAAAAGCAGACAAAAAGAAAAGACTTATCCCCTCGCTCCTCCTTCTTTCCGTATGCATCCTTTGCCCCCTTGTCATCATTTTCTCAATATGGGAAAGCGGTTACGGAGTAAGATACGCCGCTGACTTTTCGTGGCAGTTCATACTCGGAGGAATGATTATCATTTTCTTCCTTTACGAAAAATATAAGCTGTCAGAAAACGGCTTTGCAAAAACATTTATCACTGCATTTTTCGTTTATTCGGCAGCATCTGCTATTCTCATAAATTCTGCTCTGATCTATGATTATCTCAGCAAATCGGGATATTTACAGGATGCATTCCTCTCGTTTGAACGTTTGTTTGAATTTTGGTGTTAAATCCGTTGACAACTTAACGTAAAATAATTATAATTAGTATAAATAAAGTTTTAATTCTAATAATTTTAGGAGATTAAGATATGATTTTTTTAGGTCTTGATGTCGGAAGCAGCGGCTGTAAATGCGTTGCCTTTTCCGAAGAAGGAAAATTCCTTTACAAATGCTACAAGGAATACACCACCAGAGCCGGACAAGCTGATATGAACCCGAATGAAATGTTTTCTTCTGTTCTTGAGGTGATCAAGGGATGTGCGGCAAACATTAAGGCAGACGAGGTCGGTGCTATTTCCATTACCTCTTTCGGTGAATCCTTTGTTCCCGTCGACAAGGACGGAAATGCTCTTTCAAACATCATTATGTATACCGACAAGAGAGGTCTCGCCGAAACCGACAGACTTATCGACAAGCTCGGCAAGGAAAAAATAATGCATATCACCTGCGACAAGCCGGATGCTATGTATTCTCTTCCTAAAGTTATCTGGTCTATGGAAAATATTCCCGAGGTCAGAAACAACGTTTGGAAATTCTTGCTTATCGGTGACTATATCGCATATAAGCTTTCGGGCGAAGCTAAGATCAACTACAGCTTGGCTTGCCGTTCCCTTACGTTTGACGTTGAAAACCGTTGTATTTCTAAAGAGATCCTTGACGCGGCAGGTCTTTCTCCCGATCTCTTCTCGACACCCGTTCCCTGCGGAAGCGTTGTAGGCGAAATGATACCCTCTCTTGCAAGAGAGCTCGGTCTTCCCACATCCACAAAGGTTGTCATCTCTGCACACGACCAGGTTGCTGCTGCACTCGGTGCAGGCGTGCTTAACGAGGGTGAAGCCGTCGACGGTACAGGCTCTGTCGAATGTATCACTCCCGTATTCCGCGGCATCGTAAGAAACCCCGAATTCACAAACAACAATTTCGTATGCGTTCCACATCCCGCAGGCGAAGACCTCTATGCAACCTATGCATTCAACTTCGCGGGCGGTGTTTCGCTCAAATGGTTCAGAGACTGCTTTGCGTCAAACCTCAAGCCCGAAGCCGCACAGAGAGGCGTTTCGGTATACAGAATCCTTGACGAGAACTGCGCTACAGAGCCTTCTTCGGTAATCGTTGTTCCCCATTTTATGGGTGCCGGCGGTACTCCCGACCTTGTAGCTAACGCAAAGGGTACGATCACCGGTCTTGATATGGCAAAGGGCTTGCCCGATATCTACCGTGCATTTATGGAAGGTCTTACATACGAAATGGCGTACAACCTTGAAACTCTCGAAAGATTCGGAATTAAGGTAGACAGCCTCAAGGCTACCGGCGGCGGTGCTACATCCCCCATTTGGCTCAGAATCAAAGCAGATATCCTCAAGCGTCCTATCACACCTCTCGTTACAGACGAGGCGGGTGCGGCAGGCTGTGCTATGCTCGCGGCAGTCACACTCGGAAAATATAAAGACCTTCACGAAGCTGCTTCCAAGTTCGTTGTTTACGGCGATACCGTATACCCCGACGATAAATTTGCTTCAATCTACGCAGAAAAGTACGAAAAATACAAGAAGGTTCGTTCTTCCTTACTCTATCTCTGATAAAAAAACAATGCCCACACGTCTACTTGTCCTGTGGGCATTATTTTTTTTTGCAAATTTTTCTGCTGATATTATATTCTTTTTGCGAATATTTTTTGACCTACCGTATCAAAATAATATCGTACGAAACAAGGAGGATATTATTATGAACACAAAATGTAAAAACCACTGCATCGAATGTACGGTCGTAAGCTGTGCAAATCACAGTCAGACCGAAAATTACTGTGCACTTGACAAAATCAATATCGGCACACAGGAAAGCCATCCTACCGACGTAAGATGTACAAACTGCAACTCTTTTGTTCCCAAATCCGAGGGCTGATAAGCAAAATACGATCACTCTGAAAAATTTTATCTACGCCATGGAGACTTACCTCCGTCACAAAAAGAAATCAACAAGGCACATAGTATGACTATGTGCCTTGTTGCATGAAAAAAGGTGTACTCGACAAAGCTCGAATACACCGTATTTTTATTCTTCATTATCAACCGTTACTTCCGCTTCATAAGCAAGAATTGCTTTAAAAAGCTCAAGCTGGTTATCATATTTTTTACGTTCCTTCTTGCCGCGTGCCTTGGCGGTCACGTTCATAGCTCTGAAGCAGATCAACGTATCGTCGGGAATCCTATTGAAAATCGGGAAATAGCTTCCGAAATCGGTATCCTTGAATCTGATCGAATACTCGTCATACGCCTTATCGGTCGAAATACCAATATCCTCAAGCTTCTCAAACATTCCGGTCCCGTAATCCATCATATACGTTTCCGGATCTACCAACACAAGATATGCATCGCCCGCCGCCAACTGGACTCTGTACTTTTCCCTTGAATTGTATACAAATTCCATATTCGGCTTATACTCGGTTCCTTGTTCTTCGGCAAGCTTCTTGTTTTCCTTAAGCTTGGCATCGGTCAAATAAGTAATATCAATAAATTCAACGTACGAATCTCCGTCCTTATTTGAATCGGGGGTAACAATTTCGAATACGTCTCGTATCTCCGATATTTCATTTGGAGTAAAAGCTGAAGGTCCCGCATACATTACGTAAGAATCAACACTTTCTTTACTTACCATCTGTGCTGTCGCAACACCGAAAACAATGACAAAAAACGAAGCTACTATAACGTGCCACTTGTAATGATACCAAAAGTTGTCAAGCCATTTCACAACTTTATTCATTTGGAATTCTCCTCTTTTTTCTTTCCATCCTTAGCCATAGTTATATTCTTAACGTTATACAAGAAGAGCGAAATGATCATAAGACCCACACAGCATCCTACAAGTACGTTTGAAAGCACCGACGGAATAGTAGGCCATATTATATGCAAAGCCATCATAGTATACAACGAAAACGTGGTAAGTTTACCGTGCCAGTCTGCCCCGTGAACCTCACCTGTATATTTGATTGCAACCAAAGCGGATATACCCGAAAAAAACTCTTTGAATATCATAAGAAGAAAAGGTACCCACATCGAAACAAATTTCGTCATAAGGCATGAAAGCATAGCTACCTGAGTAAGCTTATCCGCAATCGGATCAAGCGCCTTTCCGACTGCGCTTACCATGTTGTAATGTCTCGCAATAAATCCGTCTACAACGTCTGTAACACCCGAAAGCACGAGAATCGCAAAAGCCTCAATGTCATAATCTTTTATAAACAGATACACAAACAAAGGAATGAGCAAAATTCTGAAAATCGTAAGTATATTGGGTACAGTAAAAAAGTGCCATTTACCGTTATCGTCTTTAAATCCGTCTTTAATTTTCTTTTTCTCCAATAACCTTCACTCCTTCCAAACAGTTATCTTGTTGAATAAATATTATACTACATTTTTTTTATTATTACAAGAGTTTTTTGCTTTATTTTTTATTTTTTCCGATTTTTGTTACACTATTTTCAAAAAAAATAAAAAAAAATTCTATACAGTGTTTACAATAGAGTGTATAATTAATTATTATAATGCGGATATTGTTTCTAAGAAAGGAAAAAGATATGCTCGAACTCAGAAAAATCAAAAAGGATTATCCTGCCGGAAACGGTGTGGTCCATGCTCTTAAGGGCGTCGACATCACATTTCGCTCTTCGGAATTCGTTTCGATCCTTGGCCCGTCGGGCTGCGGAAAAACCACTTTACTTAACATTATCGGAGGCCTTGACCAATATACGGACGGAGACCTTTTTATAAACAGACGTTCCACCAAATCCTTCAAGGACAGAGATTGGGATACCTACAGAAACCACTCGGTAGGCTTTGTTTTCCAGAGCTATAATCTTATTCCTCACCAATCCGTTCTTCAAAACGTTGAAATAGCGCTTACTCTCTCCGGAGTCCGCAAATCAGAAAGAAAAGCAAGAGCTAAGCAGGCTCTTATTGACGTCGGTCTCGGAGACCAGTTGAATAAAAAACCAAGTGAAATGTCCGGCGGACAGATGCAGAGAGTTGCAATCGCCCGTGCTCTCGTAAACAACCCCGATATTATCCTTGCCGACGAGCCTACAGGTGCATTGGATACCGAAACAAGCGTTCAGGTCATGGAAATACTGAAGGAAGTCTCCAAAGACCGTCTTGTAGTTATGGTTACACACAATCCCGAGCTGGCAGACCGCTATTCCTCGCGTATCATAAACATGCTTGACGGCGAGATCACACACGACTCTATGCCCCTTACCGAGGAGGAATATAAAACAGAAAAGCAGAAAGCAGAAAAGGCTAACTCTGAAAACAAGAAAACGAAAAAGCCCTCTATGTCGTTCGCAACCTCTTTTATGCTTTCTCTTAAAAATCTTTTCACAAAGAAAGGCAGAACTATCCTCACCTCTTTTGCCGGCTCAATAGGTATTATCGGTATAGCTTTGATACTCTCGGTTTCTCAGGGCACTACAAACTACATCAATTCCGTTCAGGAAGAAGCACTCGCTTCGTACCCGCTCACCCTTGAAGCAACCACAGTAGAAATGTCAAACCTTATCCAAGCCTTTTTGAACGTTGATCAAGAAGGTGAAACGCACGAAAAGGACGGTGTCTACAAAAAAGCCGCACTTGAAAATATGATCAAGGCTATGCAAAGCATTGAGGAAACCAAAAACGACCTCAAATCGTTTAAAATATACCTTGACCGGGAAACTGCCGATCCCGATTCCAAGCTCGGAAATGCGATAAACGGCGTTCAGTACGCTTATAACCTCGATCTTCAGGTCTATACGAAAAACGTAGACGGGGATATCATCCGTTCTGACCTCGAAGAAGTGATCACAAACCTTATGGTCAAGTATCTGAACGTTGATATGTCCTCAATGTCGGCTATGACTTCTATGTCTCCGCTCGGCTCATCCTCGGAAATGAAGATCGGCGGTAAAGGTATTTGGCAGGAGATACTCCCCGGAAAAGACGGCTCGCCCGTAAATGATCTTATCAAAGATCAGTATGAGATCGAGGGCGAGTGGCCCAACGAATATGACGAGATCGTGCTTATCGTAGATAAAAACAACGAGCTCGGAGACGTTGTTCTCTACACCTTAGGACTTTTGTCTGCAGAAGATATTGACAATCTGGCTCAGGCATCACTCAACGGCGCACAGCTCAACAACAAGGTGTATAAGTGGACTTTTGATGATATCCGCAATATGGAATTCAAAACAGTTCTTAATGCTGACTGTTACCGCTATGATGCAGAAACCGGACTTTACGTTGACCGCAGAAACTCGGCAGACGAGCTCCGTTATCTCTATGACAACGGACTATCCCTCAAGGTTACCGGCATTATACGTCCCAAGGAAGACTCCAACAACACAATGCTCTCGGGCGGTATCGGATACACCTACGGCCTGACAGAGTATCTTATAGAAAAAGCCGCTGATGCTCCCGTAATCAAGGCACAGCTTGATTCCCCGGATATTGACGTTATAACGGGTCTTCCCTTCGATCCGACAAAAGGCTCACTCACATCTGAAAGAAAGGTTAACTTTGTTAAAGATTACGTAGCAACCATCGGAGAAGCAAAAAAAGCAGAACTCTTTACCGAGATCGCTTGTCTCCCCTCTGAGGAATACATTGCGGAAAAGCTTGCTGAAAAGAGCAAAGGTCTGACAAGGACCGATATGGAAAACGCTATGGCTGATGTAATAGCACTTCGAATGAATACCACAAAAGAAGATGCTCTTAAATACCTCGCAAGTATGAACAGCAACGAGATCACAAATACGTTTAATGCTATTCAAACTGCAAATATCAAGGGCGAATACGCCGCAGAACAGATGAAGGCACTTGCATCAAAAACCCCAGCTCAACTTGCAGAAGAGTTTGACAAAGCTTTCCCCTCTTATACAAACGAACATCTTGCACGTTATTATGACGAGGTGTTCCTGACACACATAAAGGCTACAAACTTCATCAACTACGTTTCTTCTCTCGACACAAACGGCAAGGCCGAGGTATTCATTGCGATGAATTGCATTCCTTCGGAAGAAGAGATAAGCAGAAGACTTGCAGAAAAAATGAGCCTCTTCCCCAACCGCGAAGCTATTGAGGCAACTCTTGCTCCCATTTTTGCTTCTAAAATGAACGTTTCCGAGGAAGAAGTAGCTGCATACCTTGGAAAAATGTCCGACGCTGAATTGACAGCCGCGCTTTCCGCTATACTCACCGAGCAGGTAGCAAGCGAATATGCTGCGGAAAAGATGGCAGAGCTATCTATGCTCCCCCCTGAACAAGCGGCAGCAACACTCGATGCTGTACTTGCTTCACTCACCAATTCGCAGATTGCAAACCTCTATGACGTGCTTATGGAGTTCTCCGACTCCACCTATGACGAAAACCTTGTCGCTATGGGTTATCTCGATCTCGATTCTCCGGCAAAAATCAATATCTATGCCTCATCATTCGAGAATAAAGACGTAATTGTAGCCGCCATCAAAGATTATAACAACTCGGTAGATGAGCTTCGTCAGATCAAATATACCGACCTTCTCGGTATCATGATGTCGTCTATCACGACTATAATCAATGCGATCACATACGTTCTCATCGCATTCGTTGCGATCTCCCTTGTGGTTTCCTCGATCATGATCGGTGTTATCACACTCATTTCAGTACAGGAAAGAACAAAGGAAATCGGTATTCTCCGTGCGATCGGTGCATCCAAGCGTGACGTATCAAGTATGTTTAACGCCGAAACTATCATCGTCGGATTTGCTTCCGGTCTGCTCGGTGTTGTGGTAACGTATTTGCTCTGTATTCCCATAAACGCAATTCTTCTTCACTTCACAGGTCTTACAAACCTAAGAGCAGTTCTTCCCTTCAATGCGGCACTGATACTAATAGCTATAAGCGTTCTTCTGACCTTGATTGCAGGTATCATACCTTCAAGAAGCGCGTCTAAGAAAGATCCCGTTGTCGCACTCAGAACAGAATAATAACGACAAAAAATCCGCTTGTTTAAAACAAGCGGATTTTTTCGTATATTTAATTAAAACGCCCAGTTTCCGTCCTTGAATATTTGTACGGTCTTTCCGTCCATCGTCTCGGCGGTAATGTCAAGGTCTTTTGTTCCGATCATAAAGTCGACGTGGATCATAGAATCGTTGATTCCCTTGGAATGTAATTCTTCTAATGTGTAGTTGTCGAAATTTTTTATGGTATTGGTAAATCCTCTGCCCAATGCAAGATGACAAGCAGCATTTTCATCAAAAAGTGTTGTATAGAAAAGTACGCCGGAGTTACGGATGGGAGAATCGTAAGGAACCAAAGCGCACTCTCCGAGATATGCGGCACCCTCGTCCATACCGATCAGCTTTTTGAGAAGCTCCTCGTTCTGCTCCGCCTTTACCTCGACAGCCTTGCCGCCCTCGAATCTTACAGAGAAATTGTCGATCACTTCACCCTGATACGACAAGGGCTTTGAAGAATAAACTATGCCCTCTGCCATACCTCTCTTGGGAGAAATGAACACCTCTTCGCTCGGGATGTTTGCATTGAATTCAACGCCCTGTACAGTCTCGTGAGCACCGCCGAGGAACTCTGCATCCTCGATCATTCCGACACGGAAATCGGTTCCGTTCGATGACTTATAGATCAAGGTCTTTATCCCTAAATCATTAAGATACTTGCATTTTGCGTGAAGGTTCTTGTTATGTCTGTCCCAGGCTGCGATGGGATCCTCGTCACACCTTGACGAATAAAGGATCGCCTCCCAAAGCTTTTCGACGGCAACACTCTTTCTTTCGCCGGGAAATACTTTCTTTGCCCAAGCAACAGAGGGGACAGCCGCTATGCACCACTGATACTTATTGTCCATCTGATCGCGGTAAGGCTTCGTAACATTTCTTATCGCCTGCGTTGCCTTGCTGTATTTCTCTTGATTTATGCCCTTCAGTCCGTCGGGATCTGCCGAGTGAAGATGTATCATTGCGGGCAGAGTCTCTAATCTGTATTTCAAACGAGCTTCCTGATATTCCTCAACTCTGCTGAGGTCTTTCAGTGTGCGATATCTTACTCCCAACTTTGTCAAAGGCTGATAAGACCAATCAACAACTACCCTTTTTGCCCCCGCCTTGTAGCATTCCTCTGCAACAAGTGCTACAAACTCGGGCTGGTCCGTCTCTGCATTGATGACAACCTCTTGTCCCTTTTGCACGTTTACACCAACCTTGGTTATAAGTCTTGCGTAATTTCTTAAAACCTTCTTTGTCATATCGTTTACCCTCTTTTCTTGAGTTATATATACTATTTTATTCTTTTTACGTTATTTTTTCCGATTTTTTTCTCTTTATGCGCCTTTATTACCGCTAAAACCTCTTCTTTGGTTTCGGTAGTAAAAATAAAGTGACGGTCAAATATTCCGCTCTTTCGCAAAGCATCTTCCCTGTCAGCCATATAAATGGGAACGGAATTCACAACGATCTCTCTTCCGCTTTCCTTAAATACCGGAAAAACCACTCGCTTTCTGTCGCGCAAGACGCGCTGTCCCGTTCGTTTTTCAAGAGTCATAAGAGGTACTTTTCCATACACGACTACACTCTTCTTGCCCTTTATGTCCCGAATCTGCGCCAAGGTAAGCTCGGGTGACACAAGTATGCTCTTCATATCACTGTAGTTTGCAAAAGACGTGTTGTTATATATATTTAACCTATAATCGCCGTGGATGATAAAGCCGTATTTTTTTGCAAGCTCTATGTGTCCGACGTTACCGACAAGGCAATGCAAAGCCCCCTTTTTCTTGACGGACTCAAGCAATCTTTCGACCCTTTCTTTTTCGCTGTCGAATATTACCGGAGGCATAACGATTCCGTTTGCACGGGTGCCGTCAAACTTCTCCAAAGGAAGATAAATTATATCAAAATAATCGCTTTTCGGAATTGACTCGACATTAAAAAATCTTGCGCTGTTGATTTTTTCGCATCTGTCTCCGTCTGTGTCGATTTCAATAACGGAAGGAAGACTGCCATTTCTTTCTTGAAGCTTAATCGCATCTTTGGCTGCTCCTACCTTTGTCTGCTTTATGCTTGTATTTTTTGTAGCCTCTTTGTCGCCCGAGCTTCTTATTCCGAGCATCGAATTATCGACCTTACCGATAAAATATCCGTCGGAAAAGCCGCCTCTGCTGAAAACCGAGGCAAGTCGGTCGATCTCCTTTTGCGTTGCGTTTCTGTTTTCGTCAAGCAATCTCCTGTACGTGCTTACAACAGAATAGACGTAATCGGGGGATTTCATTCTTCCCTCGATCTTTAAAGACGCGACTCCCATTTCGGCAAGCTCGGTTATATGTCCTCCGAGGCACATATCCTTAAGCGAGATGGGATACGAATTATTATAAGGCAATCTGCAGGGCTGTGCGCACTCGCCTCTGTTACCGCTTCTTCCGCCTATAAAGCTGCTCATCAGGCATTGTCCCGACTGACAAACGCACATAGCTCCGTGAACAAAAGCCTCTATTTCAATGGGAGATTTTTCTACAAGATATGCTATATCCTTTTTTTGCATCTCTCTCGCACAAACCATTCGGCTGAAGCCCATCCTTGCAAGATACTCGGCAGCCGAAACGTTATGCCCCGTCATCTGCGTGCTTGCGTGTAGCTCAAAATCGGGCAGATACTCGTGCAGTTTCTTGGAAAAGCCGACGTCGGCAGTTATAAGTGCATCGACACCTTGCTTATACAGCTCCTCGGCATAAAGCAACGCATCCTTAAAGCACCTGTCATATATAAGCGTATTGAGTGTCACATATAGCCTGACACCGTTTTTGTGACACAAATCGACCGCCCTTTTCATTGCCTCCGAATCAAAGTTTTTTGCGTTCATTCTGGCATTATAAAGCTTTCCGCCGAGGTATACGGCATCGGCTCCTGCAAGTATCGCGCTCTCCAAAGTCTCATACGAGCCTGCGGGTGCCAAAAGCTCCGGCTTTTTCATTGTATCACTTCCTTTTCCTTGTTTTTTGCCTATAATCCCAAAAAACTTTACTCTTTTTTCAAGAGCAAAGTTTTTTGTTTTTTATATCTTGATGATTCTGTTTTCTTCGATCGCCTTTTGTGCCAGACAGGCGGTCTTGAATGCGCTGAACACGCTGTCGATGGTGGGGTTACCCTCCGTATCGTTTTCGATCATATCGATCAACGTGCACACCTGACCGTACATATCCTTATACGTGGAATCGTTGTTGATTATTCTGTATTCGCCGCTTTCGCCGTCATAAAGAGTGATCAGGTCGCCCTCCTCACGGTCATTTGAACGAAGTTCCTGAAGAACGAGGGATATCCTTCCCTTTGTACCTATAAACTCCTTCATGTTCTGCGATTCTATATTCTTGTTCCAGCCTGCCTCGTAGTAGCCGACACAGCCGTTTTCCATACGGAAAGTCATAATGGTAAAATCGTAGTGCGGCGACGTAGGATCGATCTTTGTGCCGACACCAGACACCTCGCAGATCTTCGAGCCCGTAAACCATTGCATAACGTCTATATAATGAACGCCGCAGTCGAGAACGGGAGTGCAATCCTTCAAAAGATTCGAAAATCTGTTTGACTCAAGTGCGTGATGGTTTTGAACCATTCTTACCGTTTTTAATTCACCGATCGCGCCGTTTTTAATCATTTCACCGATCTTAATGTAAGACTTATTATGACGCAATATATGAGCGACCAATACCTTTACGGAGGCATTCTTCACTACCCTTACGAACTCTTCTCCGTCCTCAAGCGTAGCAGCTATAGGCTTCTCGCACAAAACGTGCTTTCCCTTTTTTACGCACTCCTTCAGTATCGGAAGGTGTGTAGACGTATAAGTCGCAACTATAACTATATCGACTCTGTCGTCGTCGAGAAACTTGTGATAGTCTGTTCCGTATTCGAGCGCACCGTATTTTCTTGCGGCAAGCTTTGCGCTGTCAAGGTCTTGATCCACAACGGCAACTATCTGTATATTATCTCTGTAATAAATGTTCTCAAGGTGCTGACTGCCGATATGACCGCAGCCTATCACCATAATTCCGTATTTTTTCAAAGCAAAAACCTCTGTCTTCAGAATCCTCTGTTTTCAAGCGCTACCCATTCACCGGGCTTCTTCATAGCTTCAAGTCCCGCACTTCTGATTGCCATAATCGCAAGAGATTCATTATGGTCTACCATCGGCTTCTTTGTCTTGAAAAATTCGCAAAGCGCCTCTGTAAACACGGGCCAGAAGGGATTTGCCGCCTTAACGACCTTATGCTCTGTCTTGCCTGCAACCGCGATCATATAGGGGAATCTCTTATTCATATAACCGGAAATGCTACCCGGTCTGCCGTCCGCAAACTCGATACTGAGACGGTAATAGCCTTCGCCTTCGGTATACATTACCTTCTTGGCATCGGTCTTCATTATCTTCATAAGAGGCTCGAGCATGTGAATGGAATAAATATCAAAATCATTGGGGCCTATACACTCGATGGCGGTAACGTCCTTAGGATCGATCTCATCGTAATCGGGAGCATAACGAAGTGCAGACGTGGTATACACCGGCGTATTATACTTTTCAGCAAGGTCAAACATTCTCTTTCCCGACTCGTATCCCGTTGTAAACGTCTTGTCTATAAATACAGGCTTACCCGATTTTAGAGCGAGATCGGAAAGTTCTTCCTTCATCTCTGCATTGTCGGGCGAAAGAACGAGCAAACCGTCGCTCTTTTCTATTACCTCTTCGATCGTCAGACAAAGCTCGATTCCGTGCTCTTCACACCACTCGGCCGAGGTTTTTCCCGACTTCGGACTTGCGATCATTCCGTATGCATAAGCAACTTTTATTTCATCGCCTACACAATCGGTTATAAATTTCGGATAGTTGTTTGCATGCCATTCATCCAAGTAGTAATCAATAAATCCCAATTTTATCATTTTTTCAGCTCCCTTGATGTATAATAGTGCTTACTTTCTTCTATACAGTATATCACACCGCCCCCTTTTTTTCAAGTAAATAATTAAATTATATTCCACAATTTCATTTACTTTTTGGTATAAATATGCTATAATTTTCACAAAATCCGTTATATTTTCAAAAACCAACCTATTTTTGTTTTTCGGTGTCTTAAGAATAAAATTAATTTTGTGGGGAGAACGAACCTATGCAAAACATAAAAAAATACTACCCCGTCTTTATGAGTATTCTGTCTTCAGTTGTTAAACACCTTTGTGTTACCGCCACGTTTTTGATCGTAAAATATTTGTTTTTCTTTTTTGCACCGCGCTTTACCCCGGACGAAAAAATGCTGTGGCAGACACTTGTGATGGTCGCGGTATATCTTTCAACATCATTTGCATTTTCGCTATATGATAAAATACAGTTCGCTGTATTTGCAAAGAAAGAAAAACAAAAGGCATTACCCGAATTGCTTTCGTTCAATTTCATTTTTGATCTCTGTGTAACAGTCGTGTTTTTTGTTTTCATTGTCTCGGATTTTGTACATCCTATAACCGTTATTTTTGCCGTGTTCTCAAATATCGGTACATATATTTTTGCGAGAACGCATTGGCTTAGCCTGATCGAACGAAAAAAGAACTCCTGGCTTTTTACAGCAAAGTTTTTGCTACATATTCTGTTAGCCATTCCGGGGCTCTTTGTTTTCTTCTTTTTGGTATCCTACATTATTCCGACTGTTTCCACCATAGTTATGGTGCTGAAGCTTATTTCGTACACGCTTATAATTCCGCTTGTTATTGCGGTGATCCTTTATATCAGAGCATTGAAAAAAATGTCCTCATTCTTAAAGAGACTGAATAAATACTGCTCCGAAAAAAAGGTAAAAGCGCCAAAGATCAAGTCCCCCTATCTTTCGGTATTCAAAAACCGCCCAAAAAACACATTCGAGATTGAAATAAACGGCAAAATATACACTTGTAACCTTATTTCATTTACAAACATTTTTAAGCCCGTTATATTCAAAAGCGACGGATTTTTCTACCGCATATCTGCAAGGGCCTTAAAAAGAAATGACCGACCTTCAATGCTTTTTGAGTCCTCATTTGAATTTGAGTCAAGCCATCCGCGCATAGTCATTATGCCCTCTTCTCCCTACGTCGTTATGCTTCAGGAAGGAAGTATGACAAAGACATTTGATACGGGTGATATCTGCGGCAACTATAAGCTCTTCACCCCCGACGGCTTTTTCGGTGCGGCAGAAAGAAACACCCTTTCCAGAAAATCTTATGAGTAAAAATTTTTTAAAAAGAAAGAAATCTATTGATTTTTGCTTTCTCGATGCTATAATCATTGTTAGATACATCTTTGTGTTTGGCAAAGAGTAAACGGAGGTTACAGTTATGCAAAGATTTGTTGCAAACGGAGAATTTCAGTTTCCCAGAGACGGTGTTATGCTCACCGATTATTCAGGCGAAAGAATAGGAGATACACTAAAGATCACTGTTCTTTTTAACGCGTCAAACGGCAGAACGCTCACCCTCAACGGCGAGCCTATGACACGCTTCAACTACTGCTGCTATAAAGCCGATTTTATTATGCAAAACGGCAAAAATACACTTACAGTCACCGACGAAAACACAGGTGAATCCTGGTCGGTAGATGCCTTCTTTTTAAGAAAGGGCTATAAGAAATACCGCTTCTCTCTCGATGATAATATTTGGTTCTTGCAAAATCTTAATGAGAACAAAGACGTTTACAAGTCTATGTTCGAGGATCCATATCTTGCTCTGCTGAAGTCCATTCACGACAAGCACGGCTCCAAGTTCCACATCAACATTTACTATGAAACTCCCCGCCACGGCGGCTTTAATCTTTCCCAGATGACAGATAAATACAAAGAAGAATTCAAGGCAAATTCAGACTGGATGCGCCTTGCTTTCCACGCAAACTCCGACCTTCCCAACCGCCCTTACGGCTTTGCGACCTACGAAAAGGCATATTTTGAAATGGACAGAGTTCATAAAGAAATTTTGCGTTTTGCAGGCGAAGAGGCATTCGCGAAGACCGTCACATCGATCCACTTCGGTGACTGCACAAAAGAAGCGGCTAAAGCATTCCGCGATCTCGGCGTAAAAGCTTTTGTAGGCTGCTACAACTGGAATTCGAGCAACAACGCTGACATCCGTATGTACTGCGATGCCGAGCAGTGCTCTATAATCAACAAGTTCGGTTTTTACTACGATAAAGAAATGGACATATACCATTTTGCATACAACGGCGGTATTCAAGGCGGAGATCCAAAGAATTTCTACGAAATGCTTGACCGCGATGCAGAAGAATGCCCCGTCTACAGATTCAAGGAATTCTGTCTCCACGAGCAGTATTTCTACCCTGAATTCAAGCGCCATCTGCCCGACTACTACGAGAGAATGGACGTAGCTGCCCAGTGGTGCTCCGATCACGGTTACGAGCCCATTTTTGCAGATGAGCTTTTCGAGTTCAATTCGCATTAAAATTTATTTGAGGTAACGGTTATGAAAAGAAACTCTAAGGGCGAGTTCCATTTCCCAAAAGACGGTGTAGGACTTACCTATGCTGCAGGCGAAAGAATCGGTGACGGAGTGAAGATCGAAGTACTTTTTGTCGGCCATACAGGCAGAAGCCTCACCTTGAACGGTCTTCCCATGACCGAAACCGGTCATTGCGAATATAAAGCCGAATATGTCATCAATGACAAAAAAACGACACTTACCGTCGTTGATACACAAAGCGGCGAAGAAAACTCGATCGACGTATTTTTCTTCAAAAAAGCATATAAAAAATACCGCTTTACTCTTGACGACAACATTTGGTGCTTCCAGAATCTTACCGAAAATAAGGATAAATACGAGTCTATGTTTGAGGACCCGTATCTCGGACTCCTTAAATCCATTCACGATAAGCACGGTTCAAAATTTCATCTTAACTGCTACTATGAAACCCCTCGTCACGGCGGCTTCAACCTCTCGCAAATGACAGACAAATACAAAGAGGAATTCAAAGCAAATTCCGACTGGCTGAGACTCTCCTTCCATGCCAACGCAGACAAGCCAAACAGACCATATATTTGCGCCTCATACGAACAAGCACACTTCGAAATGGAAAGAGTAAACAAAGAGATATTGCGCTTCGCGGGCGAGGAAGCATTTGCCAAAACCGCAATGTCGATCCATTGGGGCGACTGCACCGTCGAGACGGCAAAAGCCTTTCGCGACCTCGGAATACGTGCACTCATCGACGACTTCAACCAAAACACCGACAGCAACACTGACCTCCGTCTCTACTGCGATGCCGAGCAGTGTGCCCTTTTGCGCAAATACGGAATACTTTACGATAAAGAGCTCGACTTATTCCTCTATAGGTATAACAGCGGTATCCAGCGCAGAGACCCCGAGACATTTGCCGACCATTTTGAAAATCAGATCAAAGCTATGCCCCTCTTCGACGTCAAGAACATCTGTCTTCACGAGCAGTATTTTTACCCCGAATTCAAGTGGCATCAAAATAACTACTACGAAAAATTCGATACTGCGGCACAGTGGTGTTCTGACCACGGCTACATACCAATGTTTATGGACGAAATGTTCGAATTCAATACCCACTGATGTTTTTTAGGGCTTCCTTTTTGCGAAGCCCTTTTATATTTTCTGCGAGAAGCAAAAAATAATTATTTTTTTAGAAAAACCGATCAATTACTTGATTTTTCTTACTAATAGCTATATAATGAACTAAAACATAAAATATTTTGTATACCACTATTTTTGGAGGATTTCATTATGCAAAGATCAGCTTACAACGGCGAATTTACTTTCCCCCGCGACGGTGTTATGCTCACAGAAACGTCCGGCGAAAGAATTGGTGACACTTTAAAAATCAGAGTTGCTTTCACTGCTTCCGACAACAGAAACCTGACACTTAACGGTGAACCTATGGACCGTGTAAATCACTGCATCTATAAAGCAGATGCTGTTCTTGAAAATTTCAAGAATACTCTTACCGTAAAAGATACTGATTCCGGCGAAGAATGGTCAATCGATGTATATTTCTTGAAGAGAGGTTACAAAAAATACCGCTTCTCTCTCGATGACAATATTTGGTTCTTGCAGAATCTTAATGAAAACAAAGACGTTTACAAGTCTATGTTCGAGGATCCTTATCTTGCTTTGCTCAAATCCATTCACGACAAGCACGGCTCGAAGTTCCACATCAATATTTACTACGAGACCCCCCGTCACGGCGGCTTCAATCTGTCCCAGATGACGGATAAATACAAAGAAGAATTCAAGGCAAACTCCGACTGGATGCGTCTCTCTTTCCATGCTAACGCAGACAAGCCCGACAGACCATATATCTATGCTACATACGAACAGGCTTACTTTGAAATGGAAAGAGTTCACAAGGAAATTCTCCGTTTTGCAGGCGAAGAAGTTTTTGCAAAGACAGTTACCACCGTTCACTGGGGAGATTGCTCCAAAGAAGCCGCAAAAGCATTCCGTGACCTCGGAGTTAAAGCTTTTGTCTCAAGTTACAACTGGAACACAGACAATAACACTGACATTAGAATGTATTTTGATGCTGAACAGTGCGCAATTATCGACAAATTCGGCTATTACTACGATAAAGAAATGGACATTTACCATTTCCGTTACAACGGCGGTATTCAGCGCGGTAATATTGCAGACTTCCCTGCACAGTTTGACAGACAGCGTGTTAATATGCCGAGGTATGAATTCAGAGATTTCTGTCTCCACGAGCAGTATTTCTACCCCGAATTCCATGCTCACATGCCCGACTATTACGAAAAGCTCGACTGTGCAGCTACATGGTGCAAGGAAAACGGTTTTGAACCCATATTTATGGATGAACTCTTTGAATTTGACACCCACTAATTAAAAAATTTTAATGACAAAATGCCGTACAGTTGAAGTTAAATTGCACGGCATTTTTTGGAGGATATTTATGATAAAAAGATCGGAAAACAACATCGATATTCTCTTCCCCCTTGACGGTATTATGCTTACCGATGCCGCAGGAGAAAGAATAGGCGATACACTGAAAATAAACGCACGCGTTCAGGCACGCGACGGACGTAATTTTACCATTAACGGTCAGCCCCTCCCCAACCTTTGGCACGGAACATACCGAGCTGACATCATTCTTGACAAATATGAAAACAAAATCGAGGTAAAGGATGTCGACACCGGCGAAACAGCCTCGGTAACTGTTTATTTCCTCAAAAAAGGTTTCAAAAAATACCGTTTTTCACTTGATGACAATATCTGGTTCTTGCAGAACCTGACCGAGAATCAGGACAAATATGAGTCTATGTTCGAAGATCCTTATCTTGCCCTGCTCAAGTCTATGCACGACAAATACGGAACAAAATTCCACGTTAACATTTACTACGAGACCGAACGTCACGGCGGCTGGAATATTTCTCAGATGACAGATAAATACAAGCCCGAATGGAAAGCAAACTCCGATTGGCTCAGACTTTCCTTCCACGCCAACGGCGACACCCCATTTAGACCTTATTCTCACGTATCCTACGACAAAATGTATTTTGAAGCAGGTAGGGTAAACAAAGAGATCATCCGTTTCGCCGGCGAAGAGGCGTTTGCAAAAACAGTTACAACACTTCACTTTGCTGACTGCTCGGTAGAGGGTGCAAGAGCTTTAAAGTATCTCGGTTACAAGGCTTTCGTGGGAGGGTTTGACTCAAACGTCAACACTGGTGTTGATGCTCGTATGTATCTTGATGCGGCACAGTGCTTCATCATGAAAAAATACGGCTTCTACTACGACAAAGAAGAGGATCTCTATTTCTTCCGTTACAACGGCGGTATTCAGCACGTAGACGTCGAGAGAATTCCTCCTCGCTTCGATCAGCAGGAAAGAGACTTCCCATTCTATCAGTTCAAGGATATATGCCTACACGAACAGTATTTCTATCCCGAGTTTGAAAAACACCAGCCCAACTACTACGAAAAGATGGACACCATTATGAAATGGTGCCAGGATCACGGCTACGAGCCCATTTTTATGGACGAGTTGTTTGAATTCAATACTCATTAAGTAATATTTCATATTATAACACGCATATCACACTATTTATGCCAAGTTTAAGTCCCAAATAAAGAAAGCCTATACGGGTAAAACCGCATAGGCTCTTTTTGTATTCAATTTACTTTAAATACTGTCGGAATCTCCCAAAAATTCGCCCAATGCTTCGGAGGCATACACTGCAGAATCCTTCGGACAGTCTTTTACTCTCAAAAGTCTGACTAACTCCCGCGCAACATTTTCCTTTGCGGTGATCTGCGTTGTGGGAATCAAAATTTTTTCTGTCAGCTCGGCTATCTTTTCCGTTACTTCAGACAAAGCCGCAAACTTATCTTCAGGCTTTAATTCGGTCTTGCTGATCAATTCAGCCTGCCTATCAAACGCTACCTTGACAAGCCCTATCTTTTGCGAGTATTCGGAATTAAGGTCATTGTACATTTTTTCATAAAGCGAAAGCATATTGGCCAAGGTGTCTTCGCGCATCTTGAACACACCGCACACCTCTGATACCTGTTCATTCTTTCCTTCGTTTTCCTCTGCTCCGCATATAGATGCAACCGAATCGTCAAGCCTGTGCAACGAGTGATACGAGTTTTTTGTAAGCTGTTCCTGAAGTTCAGCAATCTTTTCAAATATCTCCCGAGCGGTAAGCGGTCTGTTTTCCGCAGTCTGCTGTACCTCGGATGCTACACGTGAATTTTTGGTTTCGCTCTTGATTTCTTTATTTTCTGACATTTTTTTGTCCTCCATGCTTTTTTTCGGAGGGCACGCAAGGCATATTGTTTTTTCATCTATGAAGCGCGCCCTGCCGTTTTTTACAAGACCTTTAGCCCTTTTAGGGTAGGTCGCTTCATATTCATTGCCTGCTTCATCAACCACAATAACGTTTTTTTCCATGGGTGTCTCCCCCTTTGCTTTTGATCATTCAATGAAGTGAACTCTGTTTTTTCTTATGGGTGCCGTCCCCTTTTCACACAATAATTCTATCATACGCAAGATTATTTGTCAATAGACAGCAACATATGACGACCTCATCCGACTCGCCGTATTATAACAGCATATTCTTTTAAAACATAGACGGCGAGCCACCTTCTCCCACCGGAGAAGGTCATTTCATTTCTGCAAATTCATTATTTATTGTATAAAAAGATCCCCTCGGTTTTCAGCCGAGGGGAATCTGTTTATATCGGGGATTAGTCAAGAACCATTTCGATGGTCTTGTTTTCTGCAGATCTGTATGCAGCATCTGTTACCTGCTGGATGTGGAGACCTACTTCCATAGGAATTGCAACGGGAGTATCGTTGAGAATGGAGTCGGAGAAGGACTCGATCTCTCTTGTATACATATTGCCGAATTCAACATCGAGAGTCTTAGCTTCGCTATCTTCTCTGTTCTGCTGTGCATCGTAGCCCTTGTCCTCGGAGGTATAAACCTCAACGTGGCCTTCGTCGATCTGACCGATTGTCTTTTCACAAATTACAGAACCCTTTGTACCATAGATCTCAACACGGTTCTTTACTGCTTCATCGGGAACGTTGAAGTGCGCGTCAACGTAAGCAGCAGCACCGTTGGAGAGATGGAGAAGAACGTTTGCGGAATCGTCTACGTTGTATGTAAACGTTCTTGTATCAACAAACGCGCCAACCTCTGTTGTGGTAGCACCTGTAAGATACTCGATGATATCAATGCAGTGAACAGCCATATCGACCAATGCGCCGCCGCCCGAAAGCTTCTTTTCCTGACGCCAGTTCTTAGCGGATTCCGGGAACCAACCGGAAAGCTGTGCTCTTGCAGAAACAACATCACCGATGCCGCCCTCTGCGATAAGCTTCTTGATCGCCATATGATATGCACCGAATCTCATCATATAACCGGTTGCATACTTAACGCCTGCTTCCTTGCAAGCATTGATGATATTCTTTGTCTCTTCAACTGTAAATGCGATGGGCTTTTCGCAAAGAAGATGCTTCTTTGCCTTAGCTACTGCCAATGCGGGCTCAACGTGTGCAAACACGGGAGATGCAATGTAAACTGCCTCTACCTCGGGATTGTCGATAAGCTCCTGATAATTATCGTAAGCATACTTACAGCCATACTTTGCTCTGATCTTTTCAGCAAGCTCCATATTGATTTCCATTACAGCAACAAGCTCTGCATTTTCTGCAAGCATCATGCCGGGAATGGTACGGCGGTCTGCAATACCGCCGGCGCCGATTACGCCCCATTTGATCTTTTTCATAATTGTGATTCCTCCGAGTTTTATAATAAATATTTTTATTTGCTATTGCCATACGGATTTATTATACATTAATCCTTTCGATTTTACAAGTGTTTTTTTGCTTTTTTTGTCTATGTTTTTTTATTTGAATAAACTTTTCCGATTCTATTGAAATTAAAAATTATTTATGGTATAATTGTAGAGTCTATATCCGGAAGAAGGTGAGAGAAAATCAAAACCGAAAAGAAAAAAAATTACCTTCTCCCTATCCTTATTTACGTATTAGTATTTTTTGTCGTCTGCTTCGCCGCCATTTTTATATCTATCAAGATCCGTTATGCTGCAAACGACAAAAAAATCGAGAATACTCCGCCGGAATATCTGGAAGATTACTACTATTACAACCAGTTGACATATAAAGAACAATTGCTTTTCAAAAGCATAAAATCAGCCGCCGAAAACTTTGAGAGCGAAAGCGAAATAGTCCCATATAAGTATACTGAAAAAGAATTTCAGAGAGTCGCGAAGGCTGTCACATTTGACTGTCCGATGCTATTCTATTTAAATCAGAATTCTTTTCAGCTCTTCTGTGACGGATACAAGACCTCGGTAACTATGAATTACAACGATACGGCATCAAACTTCACAGAGATGCGAATGGAGATCGAGGCGGTCAGTGCGGCAGCTATGGCATACATCAAAAATGCTGAAACCGATTTCGAAAAAGCTGTTATTCTTCACGATTTTCTGACGTCTTACTGTACCTATGCGGGAAAAAAGGATACGGAGAACAATCCAAACAAAACCTCCCACACCGCCTACGGTGCATTGGTTGAAAAATACGCTTTCTGTGACGGCTATGCCGCGGCATACAAAATCCTGCTTAACAGATGCGGAATCGAATGTATCATCGCAGAGGGGGCAACAGACGTTCAGCCCCACCTTTGGAACGTCGTTAAGCAAGGAGATAAATATTTTCACATTGACTGTACCTGGAACGATTCCGACGTCGACTTTCTGTCCGACCTGAATTTCCACGGTTTTTTCAATCTCTCCGACAAGGAGATCTCAAAAACACACAGATTCTATACCGACTTTTCACTCCCCGTTTGCGACAGCGACAATAACTACTATTTTCAGATCAACGCAAACGTATCTTCAGCGGATCTTCTCGAGGATACGGCATACTTTCAGATCAAGAATGCCGTTTCTGAAAAAAAGACTTATTTTGAATTATATTTGTCCTACACGGACAATAACAAGATTCCGGAGGGAGTAATTCTAAAAGCGATCGACAGAGTGAACGGTGAACACGAATCATCTGTGCTTTCAAGATCATACCGCATTTTCAGTGCGACCCAAAGCGGACGTGCTGTAACGGTACAAATATATTACATCAATGATTGACAATCAATTAGTCTAATAATACAGAGGTGCAACATGACGAACATTGCTATTTTGGGTTTTGGCGTTGTAGGAAGCGGAATTGCTGACGTGATCACACAAAACCAGGAATCCATCGAAAAAAAGATCGGCGACAAGATCAATATTAAATACATTCTTGATCTTCGCGAATTCCCCGACAGTCCTTTTGCTGATAAAATCGTTCACGATTTCAATATTATTCTCAATGATGACGAGGTCAGCATTGTTGCTGAAGCAATGGGCGGACTTCATCCCGCGGCTGATTTTTCCGAAGCCGCTCTCAAAAAGGGCAAGTCTGTCGTAACTTCCAACAAACACGTTGTTGCGGAAGTGGGCGATATGCTCCTTAAAACAGCGGAAGAAAACGGCGCGAGATATCTTTTTGAAGCCAGTGTCGGCGGCGGTATTCCCGTTCTCCGTCCTCTCGGCACCTGCCTTGCCGCAAATAAGATCAACTCCATCAACGGCATTCTCAACGGTACTACCAACTATATCCTCACACAGATGATCGACTTCGGAAAAACATTTGAGGTTGCATTGAAGGAAGCGCAGCAGAAGGGTTACGCAGAAGCAAATCCCTCCGCAGACGTCGACGGCATCGATGCCTGCAGAAAGATATGTATCCTTGCGGCAATCGCTTACGGCAAGCTTATAGATCCTGCAAAGGTATCCACAACCGGTATTTCAAACATAAGACTCGAAGATGTAAAAAATGCAGCTGATTCCGGATACGCTATAAAGCTTATCGGTCAGGCAAAAGACGTAGACGGCAAGATGGCTGTTTCCGTTTCTCCCAGGCTCGTCCCCTACGATAATCTTCTTGCAAAGGTCGACGACGTATTCAACGGCGTGCTCATCAACGGCAACGCGGTAGACGATGTTCTGTTTATCGGCAGAGGTGCGGGCAAGATGCCTACGGCAAGTGCGGTAGTTGCCGACATCGTCGACATTGCGGGCAGACCCGAGCTCAAAAACCAGATCTGGGAAAAAGCAACTGATGACGATCTTGCCCCCGCAGAAGAAAACGTCTCCAGATACTACGTCTGCGTAAAGAATGCGCTTAATGAAGAAAACGTAAAGAAGGTATTTAGCGACATTTCTTCAATCACCCTCAGAGACGGTGAATTGTCCTTTATCACTCAACCCTTAAAGAAGAAGGTCTTTGACGAAATGGCATCAAAGCTCGACGTTGTTTCTTGGTTTGAGGTTCTTTGATCACCAAGCTTTTTACTCTCCCGCGTATGTGCTATGCGGGAGAGTTTTTTGTTTTCTTTTCGGCATTTGGCCGTTTTAAAAAATAACTGTCCGTCTCTTTTTTTATGATGCCCGAAAGCATAAAAATACACACCGTATTTATGACTGTCATCAAAGAAATATTGAAATCGGTCAAGCTCCATATCATTTCACTTCTGCCTACGGCACCGTATATTACAAAAGAGCAAAACATCAGCTTATATAACGTCAATGCCGCCCTTTTCTTCGTCAGATAATAGACGGATTCCATTCCGTAAAAGCACTGACATATTACGGTAGAATAAGCAAAAAGCATGACGGCAACAGCTATTACAACGTCGGTTTTTCCACCTATATATTTTCCGTACGATGCAAGAACCAGCTCCATGCCGTCAAGTCCGCTTTTGAGCACATATTCATCAAAAGATAAAAGTATCACAAAAGCCGTAAGATTACACATCAATACGGTATCTGCGAACACCTCGAATATCCCCCAAAATCCCTGCTCTACAGGGCTTTTTAAGTTAGATTTCGCGTGAGCTGTGGGAGACGTGCCGCTCCCCGCCTCGTTTGACATTATTCCCCTCGCAGCCCCGAAGCGCATTGCCTTCATAAGTGTATATCCGCCGACCCCTCCGACGGCAGCTCTTATACTGAATGCCTCTTTAAAAATTAGCCTTATAACCGGTATTATTTGTGTATGATTCACACAAATAATATACACCGATATTCCGATATAAGCCAGAGTAGCTGAAGGTATTATCTTTGATGTTATGCTTGTTATTCTCTCAGTTCCCCGACTTACCGAAAACAGGATAACCGCAGCAGCGATCATGCCGATATAAAAGGCTCTTCCTCCGAATACTCCTGTAAAAGACTCGGTAAAAGCTTTTATTTGTACTATATTCCCGACTGTGAATGAATTAACTATACACAAAAATGCGAATAATACAGACAACTCTCTTTTTTTCAGGCAATCGTTTATATAGTACATAGCACCGCCCCTGTATTCGCCGCCCTCCTTACGTCTGTATTTCATAGCAAGAACGACCTCCCCGTATTTCAGAGGCATTGCGGCAAATGCACTTACCGTCATCCAAAATACAGCGCCGGGGCCACCCGAAAAAATGGCAGTCGAAACGCCGACTATGTTGCCAACGCCAAGCGTACTTGCCAAAGCAAGCATAGCGGTTTTAAACGGCGATATTCCCTCTTCTGTGTTTTTTCTTGTCAAAACGGAAATAACCTGCCTCGGTCTGAATATAATAAAACCGCCGTACTTTATAAAGAGAAATCCGCCGAGCACGATTATCACAAAAGGCAATGACGGACCGAACAGATATTTATTAAAAAAGTCGAAAAAACGTTGCATTATTTCCCTCGCTTTCTATGTCGATAATTATTCCGTCGGAGGCTTGTTTATGCTGAAAAAAGCAAAATGTTAATTAAGTGTTAATAATTACGATTATGCTTGATTTTTCTATGGAAATTATATACAATTAATCACAGATTTAGCAAACGAACACCTCGAGTGCTAAACATTCAAAAAAGTATTTATTTTTGTTTTCCATAAAGGAGGAATTGACATGACACTCAAACCCTTGGCAGACCGTGTTGTTCTCAAAATGGTCGAAGCTGAAGAAACCACAAAAAGCGGTATCATCCTTGCAGGCGCGGCTAAAGAAAAGCCCCAGGTTGCAGAAGTAATCGCTGTAGGTCCCGGCGGAATCGTTGACGGCAAAGAAGTTGTAATGACAGTTAACGCAGGCGACAAGGTTATCACAAGCAAGTATTCCGGCACCGAAGTTAAATGCGACGGCATCGAATACATCATTGTAAAACAGAGCGACATTCTCGCTGTTGTTGAAAACTGAATTTACGGTTTTTAACCTAAACTTATTCGGAGGTATTTTTAAAAATGGCAAAAGAAATCATGTACGGTATTGATGCAAGAAATGCCCTTCTTCGCGGCGTTGATAAGCTTGCTGATACAGTTAAGATCACAATGGGCCCTAAGGGCAGAAACGTAGTTCTCGACAAAAAATTCGGCGCTCCCCTCATCACCAACGACGGTGTGACCATCGCACGCGAGATCGAGCTCGACGATGCTATGGAAAATATGGGTGCACAGCTCGTTAAAGAGGTTGCTACCAAAACAAACGATGCCGCAGGTGACGGTACAACTACCGCTACCCTCCTTGCTCAGGCTTTCATTCACGAGGGTATGAAGAACGTTGCCGCAGGTGCTAATCCCATGGTACTCCGCAAGGGTATCCAGAAGGCTGTAGACAAGGCTGTTGAATCTCTTAAAAACATTTCCAGAGAAGTAAACGGCTCTGCAGACATCGCACGTGTAGGTACTATCTCCGCAGGCGACGAGGTCATCGGTACTCTTATTGCCGATGCTATGGAAAAGGTTACAAACGACGGCGTAATCACCGTTGAAGAATCCAAGACAGCTGACACATACTGCGAGGTTGTCGAAGGTATGCAGTTCGACAGAGGCTACACCTCTCCCTACATGGTAACCGATACAGATAAGATGGAGGCTGTACTTGACGATGCATTCATTCTTATCACAGACAAGAAGATCTCTAACATTCAGGAGCTCCTCCCCATACTCGAACAGCTTGTTCAGTCCGGCAGAAAGCTTCTTATAATCGCTGACGATATCGAAGGCGAAGCTCTTACCACCCTCGTTCTCAACAAGCTCCGCGGTACGTTCACCTGCGTTGCCGTTAAGGCTCCCGGCTTCGGCGACAGAAGAAAGGAAATGCTCCGCGATATCGCTATCCTCACAAACGGCGAGGTTATTTCCGACGAGCTCGGTCTTGACCTCAAGGAAGCAACTCTCGAGCAGCTCGGTCACGCTCGTCAGGTTAAGGTTACAAAGGAAAACACCATCATCGTCGGCGGCTCCGGTAACCCTGATGAAATCAAGGCGAGAATCGGTCAGATCAAGGCCGGTATCGAAACAACCACCTCCGATTTCGACCGTGAAAAGCTCCAGGAACGTCTTGCTAAGCTTTCCGGCGGTGTTGCAGTTATCAAGGTAGGTGCAGCTACCGAGGTCGAAATGAAGGAAAAGAAGCTCAGAATCGAAGACGCACTCAATGCTACAAGAGCAGCTGTCGAAGAAGGTATCGTTGCTGGCGGCGGTGTCGCTTACCTCAACATTCTTCCCGAGATCGCTAAGCTCGCAGATACTCTCGAAGGCGACGAAAAGACCGGTGCAAACATCGTTCTCAAGGCGCTTGAAGCTCCCGTTCGTCAGATTTCCGACAACGCAGGCTTTGAAGGCTCCGTTATTATCAACGAGATCCGCAAGGCTAATAAGCCCGGCTACGGCTTTGATGCTTACACAGAGCAGTACGTTGATATGATCGAAGCAGGTATCGTTGACCCCACGAAGGTTACACGTTCCGCTCTTCAGAATGCAGCTTCCATTTCTTCCACAATTCTCACGACCGAAGCCCTCGTTGCAGACAAGAAGGAGCCTGTCGCTCCCGCTGCTCCCGCCGCTCCCGGTATGGAAGGTATGTATTAATAATCGGCTCCCCAAAAAACACGAGGTATACGAAAAAACGTATACCTCTTTTTTTGCAAAAATACGGTGTGCGGTCGATCCACACACCGTATTTTCTATAATCTTTTTATTAAAAAATCAATTCCGTCATCCGATTCATCGTATTTGTGTCCGCTGTCCGTTATCTTGAATACAAGGTTTTCGGAAGCATCGGAATAGTACTGTTTTAACCGCTCGATTTCAGTCAATGCTCCGGCGGGCTTAAATATTCCGTCATTCTTCCCCGCCTCAAGGTAAAGAGGTCTGGGACTTATAAGAGCCGCCATCTCCGCATCGAGAAATTTATCAGCCATACCCTTATAGACAAAATCGGGGCGAGAATATTTTATTCTGTCGTTAAATACGCAAGAGGAATAAACAGCCTTTATTCTGTCGTCGAGAGCCGCAGTTACAAGCGAATAATATCCGCCGTATGACAGTCCCAGTATTCCCATTTTGTCGCTGTCAACAAGCTCGTTTTCGGCAAGCTTATCCAAAGCCCCTCTTATGCATTCTACCTCAAAAGCAGTCAGACTGCCCCCCAATGCCTTATATCGTGAGTCTATCTCAAAACGGTCGAATACGTCTCCGTATGATCTGCCGTCCCATATAAGAAGCTGGGGAGCAAAAACGATCACGTTTCGGTCAAGCAATCTTCTGGTTATGTGCCCGTAATAGTTTTTTCCGTACATATCGGACATAAGCTCGGGAGTTCCGTCGCCGCCGTGTATTGCCGTTACAAGCGGCAGCTTTTTCTTTGCATCAAAAGGAACGAATAGGAGTCCGCAAAACTTTATTCCCTTCTCAAAATTGAAGACCAGTCTGTAAATATACCCTTGAGCATCGATGCCGACAAACATTTTCTGAACCTCATTTTGCTTCTTGCGGTCAAAAAGCGGCTCGCCTATGATGCTTTTGAAATCGGCAACGTATTTTTCTCTGTTCAAACGGAGCTTTTCGGGTGTAATATATGCATCCCTCTCCCCTTGCTTTACCTCGGAAGTAAGTATAGCGAGGTTGTTTACAGAATCAAGATAATTGTGTCTGTAAGGATGTGCCGCCGACACCTCTTCGGTATGTAAACCGTTGTATTCTTTCATGCGTATTTTCTCCACTACAAATTTGCTCCCCTTTTTTCGGGGAGCATCTTTTATTATTTCAGGATCAATTTGCCGTATTTTTTCACTATATAGGGGAATGCGCCTACGATCCAAAATGTAACGAACATATATCTGATCATTCCGACAATTGCGGTATCACCGAATATGATCTTGGGGATTTCTTTAAGCAAAAGAGCAAGTCCGATTCCGATCGCGACCTTTGCAACCTGATGCCATACCTTATCTGTCTTTACACTGAAATCGACCCATTTTCTTTCGACGTACCAGCCGATCGCAAAGCCGAGTCCCGCGCCGCCCGTTTTACAGCAGTCAAGCGCGTACTTGGGATCGGTAATAGTACCGTTGCCCTCGAGAATAAGTGCATACACCATAACGGACAAAGAGATCGCGGCAAGAATTATCGCTACGAGCAGATCGTATTTTTTGTTGTTTGCGATCTTTTCAAAAACCTTGCCGAAAATAAGTATACAAGCCAACGAAAGGAGCATCGATACGATAACGTCGCTCGAATAATGTACGCCGAGGTAATTTCTCGAAAAGCCGACGAGAAGGAAGGTTACCACACAAAGAACCTTTACCCACGTCTTTTTAAAGTAGAAAGCAAGTGAGCCGAAAAGGGTGGTCGCCGACTGTGTATGTCCGCTCGGGAAGGAAAAACCGGTTGCCTTTTGGAATACTCTGCCCTCTTCTCCGCCTACGGGCAAGAATCCGGGCTCTCTGTCCCAGGGTCTTGGCACACGGCAGGTTATTTTCAAGCCCTGTACGAGCATACCCGATGCAAAATATACAAAGCCCATCTTGTAGCCAAAGTTTTTGTCGATACACCAGAAAATGATGCATATTGCGCCTAAAGCTATAAGCTCAAAGCCGAGCTCGGTTATAAGCTCAAAAAATGTGTTTAATCCGGGAATATCCCTCAGTTTTTCAAGTAAATGCAGATATTGCATTTCAAGTTCGTAAAAAGCCGTCATTTTGTCAGTCTCCGTTTATTATTATTTTTATTGCCTCTATAGCCGTTTTGATCGCCCGTTCCGTATCGTGGCAGTCACTTTCGATAAGGCCCTTTGCCTTTCTTTCCTGATTCCAGACCACGCTGAACACAGAACCGCACTTCACTCCCAAAGCCGCCGCAGTCACAAACAGAGCCGCCGACTCCATTTCACTTGCAAGAACGCCTAATTTTTTCCACGCCTCCCACTTATTCAAAAGCTCATAGGAAACGGGGCTTCTCTCGGGTGAATGCTGACCGTAAAATGAATCCTTGCACTGCACTACCCCGGTATGATACGGATATTCAAGCTTTTTTGCGCCCTTCACAAGAGCTGTCGCTATGTCAAAATCGGCAGTTGCGGGATATTCGATCGGTGCATATTCTCGGCTGGTGCCCTCGTTTCTGACAGCGCCCGTCGCTATTACTATATCCCCCGATCTTACCTTCAGATCGATTCCGCCGCAGGTTCCGACCCTTATAAAGGTATCAGCCCCTATCGCGGTCAATTCTTCCATTGCGATCGCCGCTGACGGACCGCCGATCCCCGTCGATGTAACAGACACTTTTTTACCGCACAACTTCCCCGTATACGTCACGTATTCACGATTTTGTGCGATCTTTTCAGGCTCGTCAAAATACCTTGCAATCTTTTCGCATCTGCCGGGATCGCCCGGAAGTATGCATATTTTTCCTACGTCGCCCTCTTGGCAGGCTATATGATATTGTTTACTCATATTTACCTCCTTGGATTCTTTGAATTGATTATACACCTATTTTTTGCCGTTGTAAATAGCAGTGCATTTTTTTCGCCCTTTTTTTGTTTATTTTTCGCCCACCTCGGAAACACTTTGTTCACAACCACCTTATTTTTGAAAGAATTATTAATATATAATATATAATATTAAAATTTGCTATTTTTTTATGTAAAAGGTTGAATTTTCGGACGGTTTGTGGTACATTTATTATGTATATTTGTACACTTGGGAAAGTGCACGTTTTTATTCAAGGTTTAATTCATTCACCTTCCCTCCCAAGTTAATCTCATTTTTACGGAGGAACCCCCTATGAAAAAACTTTTCATCCTTGCGCTTGTTGCATTGTTTGCAGCATTCATTCTTTCATCATGCGGAAGCTCGGACAACAAGCCCGATGCTCCCGAAACAGAAGAGCCTTCAACAGAAGAATCCACCGCACTTGAAACAACAGAAGGTCACCCGGAGCTTGACTACGAATTCTATAAAATATTCGAAGCCCCAAAGGGAGATTACCGCGAGATAGCTTACAACTATATGTTGGCTATGGCAAATTACAAATGGATCGCCGGCGAGGATTTCTCGATCGCCTGGAAGGACGAAGGCGACTTTAAAGTAAACCTCGACTTCAAAAAAGGAGAAACCTACTACGGGCTTCCCTATTCCGAGCAAAGAGCAAGTCTCGAGCAGTTTTCTCAGTTCGTTGCAGAAGGCGGCACGTTCACCTCTGACACATACTACTACGAAGAGATTATCGGAAATCATTGCTCATCCTCGATGGGACTTGCATATCAGCAGCTCATCGACTTCCCCTATGCAGGCAGCCTTAAGCCCGTAGGCGAAAGACGCGGAGTCATCAAGCTTATAGACGGTCTTGAACAGCCTGCAGGCGAAACTACAAAGGACTGGTACTCCGAGGATGTTATCAACCTTAACGGAAAAGAAAAAATATTCGAAGCATACGCAAAAATGGGTAAGGGGGATATCCTCGGCAAATTCGTCAAGACCTCCGGTCACTCACGTATGGTCAGCCACGTTGAAATATACAAAACGGCTGCAGGCAAAATTATTCCTGCAAGATCTTTGGTTTACACCATTGAGCAGACAAATGCATTCGATAAGACAACCAAAGACAGAAACACAACCTGGTGGATCGAGCATTCATACACCTTCCAAGAATTGCTCGACACAAAGTTCATTCCACTTACACTTGAAATATTCCACAACGGCGAACAGCTTGAAAACGCCTACATCGCATTCGATGATAAAAACACTCCCGAGTCCATTTTGAAGACGATAAACGGCACTGTCACGTCAAACTTCCCCATTTCTTATGTAAGAGCAACCATCACTGACTCTGACGGTAATATAGTCGGTGAGATCTACCGCCGAAAGTTTGATAAATCTTACAAGGTAAACCTAAGAACAGACTATTCTTCACTTAACATAAGCAAGCTCGAGCCGGGCACATACACCTACAGTCTGCACGCGGGAATCGCAAGAGGCGGTACCGAGATAGAAAGCTTCCAATTCACCATAGGCTGAGGAAAACAAATATGAGTGAATATACTTTCTATAAAGAATTTAAAGCCCCCGAGGGCGACTACCGCACGATAGTCATGGATTATATGATGGCTATGGCAAACACAAGGTGGATCGCAGGCGAGGATTTTGAAATAACCTGGAAAAAGAAAGGCGATTTTAAGGTCGATCTTTCATTCAAAAAAGGTGAGACCGTTTACGGCGTTCCCTACTCGCAGGCAAGAGCATCGCTCGATCAGTTCAATATGTTTGCAAAAGACGGCGACACGTTCACATCCCCGAATTACTACTACGAAGAAATGGTCGGAAACCATTGCTCCTCATCGATCGGACTTGCATATCAGCAGCTTATCGATTTTCCCTTCGAGGGAAGGCTGAAGCCGGGTACCGCAAGAAACGGGATCCTCTCTTTTGTAAACGGCTTAAAAAAGCCCGACGGAGACGAATATTTTACTCAGGACATATTCGACCTGAACGGACAGGAGGCACTCTTTGAAGCTTATGCTTCAGCCGACAAGGGCGACATTATCAACAAGATCAAGCCGGGCACGGGACATGCACGTATGGTAAGAAGTATAAAGGTCGTCAGAGACGAAAACGGCAGGATCGATCCCGAAAACAGCATCGTATACTGCATTGAACAAACAAACGAGTTCGACAAAACAAGAACAGACAGAAAGACGACATGGTGGATCGACCGCCCATACTCCTTCCAAAAGCTTTGGAACACGAAGTTTATGCCGCTGACACTCGACATATTCCACACAAAAGAACAACTCAAGGATGCTTACATAGCATTTGACGGAAAAAATAACGGCGATTCGATCAAATCGGGTATCAACGGAAAAGTCACATCAAACTTTCCTCTTGCATACGTCAGAGCGACAGTTACCGACAGCAACGGAAACACAGTCGGCGAGATCTATAAATACAAGTTTGCAAAACAGTACAGAATCGATCTATCCGAATTCTTTGCCGAATTAAAAACGGACACCCTGCCCGAAGGCGATTACACCTATACTCTGCGCGCCGGAATCGGTAGGGGCGGTACTGAGATCGAAGCTTTTGACTTCAAAATTTAATTACCGAAAAACAAAAAATTTTTATAAACCACGAAAGGAAAAAACCATGAAAAAACTTATTTTTCTTGTCCTCAGTCTGATCGTTGCGGCATCCGTTTTGGTTGCTTGCGGCTCATCCGAAGAAGACAAAGTCGAAGCAACAGAGACAGTTAATGCCTTGGGTCCCTCCGTCAGAACAGAAGGTCCCAAAACCGAAGCGGAAACTCCCGCTGCCACTAAGCCTGAAGCTGAACCTGTAAAAAGAGAAGATTATGACTACTTCTTTGATTTCAAGGCTCCCGAAGGCAATCCCCGTGACATAGTTTATGACTACATGTATGCAATGTCACAGATCAAGTGGACTGCAGCTGAATCCTGGACAACAACCTGGAAAGGTGAAGGCGACTTCGGCGTTAATCTTTCCTACGAAAAAGGTAAGACCTACTACGGTGTTCCTTACGCAAGAACAAACGCAACCCTTGAGGAGTTTGAATTGTTTTTGCCCGCAAACAAGAGATTTACCCCCACCCCCAGTCCTTACTATGAAGAAATAGTAGGTAACCACTGCTCTTCTTCTATGGTTATGTCGTTCCAGCAGATAATTCCCTTGACTTACTCGGGAAGCCTTAAACCCGTTACTACAAGAACAGAATATCTCATGTTCCCCGAGCCTCTTGAAGTTCCCCCTTCAAGAAACCCCAACAACCCCGATGACTGGATATCTGCCACGGTTTTCTCGCACAACGGTCAGGAAGCTGTTTTTGAAGCATACACAAAGCTTGACAAAGGCGATATTCTCTACAAGAGCATCGACGGCTCCGGCCACACACGTATGGTAAGCAAGGTAGAAGTTAGCAGATCCGTTGCCGGTAAGATCATTCCCGCAAGAAGCTACGTTTACTGTCTTGAACAGACAAACGCTTGGGCTGACAGCAAGAAGGAATCCACATGGTTCATAGACAGAAAGTACACATTCTCTCAGCTTTATGATACTTTCTTTATGCCCGTTACACTTAAGATCTATCATGAAGAAAACCCCGTTATCGAGGATGCTTACATCGCGATGAAGGGTAAGAACACTCCCGAAACCATCAAGAAGATGCTCAACGGCACTATCGAATCCAACTTCCCTCTCGCTTACGCAAGACTCACTATAACAGATAAGGACGGCAAGATCGTCGGAGAACATCTTGAGTATTATCTCACTAAATCCTTCAAGATCAATCTCAGAAACTTCACCTACAAGCTCGGTCTCGACAAGCTTGAGCCCGGCGAATATACGTTCAATTGCCGTGCAGGTATTGCCCGCGGCGGTGTTGATATTGAAACCGTTAAATTTACCATTGACTGATTAAACGAAAGGATATCTTAAAAAATGAAAAAAGTTTTTTTACTCACATTGAGCCTTCTGCTCATTGTCGTTTTGGCATCCTGCGGAAGCAGTGACGGAGGTTCAAAAGAAACAACTCCCGAACAGACGAAAGACCCTCTGGGCGGCGGCGTTATCAGAACAGAAGCTCCCGCTACCGAGCCCCCCGCGCCTGTAGAAACAGATATCGATTACAGCAAGTATACTCCTACAGCTGAAAAACTTGCGGAATACGATTACGTAAAAATATTTGAAGCTCCCAAGGGTAATCCCCGTGACATAGTTTACGATTATATGTACGCTATGTCCCAGATCGAATGGAAAGCAACAAAGGGCTGGAACACTCACTGGAAGGTACAGGGCGACTTCGGTGTAAACATCACATACGAAGAAGGTAAGACCTACTACGGTATTCCCTACTCCAACACAAAATGCGGCCTTTCCGTTTTCGAAAACTTTGTAATTGACGGCACCTTCACGCCCAACAGCGAATACTATGAAGAGCTCATCGGAAACCACTGCTCTTCTTCCATGGGTCTTGCTTATCAGCAGATCATCGACTTACCCTATTCCGGCGGTCTTAAAGAAAATAGCGCACGCCGTGGCTTGATCAAGCTTGCTGCCCCCCTCGAAATTCCTCCTTCAAGAACAGAAAACAACCCCGACGACTGGATCTCCGAGACTGTTACCGCACACAACGGCGTTGATAAGCTTTACGAAGCTTATGCTTCTCTCGATAAGGGCGACATTCTCTATAAAATGATCGACGGCTCCGGTCACACCCGTATGGTAAGCAAGGTTGAAGTTTACAAGACCGTTGCAGGTAAGATCGTTCCCAGCAGAAGCTATGTATACTGCCTTGAGCAGACAAACGCTTGGGCTGACAACAAGAAAGAGTCCACTTGGTTCATCGACAGAAAGTACTCTTTTGAAACACTTAACAGCACAAACTTCACCCCCTTCACTCTTTGCATCTTCCACGAAGAAAACCCCAAGATCTACGATGCATACATTATGATGAAGGGCAAGAACACTCCCGAAACCATCAAGAAGATGTTGGCAGGTACAATCGAGTCTACCTTCCCGCTCAACTATGTAAGAGCAACTATTACCGATGCTGACGGCAAGATCGTAAGCGAAGCATTCAAGTACGACTTTACCAAGAACTACAAGGTCAACATCAGAGATATGACATTCCAGCTCAATGCTGATAAGCTTCCCACAGGAACTTATACCTTCAACCTCAAAGCAGGTATTGCAAGAGGCACTTGGGACATCGAGACAATTGAGTTTACAGTAGAATAAGAATTTATGTTTTATGCATTGGCGGCCGCTTAATGCGGCTGCCGTGTATAAAATGATCAAATTGCTTTTTTTAAGCATCAAAATTGATTTTTGATGTCTAAAAATATCAATTTGATATTAATTATTATTCCAAGGAGAAACGACAATGAAAAAACTTTTGACTTTTTTACTTTGCCTTACTCTCTGTCTGTTTGTTTTTGTCGGATGCGGATCATCCGATAAGAATTCAGATAATGACACGCCCGAATCGACTGCAGAGACTGTAGATCCTTTGGGGGATTCTGTCAGAACTGAAGCTCCAACCGAATCGGAACCGCCTAAGGTCAACACCATAGATCCCGAAAAGTACGCTCCCGATCTTTCAAAGTATGCGGCATATAAGAAATTCGATGCTCCGACAGGCGATCTTCGCGAGATCGTATACAACCACATGTATACAATGTCTCAAGTAAAATGGGTTGCCGGAAAGACATGGACTACCCACAAGGAGAACGGCTCGACGGGACTTCAACTTAAATATATTGAAGGAAAAACCTATTACGGTGTTCCCTACGCACAAACAAAGTGCGCCCTCTATACCTTCGAGGATTTTATAATTGACGGCACGTTTACACCGAACAGTGATATTTACGAGGAAATAATCGGCAACCACTGTTCTGCATCCATGGGGCTTGCATATCAGCAGATCATTGATCTTCCCTATTACGGCGGTCTAAAAGAAAACAATCACCGTCAGGGATTGATTAGCCTTGCAGAAGGACTTACACTCCCTCCTCCCGATGAAGAGGGTAATCTCTCCTATGACTCCAAAGCTGTTTTTGATCTCAACGGAGTAGATAAGATATATGATGCTTACGCAACGCTCGGCAGAGGCGACATCCTCTACAAAATGGTAGCCCCATCGGGTCACACCCGTATGGTTAGCAAGGTCGAGGTAGCAAAAACGGCAGCCGGAAAGATCATACCCACCAGAAGCTTCGTTTACTGCATCGAGCAGACAAGTGCTTGGGCAGATAATAAGCAAGAATCGACTTGGTTTATCGACAGAAAATACTCCTTCGAAAAATTGGCATCTACCCTCTTCACACCATTCACTCTTGATATTTTCCACGAAGAAACCCCTGTAGTCTACGATGCTTACATACTTGTCACAGACAGAAATGACGAAACATCTTTGAAAAAAATGCTTAAAGGCACGATCGAAACCACCTTCCCCATCAACTACGTCAGAGCCACCATTACCGACTCCGAAGGCAATATTGTAAAGGAAGTATTGAAATACGATCTTCAGAACAACTACAAGATCACCCTTCGTGATATGACCTACACCCTTAGCGCAGACAAGCTCCCTGCAGGTAAGTACAACTTCAGTCTTAAAGCGGCAATTGCAAGAGGCGGTTGGGAAATCGAAAACTTTGACTTTACTATTGAATGATTTTTGTTTTTTTCATACACGGCAGATGCATAACATATGCAAACTGCCGTGTACGGAAAACATTTATTACATATTTTGTTTTCTGTAGCCCTAAAACAGCTTTTTAGAGCTACAAAAGCCAAAATATTAAAGGCTAAAAAATATTATATTTTTCAGAAAGGTTAAACTTATGAAAAACAATCTTTTATTTATTCTGTTGCTTGCCGCGCTGCTTGTTTTTGTAACCGCTTGCGGAAGCAATGAAAGCACAAAAGAACCTGAAGGAACCATCGATCCGCTCGGCGATTCCGTAAGAACAGAAGCCCCCGCTACATCTGCTCCGGAGCCTGAAAAAACAGAAGCTCCTAAAGAGGAGGATGAGTGGCCGGAGGATACAAGCCAATACGAGTTCTTCCAGGTATTTGAGGCTCCCGAAGGAAATCCTCGTGAAATCGTTATGGACTATATGATGAAGATGGCTACTATTAAGTGGACTCCCTCCGAGGACTTCACGATCGGTTGGGAAGGCCCTGCCTCCTTTGACCCCAATATGGCTATTAAATTCTATAAGGATAAGACTTACTCCGGCACTACCTATGGCGATACTCACTGCAGTTTAGAGTTGTTCTCAGTTTTCCTTAACGAGAAGAACGAGCTCAAAATGGATAACTACTCCTACGAAAAGATCATAGGAAACAACTGCTCATCCACAATGACACTTGCATATCAGCAGATCGTCGATATGCCCATCTCCGTGCTCAAGCCCATTTCTTCACGAATCGGTCTCTTGAAGCTTGCCGGCGATCTCAAGATTCCCGAGGGTCTGGGCGATAACTGGTACTCAAACGAGGTTTTTGCAGCTAACGGACAGGATGCTGTATACGCGGCTTTTGCCACACTTGAAGAAGGCGACATTCTCTACAAGAGCATCCCGGGTGTCGGACATACGCGTATGGTGCGCAAGGTTGAATTATCCAAGAGCGCTTCCGGTAAGCTTATGCCCACAAGAAGCTACGTTTACTGTGTTGAATCGACAAATGCATGGGACTCAAGCGAACAGGTTTCCACTTGGTTTGTTGACAGAAAATACACCTTCACAGAGCTCTATGACACTCTGTTTATGCCTGTAACTCTTGAAATCTTCCACGAAGATAACCCCACTTACGAGGATGCTTATCTTGCTTTTGACGGTAATCCCACCGAAAACAACATCAAAAACGGCATTCTTCCCGGTACTGTTTCTTCAAACTTCCCCCTTAACTACGTCATGATCACCATCACGGACGAAAACGGAAACATCGTACACAGAGACACCAAAGCAGGTATGAAAACAAACTACACCTTTGATATGAGAAAATTCTATCTCAAGACATCTGACTTTGCTCCCGGCAACTACACGTTGACCATCAGAGCAGGTATTGCGCGCGGTGGTGCTGACGTCGCAACCATTAACTTTACAAAATAAATTTTATTACATTTTTAATTAAAAGGAGCACACTATGAAAAATTTCAAGCTTTTTAGCATTCTTGCTCTCGTTTTTGTTCTTTCGTTTGCTCTCGTTGCATGTTCCGGAGGCGAAAGTGAAACAAAGGAAACCACTGAGACCGAAGAAACACAGCCCGTTGAAGAAACAACTGATGAAACAGTGGCAGAAACCGAATCAGAAACATCGGCTGAGCCCATGAAAACAAGCCCCTTTGAAAACAGACAAAAGCCCGCAAATGCTACTTTTGAGCAGTGCTTCCCCGCACCTACGGTTGACAAGCGTCAGGCTACATACGACTATATGATGAAGATGGCTACGGTCGAATGGACTCCTTCAGTTGACTTTGTAACCACCCACCGCCCCGACGTTGAGCGCGACTACAGCGTTAACCTCGAATACAAAGCCGGTAAGACCTATTACGGCATTTGCTATGGCGAAACAAAGGCAAACTATGATGAATTTATGGACCACATCAAGGACGGCAAGCTGTACTGTGACTCCTACTACTATCAGGATATCGTAGGAAACCATTGCTCCTCCTGTATGTTCCTTGCATATCAGCAGATCATTCCCGTAGGCTACGGCACACTCCGTCCTTCCACAGCAAGAAAGGGTATCTTTAAGCTCGCCGGCGATCTCGAAAACCCCGGCGACGGCACATGGTACTCCAAGGATGTATTTACTCTTAACGGTCAGGCGGCAGTATACGAAGCATACACCACACTTGATAAGGGCGATATCCTCTTCAAGTGTATTCCCGGCTCAGGTCACACCCGTTTCGTAACCAAGGTCGAGGTATCTAAAACTGTTGCAGGCAAGCTCAATCCCAGCAGAAGCTACGTATATGTAATCGAAAATACCAACGCATGGTTTGACAATAACAAAAACACAACCTGGTGGGTTGACAAAAAATACACCTTCGATAAGCTTTGGAGCACAGAGTTTATGCCTATCACCCTCGATACATACTTTGACGATAACGATAAGGTATGGGATGCATATATCTGGTTTACAGGCAGCAACACTCCCGAGCAGATCACAAGCAAGCTCACAGGTCAGATCAGCTCCAACTTCCCCATCAACTATATGAGTATTTTAATTGAAGATGCCAATGGTAACGTTGTTAAGAAGGCTATAAAGAATAACCTCACCGAGTGCTATGAGATCGACGTCTTCAGAGAAACCTTCGGCTTAAAGCTCAACGAGCTTCCTGCAGGTACATATAAGTACACCCTCAAGGCAGGCATTGCAAGAGGTGCTGCTACGATCGAAAGCTTTGAATTCACTGTTAAATAATTTTCGACAAAACACTTTGGAGGATAATTCAAAATGAGCGATATTACTTTCCGTAATGACCTTAAGGTCGCAAAGTTCCCCGCCCCCGTGGGAAGCAAAAGAAAGATCGTATTTGATTACTATATGAAAATGGCGACAATTCCGTGGAAAGCCCCCCATGATTTTTGCAACACCTGGGCTCCCGGTACAGAAAAAGACTACGGTGTTAAGCTCGATTACATCGGTGGAAAAACATACTACGGCGTTGTATATGCAAACACAATGGCTGACTTCGATCAGTTTGCTGACCATATAGACGAAAACGGTGTTTTCCATTGCGATTCGTATTATTACACCGAGATCGTAGGCAACCACTGCTCGTCATCAATGCTTCTTGCATACCAGCAGCTTATTCCCGTAGGCTGGGGCACGCTCCGTCCCTCGGAAGCAAGAAAAGGTCTCTTCTCCCTTCCCAAAAATCTTACAAGTCCCGGTCCTTGGACATGGGTTTCCAAAGATCTCTTTGACTTGAACGGTGAAGAAGCTATCTACGAAGCATACGCAACACTCGAGTACGCTGATATTCTTTTCTTCGCAAAGCACGGTTCCGGCCACGTAAGAATGGTTAGTGACGTCGACGTAAAGAGAGATGAAAACGGCAAGATCGATCCCGAAAACAGCTACGTTATAACCGTCGAAAACTGCAGTGCTTGGTATACCGAGGATAAAAACTCCACATGGCATATCGACAAGAGATACAGCTTTGCAAGACTCTTCAGAACCTTGTTTATGCCTATCACAGTCGACACCTTCCACGATAACACCCCCATTGCAGACGCGTTCATTTTCTATGACGGCAACAACACCGCCGAAACTGTTAAAAACGGTATTTCCGGCATTGTTGAAGCAACCTTCCCTCTTAACTACGTTATGGTTACGATCAAAGACGAAAACGGTAAGATAGTCAAGAGAATGAACGTAAGAAAACTCGGAGAAGTATATAAAGTTGACCTTGCAGAAGAATCGAAGGACAAACAACTCTTCGATCTCCCCAAGGGTAACTACGAATATACCCTCCGTGCAGGTATTGCAAGAGGCGTTTGCGAGTTCGAGCACTTCAACTTTACCGTATAATATCGTTTGATCTGAGAAGGAGTTTGTATTATGTGCGAACCGATAGTTCACGATTACACAAAAGTCGTTGAATTTAAAGCGCCCATGGGCAACAAAAGAGATATTGTATTTGATTACTATATGAAAATGGCAAACGTCGAATGGACTCCGAAGGAGGATTTCCTTCTGACCCATTCGCCCGATGTTCCAAGAGAATATAAGCTTGAGCTCGAGCACAAGGCGGGTAAAAAATATTACGGTATTCCCTACGGCAACACAAAAGCAAACCTCGACGAGTTTATGCAGTTTGTTGATAACAGCGAGTTTTCCTGCGATTCCTATTATTATACGGACATCGTGGGAAACCACTGCTCGTCGTCCATGTTCTTTGCCTATCAGCAGATCATTCCCGTAGGCTACGGCACGTTCAGACCGTCTTCACAGAGAAAAGGAATTTTCTCACTTGCAGGTGATTTAAAAAATCCGGGAGAGGGCGTATGGCATTCATCGACGGTGTTTGAGCTGAACGGCGAGGAGGCGGTTTACGAAGCCTTTGCCACACTGAAAAAAAGCGATATTCTTTTCAAATGTATCCCCGGCTCAGGTCACGTCAGAATGGTAAGCAAGGTCGAGACGGTCAGAGACATAAACGGCAAGATTGACCCCGAAAGCAGCTATATATACGTTGTCGAGCATACCAATCTCTGGTTCACCGACGAGCAGGTCTCTTCCTGGTATATAGACAAAAAACGCAAGTTTTCCACCATTTTTAAAACCGGATTTATGCCTGTTACGTTAGATACGTTCCACGATAATAATCCAATTACCGATGCATACGTATTCTATAACGGAAAAAACACTGCCAAAACAGTAAGAAAGGGCATAAACGGCAAGATCAAATCAAACTACCCTCTTAATTACCTCCTTCTTACAATAAAAAACGAAAACAACAAGATTGTAAAAAAGGTTCACGTTCGCAATCTTGGCGAAACGTTTGAATTTGACCTCAAAAAAGAATGTGCATCCCTTGATCTCTCCGACCTTCCCGCGGGAAAATACGAGCTTAAGCTCAGGGCAAGCATAGCAAGAGGCGGCTACGATTTTGAAAAATTTACATTTATAATATAACCATAGGAGAATATAAAAATGTCTGAAATGTTTTTTATGGACAACTGTAAGGTTGCCAAATTTAAAGCTCCCGAGGGAGACAATTACCGCAAGATCGTAAAAGATTATATGATGAAAATGGCAAACGTTGAATGGACTCCCAAAGAGACCTTCAATATCAAGTGGAAGGGCACTCCCCGATTCAAGGTCGATCTAACATACGAAAAGGGCGTAAAATACCACGGTATGACCTATACCGATACCAAGGGTACGCTTGACCTTTTTGAGCAGCTCCTTGAAAACGGCGAGCTCACACCCAATTCCGAATATTACGAAGAGTGCTTCGGTAACCATTGCTCCGCTTCTATGGATATGGCTTTCCAGCAGTGCTTCGACTTCCCCTACACAGGTACAGTTAAGCCCAACACCCAAAGAGGAACTATGCTCAAGCTTTGCGGAAACTTAAAACAACCCACAGTATACGGAAACGGCTACGATGCCGCCGATGTTTGGGCGATCAACTCCAAAAATGACGTCATGGAAGCATTCGCTTCCGTCGACACAGGCGATATTCTCTACTACAGTGATAAATATAAATCGGGGCACGCCCGTATGGTTAGCCTTCCCGCAGAGGTCGTTCGTTTTGACAATGGTCTTATTGACCCCGAAAACAGCTACATCTATACGGTTGAGCAGACAAATGCCTGGGACAAGACCGAGGCTGCACAGGGCAAAAATACAACATGGTTCATCGACCACAAGTATTCATTTGCAAACCTTTACGAAAAGCGCTTTAAGCCCGTTACTTTCACAGCATACACCTCGGGTGAAAAGCTTAAAGATGCATTCGTCATCTACTCGGGAATAAACAATGCGGAAACCATCAAAAATGGTGTTTCGGGTACTATCACATCAACCTTCCCTCTCACCTACGTTCGTATTACACTCAAGGATAAGGACGGAAACTTCGTAAAGCATGCAATCGCCTACAACCTCGCAAAGGACTATTTCGTCGACATTGCAAGTCTCAACGAACAGTTAGACCTTTCTTCCCTTGAAAAAGGTACTTACACGCTTACACTCCGTGCAGGTATCGCAAGAGGCGGCGCCGATTTCGAAAAATTCGAATTTACCGTTTAAACAAGATTTTTAATAAGAAAGAGAATGGGATTTATGAGCGAATTGGTTTTTCAGGAAAACTGTAAGGTAGCAACCTTCAAAGCCCCCGAGTCGGACAATTACCGTCAGGTAGTCATGGACTATATGATGAAAATGGCTGATTTCGAGTGGACTCCAAAAGAAACCTTCAATATAAAGTTAAGAACAAACCGCACCGATATGGGGCTTAACCTCACATACGAAAAAGGTAAGAAATACCACGGTGTTACGTATTGTTTTACAAAAGCCTCTTTTGACGAGTTCCTTCAGCTTTTTGAAGACGGCGAGTTTGTAAACAACTCCGAATACTACGAGGTCTGTGTCGGAAACAACTGTCAGTCCTCGATCGATATGGCTTATCAGCAGCTTATCGACTTCCCTTTCTTCGGAAGCATTCAGCCTAACCCCAATCGAGGAACGATGCTTAAATTCCCGGGAAATCTCAATCTCCCCGGGAAATGGGGCGACACCTATGACTCCGAGGATCTTTGGAACGCAAACTCCAAGGATGCCGTTATGGAGGCCTATGCCGAGCTTGATATGGGCGACGTATTGTATTTCTCGAGCAAAAAGCGTTCGGGACACCTTCGTCTTGTAAGCAAGCCTGCTGAGGTTACCCGTTTTGAAAACGGTCACATTGACCCAGATAACAGCTTTATCTATACGGTCGAGCAGACAAACATCTGGGATGATCAGGATACCGCTCAGGGCAGAAAAACGACCTGGTTCGTCAACAGGAAACGTAGTTTTGCGACACTTTACAAAAGATTTTTCAAGCCTGTAACACTTACGATATTCACCTCCGGTGAAAAATCGAAGGATGCCTATGTCTACTACCACGGAGAAAATAATGCCTCTACGGTAATGAACGGAATTAGCGGCACAATAACCTCCACCTTCCCTCTTGCTTATGCAAGAATCACGGTCAGAGACACAAACGGCAAGCTTGTTAAAAGTGCTATGAAATATGATCTTCCCAAATGCTATCACATTGATTTATCAGAGTTAAACGAAGAGCTTGACATCACTTCCCTCGAAAAGGGCACGTACACACTCACTATCCGTGCGGGCATCGCAAGAGGCGGCGTCGATTTCGAAAAGTTTGAGTTTACGGTTTGACATAGGTTGAAAAAAGGAGATATCAAAAAATGTGCGAAATGATATTTAATGAGAACTGCAAGGTTGCTATATTCAAGCCGCCTGTAGGTGACGATTACCGTCAGATAGTTATGGACTATATGATGAAAATGGCCGACTTTGAGTGGACACCGAAAGAAACCTTCCATATCAAGTGGAAAAATGCAGGCGATTTCGGTGTAGATCTTGTTTACGAAAAAGGCAAGACCTATCACGGTATGACTTATGCAAACACCAAATGCTCCCAGGATGAATTCGAGCAGTTCTTCGAGGACGGAAAATTTGTACCCAACTCCGAATACTATGAAGAGATCATAGGAAACCACTGCTCTTCCTCTATGGGTCTTGCATATCAGCAGCTGCTCGACTTTCCGTATTACGGAGGCATTGCTCCTTGTCCCGAAAGAGGCACTATGCTCAAGTACTGCGGCGATCTGAAGTACCCAAAGGACTTTGGCAGATTTGACGTTTCCGACCTCTGGGATCTCCATTCAAAAAAGACAGTCATGGAGGCATACGCATCTGTCGACAAGGGCGACGTGCTCTATTTCTTCAGTAAGGTGAGAACAGGTCACCTCCGTATGATCAGTCAGCCCGCCGAGGTCACACGCTTCGAAAACGGCGAGATCGACCCCGACAACAGCTTTATCTACACGATCGAGCAGACAAACCAGTTTGATACGCAAGAGACCGCTCGCGGAAGAAACACCACCTGGTACGTCAATCGTAAGAGAAGCTTTGCCACACTTTACGAAAGATTCTTCTGCCCCATCACTTTTACGATATTCACCTCGGGCGAAAAACCCAAGGATGCATTCGTAACCTATACCGGAACAAACAGTGCTGAAACTGTAATGAACGGTATAAACGGCGATATCATCTCCTCCTTCCCTCTTACGTATGTACGTATGACAGTAAGAGATAAGGATAATAAATTGGTCAGAAGCTCTCACAGATACGATTTCCAGAGAACATACAAAATGGATCTCGTTCCTATGGGAAATGAGCTTGATCTTCCCTCTCTCGAAAAAGGAAAATACACGTTGACTATCCGTGCAGGTATTGCACGCGGCGGCGTTGATTTTGAAAAAATTGAATTTGAAGTATAATTTATATTTACTTTTTAATATTTCTGTTGTATAATAGGCAGAGTTGTGATTACTACTAAAAAGGAGTGTAAAAAAATGACAGACATTAAAATTCAAAACAATTGTAAGGTTGCTACAATAAAAGCCCCCGAAGGCGATTACAGACAGATCGTCCTCGACTATATGATGAAGATGTCCCAGATACAGTGGACTCCTGACGTCGATATGAACGTTTGTATGAAAAAGGCATACGACTTCAATGCAAGCCTTCAGTACAAGCAAGGTGTTACATATTACGGTATGCCCTACTCCGACACAAAATGCGGTCTTGATGCTTTTGAGCAGTTCGTTAAAGACGGCGTGTTCTCCTTTGAGTCCCACTATTTTGATGACATAATCGGAAACCACTGCTCTTCCTCTATGGCAAGGGCCTTCCAGCAGCTTATTTCCAACGGCGGTGTCGGCGGAACAAAGCCTCAGAAGTGGTATCCCGGTATTTTCAAGTTCCCCAACGATATCAAGATTCCCTACGAGCAGTTCGGTGACAGATACGACTCCTACGATATTTGGGACAATAACCCCAAAACAAAGATCTTTGAGTCATATGCTATGACAAAGCCCGGCGACGTTATCTACTTCTGCAAAAAGACCGGATCCGGCCACGTAAGAATGGTCAGCCAGGAGCCTATCGTGGTTTACGACGAATACGGTATGATCGACGGTGAAAAATCCGAAGTTATCGTAATTGAGCAGACAAACGCCTGGGACAAAACGGTCGATATCCCCACGACCTGGTTTGTGAACCGTCACTACACATTCAACACTCTTTATGAAAAGCATTTTATGGCTATCACGCTTGAGATCTATTCAAACGGCGAAAAGGCTAAGGATGCATACATCATTTATGACGGTATAAACACTCCCGAAACCATCAAAAACGGCTTCACGGGTACCATCACCTCCACCTTCCCTCTCGACTATGCCTATGCAACAGTAAAGGACAAGGATGGCAAGGTAGTGAGAAAAGCTCTCCAGTACAACTTCACAAACAAGTACGATCTTGTAATTGACGATATGAACAAGGATCTTGATCTTTCTACTCTTGAAAAGGGTACTTATACGTTCAACTACCGAGTTGCAATTGCCCGCGGCGGTGTTGATCTCGAACACTTTGAGTTTACGGTTTAATGCCGATATAATTTATCTTAGCAAAAACTCTACTCGAAAGGAAACAAAAGATGAAAAAATTTCTCTCACTTCTTCTGGTTCTGATGCTTGCGTTTGCAGTTCTTGCATCCTGCGGCTCTGAAACAGACAAAACCGACGGCGAAACAAACAACACCTCTACCGAAAGTAAGGATCCCGAAAACGATCCGGTCGAATCCCCCTTCAAGATTCCCGAAAAGAATATGCGTGACTGGGTAGTTGACTATATGTACAAGATGGCTGAGGTCAAATGGACCCCCGCAAGGGATATGGACCTCACAAAGGATGCTAAAGGTAATCTTGTAGGTAAAACTCTTATCTTTAAAAAAGGCGTTGTATATCACGGACTTCCCTACATCAACCTTTCTACAGATACCGACTACGAGGACTTTATCTCTGATCCCGCGCTTACTTGGGATGAGGCAAAGGGTCTCTACGTCTATGATTGCCCCGCCGACAGATCAGAAAACAAAGCTCTCGGTAACGACTGCTCTTCCGCTATCCTTCTTGCTTACAGACGCTTTGACAACAACATCACAGCTTACGATACCGGACACTGTTTCCCCTTGGGCGACAAAACAGGTATCTACGCTTTGGGTAAAATGGTAGTTGGCGAAAACGACAACGACACTCAAACAATCACAAATAACACCCCCCAGGCAGATCACTACGAAGCACTTGCTCTTCTCCAGAAGGGTGACACTGTTATCTGGCGTACAACAGCAGGTCACACCAGAATGGTACTTGACGTACACGTTGAAAGAAATGCACAGGGTAAGATTCACGGTTCAAGAAGCTATATCATCACTATTGAACAAACAAACACCATTGACGCTAACAGAAAAGACGGTGTCAATACAAACTGGTACGTTGAACACCAGTACTCATTTGATAAGCTCAGAGAGAGTTATTACATTCCCGTAACCTGCAAGGCACTTTCCGAAGAGCGCGTTGAGCCTGAGATCAATGTGGAAAGCGCAAACACCAAGAAGACCATTGCAACCGCAAAAACTCTTCTCGGCAATATCGTATCCAATTACCCCATCATCAGTGCTGAGGTTTATATCAAGGATGCAGAAGGCAACGTAATGTATACAGAGCGCGTAAAGCCCCACATTTCCGAGATATCCGGCAAGCTTTCGCTTAAGAATTTCAAATTCAAATTTGATATGTCTACCCTTACCGCAGGTGATTACACCTATTCTATCGTTGCAGAAACAGTATGCGGTACAGGCGAAGTATACAAGGTCGACTTCACAAAATAATTGATTTTTAAATCCGCAATCGGGAGCACATCATTTTGATATGCTCCCGGTTTTATTTTTAGATTATTATGTTTAGTTAAAATAATAATAAATTAACAAATATATTATGTTTAATATTGAATAATGCATTGAAATTTCATTTTCTTTATGTTATAATAGGATGGTATGTTACGAAATCAATGTACCAATATTACGTTTTTGCGAAAGGATACAACTATGAAAAAGGCACTCACGTTAATTATGCTTCTCCTTCTTGCTTTTGCTGTTCTGACGTCATGCGGCAGCTCGGAAAAACCTTCCGACAAAGAAGGAACCCAGACAGAAGCACCCGAAGAAAACAAGGAATTTGTTCCCGAGATAATTCCCGGAAGCCAGATCAATCCCAGACAGTTCGTTATTGATTATATGTATAAAATGGCTCAGATCAAATGGACTCCGTCTAAAGATATCGACTTTACACAGGGCGAGAACGAGATCGCAAAGAATCTCTATTACACTAAAGGTGTTGAATACCAGGGCGTTATTTACGTTACAGGCAGTCGCACAATGACAAACTATGAAAAGTTTGTGGCTCAGCTCAATGAAAACGGTGAGTACATCGGCCCTATCACAAAAAAAGAAGCTTGGGGAAGCCACTGCTCTTCTGCAATCAGACTTGCATACGATAAGATCGAAAAAGGACTTACCTTCGACTACACTGCAGAAATGGTGCCCTCAACCAAAAACGGCACTATCATTGTCGGTGACTACAAGGTAGAAGATTCCTTCAAAACAACCGACGAGATCATCGAAGCAAACAATGCTACAACAATGTATGAAGCTTATACTAAGCTTCAGCCCGGCGACTGTATCCTCACATGCTGGGGACCCACAGGCCACGCAAGAATGGTAGTTGAACTGAAGATCGAAAAATCCGGTGCAGGCAAGGTCAACCCTTCAAGAAGCGGTGTTTACTGCATCGAACAAACAAATTCATTCGATAAAGACAGAAAAGACGGCGTTAAAACCACTTGGTATGACAGACATTTCTACTCTTTTGCCGATCTCTATGAGGCAAAGTATATTCCTTTGACGATCAAAACGCTCACAGAGACAGAGTTTCCCGATACCGAGTTCACAGTAAAGTCATTCAACTCTCCCGAAACCTTGACTTCGGGCAAGCTTAAAGGTATCGTTCGTTCCACTTATGCAAAGATCACAAGTGTGACTGTAGACGTTCAGGATAAAGACGGAAACGTTGTTGCTACCAAAGAATATGAAAACACAAACAATGATCCATTGGTATTCCAGTTCAATAACCAGGCTGCTCCGGAGGGTATGGACACGCTCGCAAACGGCAGCTACTCCTGCTACATCACAGCAAATACACTTTACGGCTCCGCAAAAATCGCTAAGGTTGACTTCACCGTTGGCGAATAATATATCATAATTACAGAAAGAGGTTATTTATTATGACAGAAGCAAAGAACATAGCTGCTCTCCGTAAGGAAGCTGTAGCTTATATGCACGAAATGTCCGAAATCAAATGGACACCCTCGGAAGACATCGACCTTACCTCGATCATCAAAACCCTTTACTACAAAAAGGGTGAAACATATTACGGCGTGATATACAACACCAACAAAGGCGTCGACGGCGAGACCTTCTGTACTCAGCTTGAAGACGGCGTTTACAAAGGTCCTATTACCCGCGAAAAGGCATTCGGCAACCACTGCACCTCCTCTATCCTTATCACCTGGAGAAGACTCGGTGACAAAACAACAGCAGGCTGGACTGCCAATATGATGCCCCAGTGCGGTACAGGCATTCTTCAGCTCGGCGATTTCGAGATCGATCCCGAGGATAAGACCACAATTGCAATGGTTGAGCGCACAGAGCCCCAGGTCATGTTTGAGGCTTATGCTCTTATGCAGGAGGGTGATGCTATCCTTTACTGTTTCGGCCCCACAGGACACGCAAGAATGATCTGCGAAAACCACGTTGTCCGCAATGCTGACGGCACCATCAATCCCGAGGAAAGCTATATCATCACCATCGAGCAGACGAGCTCCTTTGATAAGATGAGAACAGACAGACATACCACCTGGTACGTTGACCACAAGTATACTTACGATATGGTCCTCAAATCTAAGTATATTCCTATTACTGTTCCGCTTTTCGTTGAATAATTTTTTGCAACATTTCACCGCCGTTTTATAGCCATAGAGCGGCGGTGTATTCCATACTTTATTCGAGGTACTTCTTATGAAAAAAATTGTATTGTTTGCGGCGCTCCTTGTTCTTGTTTTCGCTCTCGCCGCCTGCGGCAACAACGAAGATAACAGCAATGATCCTAACGAATCCGTTACTGATCAAGACAAAATAAAAGATCCGGCTTTTGACGGTGTTGATCCCGACGAAGAGCTCGTTTACCCCCAGAATCCACAAAAGTACGTTGTAAAATACATACGCGAAATGGCAATGACCCCATGGATTCCAAAGCAAACCTTCCAGCTTTACGGCAAGTATCAAGCTTGGAGCTACAACCTCACTTATGAGGAGGGTGTAAAGTATTACGGTCCGCCCTTCCTCGTCGATTCGAGAGGAACTATGCAGGAATTTCAAAACAGCATAGAAGACGGAGTCTACGTAGGCGGTACATCGGATTCAAGCTGTATAGGCTCTGCCTGCTACGATGCAGTATACGTTACTCTCATTCAGGTCTGCCCTTCCATTTCATTTGAAAGTACTGCGGATATGCTCCCCGGCAACAATACGGGACTCCTTCCTGTCGGTGATTGGGATACTACGGTAAGCAAACACGACACCAAAGAAATTATGGATGCGCACACTATTACAGAAATGGCTGAAGCATACGCACTCCTCAAGCCCGGAGACGTAGTTCTCAAGCACCTTGTTTCCCAGGATGCAGGTCATACCAGAATAGTAAGCGACGGTCCCGTAGTTTATTATAATAGTGATGGAACGATCAACTTTAACAAAAGCTATATACTTACCATCGAACAAACAAACGCCTGGGACAAGAATGTTTCTCACCACACAACCTGGTGGGTAGATCATATGTACACCTTTGATCAACTGTACAAAACCTTTTTCGTTCCCCTCACCCCCGAAGACTACACTAAAGACGTAACAAACGCATTTATTTCTTCTGAAGATATTATAACCGCTGACTCTATCGTTAAAGCACGCCGCCTTAATGGTACGCTTAAATCTAACCACTATATCACCGAAGTCAAGGTTACGATCTCAAATGACGAAGGAAAAGAGCTTTATACATGTTCTGCATTCCCAAATGAAAAAGAGTTCGACTTAAAGAATATGCCCTACACTGCACGTCTCATCGAATACAAGAGCGGAAACTACCACTTTAACCTCGAAGCCTCACTTTCGTTTGGAACCAAAACTATTGCAGACTATGATTTTGTATTAGAATAAAAAATAAGGCACATAGGCTTTTAGCTTATGTGCCCTGTTTTATAACCAAAAAACGATACAGACCGCGTTGGTACTGTATCGTTTTTGTGTTTTAGAGATTAAGGAATTTCGCAAAAGCGTCGATAGATGCCTGTGCTTTTTCTGCATTGTCTGCCTCAGCAAAAATTCTGAGCAAAGGCTCTGTACCCGAGAAACGGCAAATAATAAATCCGCCATCCTTGAAGTATACCTTACAGCCATCCTCATAGGATACTCTTTCGATCTCTCTTCCGAAATCGGGAAGCTTCTTTTCTTCAAATACGATCTTAGTAATTACTTCCTTATATGAGGGCTCGAATCTTACATTGGATTCTACCATTTCATAGTTACCGTATTTTTCACGAAGCATATTCATCATCTCTGTTGCAGACATACCTGTCTTACAAAGCATTTCAACAAAAAGTGTCGCGGCATAAATTGAGTCCTTACCGTTTATGTGACCCCTTACCGTAAGACCGCCCGATGATTCACCACCGAGAATTGCGTCTGTCTCGTTGATCTTTGCAGAAATATACTTGAAGCCGACCGGAACCTCGTAGCACTCCTCGCCAAGATCCTTTGCAATCGCATCGAGCATGTGGGTCGTTGCAAGGTTTCTTACAACAGGTCCTCTCCAACCCTTATAAACGTGGAGATAGTAATAAAGCATACAAAGAATATCGTTTGCATCAACATATTCGCCGTTACTGTCAATAATACCCAGTCTGTCGCCGTCTCCGTCAACGGCAATACCAAGGTCATATCCCTCATTCACCACCATCTCTGTGAGCTTAACAAGACCTTTCTTTGAGGGAGCGGGCATGTGACCGCCAAAATATGCATCTTTATTTATATTGATTACGTCAAGCGTACAACGTGCGGAATAAAGAATTACCATAAGAGGATAAGTACCCGATCCGTGCATAGGGTCAAAAAGGATTCTGGGACCTCTGTTTCTTACCGCCTCAAGATCCATAACGTTCATGATATCATCAAGAAAATCATTGAAGGGGTTTTTAATGTACTGTACCAATTCCTTTTCAACTGCAAGCTTGAATTCGAGCGAAGTAACTTCCTCGACCTGATCGATCAATTCTTCAAGTCTGTTTGTAATCTCGACGGAAGCATCTCTTCCCTCTTTTATTATAAGCTTGATACCATTGTATTCACTGGGGTTATGCGATGCTGTAACCTCAAGACCGAAGTCGTAATTTTGCTTCTGTACGGTATGCATTACCAAAGGAGTTGGAACACTTCTGTTCATAAATTTAACAGTAAAACCGTTTCCGGCCAAGACCTCAGCAAGCCATTTTGCAGCCTCTGCTGACAAAAAACGCCTGTCATATCCTATAATTATAGGAGTCTTGCAGTTACTCTCTTTCGCCAAGTTGGCAACGCCCTGACCAACCTTCTGAATATTCTCTTTTACAAACTCATCACCGATTACGGCTCTCCAACCGCCTGTTCCAAATTTTATCATAACATCAATCCTTTCCATTTTAAATATTATCATATCTTTTTTTCCTTGTCAACTTTCAATAAAAAATTAGTTAATCTAATACAAATGAAAGTGAATTAATTACAAATAATTGCCGTTTTAGATAACGAATAGAAGCCCTTTATTTCGCAGATAATAAGAAAAAAATCATTTAAGGATAAAAAACATGAATAACAAAAACACAAATAACGAAAATGTTCCGCAACACCTTAAGGATGTATTTTTTAAAACTCCTCCGGCTTCTTCGACTGACTTTACGGGGATTGTCCCGGTGCATACCGAAAATAACGAAGCCTTAGAAAACGTTTCAAAAATGATGAACGTTCCAACATCCAAAAGCAAGAAATAATCCAATGCTTAGCTTGTGTTGACTTTTATGGATTTTAATGGTAGAATATCCTTGTATTATTTTTTTGATGCAAGGATGTTTTTTTATGAATTATATTGAAGATTTTTTTAATAGACGAATAAAAGAATGCTCGTATAAAAACATTGTCACAAAACTGATTATGGCAATTGTAATTACGTCATTCTTTTTCACAAAAACGTCAGACTATGAATTTGACACGGCAGAATATTTCACAAATATTTCATTCGGCAAATATATGGCGATGGCCGCACTCATTTTTGCACTGCTTTTCTTTTTGATACCCGAAAAATTCAACGGTCATCTTATGATAACTTCTGTTACCGCACTGTTTCTAATTACAAACTATCAGGACAGAGGTATTTATCTTGCACTTTTAACTTCTGTGGTAGCAGGTGGATTTTGCTACTACTACGGGTATTCCATTAAACTTCCAAAGCTCACAAAAAAAGGACTTATTATACTTTGCTGTGTTCTTGGCGGACTTCTTGCCCTTTTTATCGGTGGACTTACCATTTTAAAATACCTCGGTCACAAGACACCGAACTTTGACTTCGGTATTTTCTCTCAAATGTACCACTATATGTCAAAAACACTCGTCCCTTTTACCACTTGCGAAAGAGATATGCTTCTCTCTCACTTCGCAGTACACTTTTCCCCGATACTCTACCTCGGACTGCCTCTGTATTGGATATTTCCTGATCCTTCCACGTTACTTGCAACGCAGGCGATCGTCGTTGCTCTCGGGGTTGTCCCGCTCTATAAGCTTTCCAAGCATTTCAAGCTTTCAAACTACAAGATCCTTGCCGTTGTACTGATATATGTTCTTCATCCGACTGTAATTGCAAACAACTTTTATTATTTCCACGAAAACTGTTATTTGACGGTTCTTCTCCTCTGGACATTCTATTTCGCCGAGAAAGGCAAATCGATTCCGATGTTTATTTTTGCTTTTCTCACCATGATGGTCAAGGAAGATGCCCCGATCTATATTCTCTTTTTTGGACTGTATCTACTTGTATCAAACAAAAGTAAGCTCAAAGGCTCTATTCTTTGCGGTATATCGGCACTCTATTTTGCTGTTGTCACTAAGCTGATGGCAATATACGGCCAAGGCATTATGACATACCGATACGATAACTTTATATTCGAAAAAGACGGCAATATTTACGACGTAATACTAAACGTTATTAAGAATCCGACATATACGCTTCAACAGCTTTTGACCCCCGAAAAGCTCCAGTTTTTAATACTGATGCTTGTTCCAATGGCACTTCTCCCACTTGCCATAAAAAAGCCGTCCCGTATTGTTCTTCTTTTCCCATTGATTTTGATGAACCTGATGACCGACTACAAATATCAGTACGACATAAGTTTTCAGTATACTTATGCAACGGTTGCGTTTTTATTCTATCTCACCGTCATCAACGTCAGCGAGCTTGATCTTAAACACGCAAAAAATCTGCTTCTTTGCGGTGTGTGTTCGTCATTGATCTTCTTCTCTTCTGTAAACTATTCAAGGCTTGATACTATAGAATCTTACAAAAAAGACAAAGAAAAATCAGAGCTTATTACCGAGTCATTAGCTACCATTCCTATGGACAAAAGTATCAAATCTACCACATTCTTTATTCCCGCTCTCTGGAACAGAGACGAGGTCTACGAATACGAGTATTCCGACAAGGAGACCGATTACGTTGTATTTGACCTACGTTACGGAAATAACGATTATGACAGCTTTAAATTCGACAATTCCGAAACTTACGAAGAGATCTTGTATAAAGAAAGAGCTATTGCAATCTTTAAAGCAAAATAAATATGACCGAGACTTAGAGTCTCGGTCATATTTTTTATTTATTCAGTAGGTGATTCTTTTTCGGGAGTTTTAGGAAATTTCTTTTTAAACATATAAAACGCAATCGACATTGCAATCGAAGAAAACAACCATGACATCGGCAAACAAACGAAGATCAAATTGAATTTCGTTAAGGTACTGACATTAAACAACGGATAAACAAGATACAACCAGGCAAGACGGCTGACACAGATCGAAATAATATTGACGTTCATAGGTGTCTTGGATCTCTCCATCCCCCTAAGAGCAGCCGCATACACTACAGACGGAATAAAGATAACGTATCCGACACCAACCATAAGTGCTTTGCCGACACCGTATTTTGCAACGACTGCCTCTTTTGTAAACAAGCCGAGCAGGGTTTCAGGCATCAGCGCCAAGACGAGTGCCATAACGCTTGAAACAGCAAAAAGCGTCAAAAGACCGATATTTACAACCTTCTTAATTCTGTCGTAACGCTTTGCACCGTAATTCTGTCCGACAAAGCTTACTATTCCGGTACCGACCGCATTCTGCGTAAGGCTTATGTAGTTTGTAATGCTTGCGGCGGCAGTATTTGCCGATATAAACTCTTTACCGAAGCTGTTAACAGTAGACTGAAGAGAAAGGTTTGCAAAATTAAACAGTATCGCATTCAATCCCGAAGGTACGCCCACTCGTAAAATATTGAGAAACTCTGCCTTGTGAAAACGAATTTTTCGGGGTTCAAGATGCATCTCGTCATCCCTCTTGATCAAAATAAATACAACCGAAAACGATGATACCATCTGGGAAATGACGGTCGCAAGACCGACGCCCACCTCTTCCATACCGAAGCATATTACAAATATAAGGTTCAGTATAACGTTTATCAAGCCCGATATGCTCAATATGTACAATGGCCGCTTTGTATCACCGCTTGCACGCAACAGCCCCGATCCGTAGTTGTATACCAACGAAAACGGCGAGCCTGCCAAAATAAGCGACATATAATTGGAAGCCCTATCCAATATGCCTTCAGGCGTATCCAAAAGCGAAAGCAACGGCTTTGCCACAAAAAAGCCCACTACACCGATAATAACACCGCCAACAAGCGCCAAAGCAATAGAGGTGTGTACAGTTCTGTGTATACCTTCCCTGTCCTTTGCGCCGAAATATTTTGCACAGGTAACCGTCGCACCGATCGACATACCAACAAACAAATTCAAAAGAAGGTTTGTCATATAAGTCGTCGCACCGACAGCCGCGTGCGCATCAACACCCGCCACCTTGCCGACGACCATCTGATCGGCAGTATTGTAAAACTGCTGTAAAAGACTTGATGCAATTATCGGCAAAACGAATATTACAAGCTTCTTAAAGATTGGCCCTTCGGTCAAATCCATACCCTTTTTCTTCATGATGAATTCTCCCTATTTTTTATTGCAGAAAAAAGCAAGCAAAAGACAGCTTGCTTTTCTTAATTAACCTTTATATGCAGAAAACTTTGTTGCCATTTTTTCAAATCCACCGTCCGCAATTTCGGAAAATGTTAATATGACAATTCGGTCTTCAACCTTTTTCAAAAGATACACCTGAGAAACGCTGATTCCGTTGACGCTCATTATACTTTCGAGCTTGGTAAATTCAATACCTGCAAGGGTATAGCTTTCCGAATTGACCACCTCAACGGCATCTCCGTACATTACCTCCATCTGAGCCTTAAATGCTGTAATATACTGATCAAGTGTCATATTGGAGAGCTGTAGCTTTTCGGTAGCAACCACAACGATATCGCCTGTCAACGACACAGCCATCATTTCATATACGTTTACCAGAGCAGAATAATCGATATTTGATAAATCAAACATTTGACCTGCCTGCTCCATAAGACTATGGAGCTCCTCATCGGTAGACATCACAAAATCACTGCCTCCCTCAAAAGCAAGACCGATCCATTCGCTGGACCAATTTGATCCCTCCACTTTTCCGCGTTCGTAAGCCGGTTTGTCCAACTCAACAGCGTTTTCTTTTTTCTTTGAGCCACAAGCTGCAAGACACATTGCCATCATTGCAAGCACCAAAGCCATTGCTAAAAATCTTTTCATTTTTTTACCTCTCTTAAAAATCATTTTGAGTCGGTCGCCCTATCAATATTTTGTTAAATAGATTATCAAACCTTGATCTTTCTGTCGTGAGTCATATCAACGCCCTCTGAATAAAGATGGGACATATCGGAAAAGCACAAGCATTTTGGAGCCGTGATTCCGTTTTCATTGTTCTTGAACTCGATTATCGTTACGCCGGTATGTGTAGGAGCAAACGACGACCACATAATATGCATCGGAATATGTAACAAATGAGAGAGCCATGTTCTGGTAAATACCGCGTGGCAGAAGAGTGCTACCCTGTCTTCGTTTGGGCGAAGGATCTTGTAAATGCCGTTTTCTTCCCTGTAGCCCAGTCTTTCAAGAAACTCTCTTCCGCTGTCTCTGATATATGCAAACGCCTTTTCCATTTCCGACTCGCGGAGTGCCTTGGTTTCAAACGTCTTTTCGAAAGGAATATCTATTTCACCGTTTTCTCGAAGCAAGGTATTCTGCAAAAGTGTAACCGATTTTTTCTCCCCATTGGGATATGTGGTCATTCTTTCGCCCTGAACCTCATGTGTCCATTCTTCGATCTGATAAGGGATGCCGAGAAGCTTACAGGTAGGCTCGGCCGTCTCTTTTGCTCTGCCCATCGGCGAGGAATAAATGACGTTTATTCCCGAATCTCGCATTCTTTTCGAAACAGCCTCTGCCTGAATCTTTCCAAAATCGGTCAGACAGTCGTCCTTATAGTTTGGATCCCCGTGTCTTACAATATACAAAAGCATTTATAGTTCCTCCGTTATATTTTAGAATTCTTAGGATGACAAACGTCCAATCCTGCCTCATATAAATGAGACGTATCCGTATAGCAATAGCATTTTGGCGTGGTGAAACCGTTTTCGTAGTTTTTAAAGTCAATAATGGTTACACCCGTGTGAAAATGAGCATAAAATGATGACCACATAATGTGCAGAGGTATATGCAAAAGCTCCGAAAGCCAGACGCGCGAAGAAATGGCGTGGCAGAATAATGCGACTCTGTCTTCATTCGGACGGAGAATTCTGTAAATCCCGTTTTCTTCCTTGTATCCAAGTCTTTCAAGAAAATTTCTGCCGTTGTCACGAATATAGTTGAATGCGCTTTCGATATTTGATTGTGCCAGCGCCTTGCTTTCAAACATTCTGTCAAATGGGATATTCATCTCGCCGTTTTCACGAAGAAGCTTCCCCTGCAAGGTAGTAATTGACCTTTTTTCGCCATCGGGGTATGTGGTAAATTCTTCGCCCTGAAGCTCGTGTATCCATTCCTCTGTTTTGTAATCAAGCCCAAGCAAACGACAAGTAGGTTCAGCGGTTTGTATAGCTCTTCCCAAAGGAGATGTATACACAGCATTTATACCGCTTTTTTGCAATCTTTTTGCAACCGCTTCGGCTTGCAGTTTACCAAGCTCTGTCAAAGAATCGGTACCGTAATCGGGTTCCCCGTGTCTTATTATATATAAAAGCAATTACCCTTACCTCCACGAATTTACTTTACAAATAATTATATCACACTAACAAGGTGCAAACAAGTAACCATACAAAAATATTTTATGTTTTTTTCTTCATTTTGACATAATTACTTTAAAAAAACCAAAAAAAGCTCTTGACAATCTGCGATTATTGTGCTAATATAGACGAGTACGAAAAAGTGAAATGCGCTGCTAGCTCAGTGGATAGAGTGCCCGGCTACGAACCGGTAGGTCGCAGGTTCGAATCCTGCGCGGCGCGCCAAAAAAGGAAAGTATACCCTCGTGTGTGCTTTCCTTTTTTTCGTGCAATCAAAAGCAGGATTCGAAGGGGAGCGGGAGTGAATCGATGCTCCCTTATTGCATATATACATTTTTTATGTATATTCATTGTTTAAGAGCTACATTTTACGTAGTTTTTTCTGTTTCCGTCTGTATATAATACAGAATTATTAAAAAGACCTTGATTTTTCTGCAAAAAATGCTATAATATTTATACTATATTTTTACATTGTGAGGTAAAACAAAATGAAAAAGATTTTTGCACTTCTCTTTGTTCTTGCTTTGTCGCTTTCTCTTCTTGTTGGTTGCGGCGGCTCCGACGAATCTTTGAGCAAGGTTGAACAAATCAAGAAAGACGGTAAACTCGTAATTTACACAAACGCAGAATTCCCTCCCTTTGAGTACATTGCCGGCGGCAAGCCTACCGGTGTTGACATCGACATCTGCCAGGCAATTGCTGATGAGCTCGGTGTTAAGCTTGAGGTTAAGGACGTTGAATTTGACTCTATCGTTGCATCTGTAAAGTCCGGTAAGGCTGACCTCGGTGCTGCAGGTATCACTGTTACCACCGAAAGACAGGATGAGGTTGATTTCACTATCTCTTACACAACAAGTAAGCAGTACGTTATCCTTCCCGAGAGCGTTGAGTACAAAGACATCACTACTCTCAAGAATATGAAGATCGGCGTTCAGCTCGGTACAACCGGTGACTTCGTAATTACCGATCAGATCAATGGCTATGAAGGTGACGACGGCGAAAAGGTACAGGGCGTTCTCGAAGGCAGCGGTGCATCCGTTACCCAGTACCCCAATGCAAACGTTGCAGCTGTACAGCTCACTTCCGGCAAGATCGACGCTGTAGTAATCGACAAGCTCCCCGCTGAACTCATCGCTAAGAACAACGACGGTCTCAAGGCTTATGAGCTTGTTTACGAAGATGGCTCCAACACTGAAGAGTCTTATGCAATTTGCGTAGCAAAGGGCAACGAAGATCTCGTAGAGGTTTGCAATAAGGTAATCCAGAAGCTTCTCGACGAAGGTAAGATTGACGAATTTATCATTACACACTCCACAGAGGTTTCTGAATAATAGTAGCTCTTTATAAATCCACTGCTCTCCCGTTTTTTCGGGAGAGCAAAATTTTAAAATACATAAAAGGGTCAGTTGATATAGGTATTTAAATGAACGGCTTTTATTGTTTAACCGGTTTCTTTAATTCGATATCTGAATATTTTGGAGACGTTTGGGATTCTTTTTATGAAGGCTTTTACAAAACCTTTTTAAAGGATGACCGTTGGAAGTTCTTCCTCGAAGGTATCGAAAACACGCTCATCATCGCGATCGGTGCAACGCTTATGGGCATTTTGATAGGTATTGTTATATCTGTCGTAAAGGTATTGCACGCAAAAACCGGTAAGCTTATTATACTAAACTGGATATTTGAGATTTATACCACGGTTATCAGAGGTACTCCTGTTGTGCTTCAGCTGATAATCGCTTACAACATCATATTTATCAATATTGAGAATGCCGTATTGGTCGGTATTATCACGTTCGGTATCAATTCGGGTGCATACGTTTCCGAGATAATACGTGCCGGAATTATGGCTGTTGACGTCGGACAAACGGAAGCAGGCAGATCCCTCGGTCTTTCGCAGTTCCAGACCATGAGACTGATCGTTCTCCCTCAGGCAATAAAAAACGTTCTTCCCGCACTCGGAAACGAGTTTATCGCACTGCTTAAAGAAACTTCGGTAATCGGTTATTTGGGTGTAAATGACCTTACCCGTGCAGGTCAGAGAGTTCTTAGCTTAACGTATGACTTCTACTTCCCCTACATCTCCATCGCCATCGTATATCTTTTGATGGTTATGGGTCTTTCAAAACTGTTCAAAATGCTTGAAAAGAGGTTTGCGCAAAGTGATAGAGGTTAAGAATTTATGTAAGACCTTCGGTAAAAACGAAGTTTTAAAAAACATCGATTACAAAATTGAAAAGGGCGAGAAGATCGTTGTAGTCGGTCCTTCGGGCTCCGGTAAAAGCACGTTTCTCCGCTGTTTGAATATGCTTGAAAAGCCTACCTCGGGCGAGATCTGGTTTGAGGGTATACAAGTTAACGGCAAAAAAACAAAGATCGACCTCGTAAGACAGCGTATGGGAATGGTCTTCCAGCAGTTCAATCTTTTCAACAATAAAAACATAATTGACAACATCACGTTGGCACCCGTTACGCTCAAGCTTATGACCAAGGAGCAAGCCGAAGAAAAAGCAATGTCTCTTTTGAAAAGAATCGGTCTTGAAGACAAGGCAAAGGCATACCCTTCTCAGCTTTCAGGCGGTCAGAAGCAACGTATTGCAATAATTCGCGCACTTGCTATGAATCCCACAGTTATGCTCTTCGACGAGCCCACCTCGGCTCTTGACCCCGAAATGGTCGGCGAGGTTCTCCAGCTTATGAAAGAGCTTGCTAACGACGGTATGACTATGGTAGTCGTAACCCACGAAATGGGATTTGCTCGCGAGGTCGGTACCAAAATACTGTTTATGGACGAAGGGTGTATTATGGAGGAAGCTCCTCCGCAGGAATTCTTCGACAACCCCAAGCATCCCAGACTCCAAGACTTCTTGTCAAAGGTTCTGTAATTACATCAAGATTATCGCATCAAAAAACGGATATGGAAAAACCATATCCTTTTTTTACTTTATCTTTTTTTATTTCATTACACTCAAGAATTCGCGGAGTCGTTTTGTCTGTGGGTTACCGAAGATCTCTTCTGCAGTTCCCGATTCGGCTATAACGCCGTCATCCATAAATATCACCTTGTCCGACACTTCCCTTGCGAAGCCCATTTCGTGTGTTACAACAAGCATTGTCATTTTCTCTGCCGCCAATTCCTTCATTACCGCCAAAACCTCGACGGTGATCTCGGGGTCAAGAGCGGACGTCGGCTCATCAAAGCAAAGAATCTCGGGCTTCAAAGCCAATGCTCTCGCAATAGCGACTCGCTGTTGCTGACCTCCCGAAAGCTGGCAGGGATAGTTATCCATCTTGTCAGAAAGACCAACCTTCTTAAGCAACGATTCGGCATTATGCTCTATCTCGTCCTTTATTATCGCCTTATTCTTTTTATAATCGGGTCTGCTTTTTGCAAGAAGCATAGGAGCCAAGCAAATATTATCAAAAGCTGTATACTGCGGAAAAAGATTAAACGACTGGAAGACCATTCCGAAATGGAGTCTCTTCTGTCTTATTTCCTTTTCTGAAATTCCCTTTTTATCACTTGCATCAAAAAGAAGATTTCCTCTTAAATAAAACTGTCCGAGATCGGGTGTTTCAAGAAAGTTTACACAACGCAAAAGCGTCGTCTTACCGCTTCCGCTCGAGCCGATTATCGAAAGGACCTCGCCCTCTTCTATCGAAAAGCTTACACCCTTTAATACTTCGGTCTTATCAAATTTTTTATAAATATCTTTAGCTTCAAATACCGGCATAATTTAACTCCTAAAGTAATCGAGCTTCTTTTCCAAACGTCCCAAAAGAATGGTAAGCAAGCCTACAAACAATAAATAAAATACACCTGAATAGAACAAAGGCCAAATAATTTGCTTTGATGCAGCCAAATTTTTAGCCTGCATAATGATCTCGGGAATGGTAATACAGTTTGCAAGAGCCGTATCCTTGATCAAAGTAATGATCTCATTGGACATCGGCGGTACAATTCTTTTAATCACCTGCAAAAGTATGACCTTTCTGAAAACCTGAGACTTTGTCATACCGAGAACCTGTCCCGCCTCGTACTGACCCTTCGATATACTTTCAATACCGCCTCTGTAGATTTCGCTGAAATAACAAGCATAGTTGATCGAAAAAGCTATAAGCACAGCACAAAGTCCGCCCATACTTTTTAGAATCATATCGGAAAGACCGCCGCTGTTGGAAATAGTAAAATTGTCTATTATGTATCTGTCGATATTTGCAAATATAGGATTACCAAACAAAAGACCGGGAACATAATAAATAATGAATATCTGAAGCATGAGCGGTACACCGCGCACGATCCAAACAACAGTCTTTGACAAATATCTTAAAGGTGCAAATTTGCTCATAGAGCAAAGAGCTATAGGCAATCCGAGCGGAATACCTATTAAAAGTGTTATGACGAATATTATTAATGAAATAATAAAGCCATTTGCCAACACCAGTGTAACATCATAAAAAGACATACTTTCTCCTAAAAATTCTCTATACAGTAATTTAACTGACGGGACAAAAATGTCCCGTCAGCCTAACTAAACGAATATTAATTTCTAAAAATGCTATTATTTCTGATCAGAGAAATCTGTGATCGCAGTGTTCTGTACACCGTACTTTTCAGCGAGTGTTGCGATCGTACCGTCAGCACCAAGCTTTTCGAGCTGTTCGTTTACCTTTGCTGTTAGTTCACTGCCCTTCTTGAAGCCGATTGCATAGAATTCAACGTCGCTGGAAAGTTCGTCAACGATCTTGAGGTTTGCATAGTCGCCCTTGCCAACGTAGCTCTTTGCGAGCTGTGCGTCAACTACTGCGAAGTCAGCAGTCTTGGAGTTAACCTCAAACAATGTATCTGTCTGCTTGATAACGCTCTTATATACAACACCTTCAAAGCTCTGTGCATAAGTTTCGCCCGCGGAACCTGCTTCAGCCATACCGATCTTCTTGTTGAGATCAGCTGCAGACTTAATATCGGAATCGGTTCTTACAACGATAACCTGACGGTTTTCCATGTAGTTGTAAGAGAAGTCAACCTTTTCGGAACGTTCAATACCGTCTTTGTCTTTAGCGTTTGCAGTAAAGCCGTTCCAGATGCAGTCGATAGCACCGGAATCAAGATCCATATACTTGTTATCCCAGTTGATGAGCTTGAATGTTGCCTTATAGCCCATGCCGTCAAATACCATCTCAGCGAGTTCGGTATCGAAACCAACGAGTTTGCCGTTTTCATCTTCATAGTTCATAGGCTCATACAATGTGTAACCCACAATGATTGCTGGCTTTTCATCTTCTTTCTTCTCTTCGGAGCAGCCTGCAAAACAAGCTACAACCATGAGCAGAGCCATAAGAAGTACCAATAATTTCTTCATAATATTACCTCCAAACACCTTATACACGGTGTCATTTAATTTTTTCACTTTACCACTTTAGTTTTCTAAAGCCTTAAAGTTGATATCAGTATAATAGCACATTCATTCAGTTTTGTCAATACGTTTTTTGTTTTTTCTTTTAAATTTTTGTCGCCTTTTCCCGAACGTATTTTTCGCTGCTTTTTGAACATTAAAAACAACAAAAAACTCTCTGCTGAAAAGCGAAGAGAGTTTTTTATATATTCTGTGATCAGTCGCAAATAACGATAGGCTTAATAAGATCTCTGGGCTTATCCTTCATAAGCTGCAAAGCCTCGCCTATGGAATCAAGTCCGTGGAAGGTATGTGTGACCATAAGAGAAGGATCGAGACGGTCTGCCTGTACCATTGCGGTAAGACGCTCTGCTCTTCTTCTGCCGCCGGGACAAAGACCGCCGTTTACTGTCTTGTGACCCATAAATCCGCCGCCGCAGGATGCATAAGTAAACTTGAACTCATTTGTTCCGGTAATAACGTTAAGGTTTGTCATAGCACCGCCGCAACGTGTTACCATATATGCCTGACCGAGAGTCTCGGCATCACCGCCCGCAACGATCGCTACATCAACTCCTCTGCCGTTTGTGATCTTCATGATCTGTTCTACAACGTCACCGTCTTTGTAAGAAATAATATCGGTTGCACCGTATTCCTTTGCGATCTTAACGCAGTTGGGTCTTGTACCGATACCGATGAGCTGAGCAGCACCCATAAGCTTTGCACCCGCAATAGCCATAAGACCGACAGGGCCTATACCGAATACTACAACAGTATCACCGTATCTTACGTTTGCAAGCTCACAGCCGTGGAAACCGGTAGTCATCATATCAACTACCATAATAGCCTTTTCATAAGGCATACCTTCGGGAAGGTGGCAAAGGTTCATATCAGCAGATCTGACCTTGAATTTTTCTGCCATAACGCCGTCTTCGTAATTAGAGAAGTTAATTCCGGCAAACATACCGCCTGCATCCCAGGGATCTCCGTCCTGGATATCGGGGTGCTTCCAGGTAGGTGTTGTACAAGGAACGATTACCTTATCGCCAACCTTGAAATCCTTTACGTCCTTACCTGCTTCAATAACCTGACCGATTACCTCGTGACCGAGTGTGATGTCCTTGAGCCAAGCTCCGTCCATTTCCCAAGCAGTGTGTACGTCGGAAGAACAGGGACAAAGTGCCAAGGGACGGCAGATTACCTCGTCGGGACCGCATACGGGATCGGGCTTTTCCATCCATCCTACTACGCCCATAGAGTGTCTTACATAAGCTTTCATAAATTAAACCTCATTAATCAATTATTTTGTTTAACTGTAGTAATTTTAACATTTCTCAACCAATGTGTCAACCGTGACATTTACATATTTTCAATCAAAACATTGATTTTATAGCGGTTTTCAATTGATATATATGCACTTTTTCAGTTTTTTCTGACATTTTTTAAAGCGAGCATGATCGCATTCTTAACAGATACCGTGCGGATATATTCCCTGCCGTTGTTTCTGATAGTCAGCCTTTCGCATTCTGAGCCGTCTTTTGTGCTTACGGCAACAAAAACCGTGCCTACAGGCTTTTCGGGAGTGCCGCCCGTAGGACCTGCAATTCCGGTTATGCTGAGACCTACGTCTGCACCCATAAGCCTTCTTACGCCCTCCGCCATCTGCAGTGCGCACTCCTCGGATACTGCCCCTTTGGTATTCAGTATATCCTCGTCGACGTTCAAAAGCTTGGCTTTTATTTCGTTTGCATAAGATACAATACTTCCGTCAAGGACCCCCGAAGCACCGCTCACCGATGTGAGCTTTCCTGTTACAAGCCCCCCTGTACATGATTCGGCAACCGCGATCTTCATATTGTTTTCCAAAAGTGTTTCGACAAGTGCCTTTTCGGGAGTAGTGTCTATTCCGTAAATATATTTACCGATTGCAGTACCTCTCAGTCTTTCGATCATTTTATCGATTATTTCTTCGCACTCGTCTACCTCTTTCCCCTTTGCTGTAACGCGAAGCCTTACCTCGCCGTCAAGCGCATAAGGTGCAACCGTCGGATTAAGCGAATTCTTCATAATATCTATTATTTCGTTTTCCACACTCGATTCGCCCATTCCGATTATATTGATATTCTTGCTCACAAGGATAGAATCCGTCCTACTCAAGAGATACGGCACGACGCTTTCCTCGAACATCGGCTTCATTTCTCTCGGGGGTCCGGGCAACAAAATTGCAGTCTTGCCCATCTCCTCGTTTACCATGATCACTCCGGGGGCTGTTCCGCAATTATTTTGCAAAACGATCCCGCCTGCTGGCATATATGCCTGCTTTACGTTATTTTCGGTCATAACTATTTTTCTGCTGTCAAAATACTCTTTCAGTCTGTCAAAGGAAGGCTTATGGAGCTCCAGCTTAAAGCCAAGAAGCTCGGCAACCGTCTCTTTGGTAAGGTCATCATAAGTAGGACCGAGTCCGCCGGTCAGTATTACGGCATCCGCCCTCTCAAAAGCCCCCTTCAAAAAGCCCTTCAATCGTTCGGGATTGTCTCCCACAACGCCCTGGTGATACTGGTTTATGCCCATTGATGCAAGTCTTTGTGAAATGTATGCCGCATTTGTGTTTACAATATCGCCTATAAGTATTTCTGTTCCGACACATAATATTTCAGCGCAGTTTATATTTTTCATATCTTATCGCCCCTTTGCTTCTTTCTATTATATTCTAACATTTTTTCCAATCTTTTGCAATAGTTTTCAAACTTCACAAATAATATGTTTACATTAATTACCTCTTGTGGTATAATGCTTTATGTATTGTACCGCGTAAGGTATAATATTAAGGAGGTTTGTTGCTTTGAATATTCCCAAATTCGATAAAGGCGATACTCTCATAATGAAAAAAAAGCACCCTTGCGGCTCAGTTGCATTCGAGGTCTTGCGCACGGGTAGCGATATCAGAATTCGATGCCTTGGTTGCGGTCACGACCTGACCGTCCCCAGAATCAAGCTCGAAAAGAATATAAAAAAAGTTGAATCCCCCACAGAAGGAGTATAAACGAAATGGACAGTAACACCACTACAGTGCTCGATTTTGATCTCGATCACCCTAAAAAAATCAAATTCAGCCCTTATCTGCTTTTTGCATTCTTCGTTCCTGCAATAATTTTTCTTGTAATCTACCTGATCAGATGCGTTTATCCGATCGGAGAAAACTCCGTGCTCGTTCTCGATCTGAATGCGCAGTACGTATATTTCTTCGAGGAAATGCGCGACGTGCTTCAAGGCGAAGGAAGCCTGCTTTACTCGTGGCAAAGAGCTATGGGCGGCGAGTTTATGGGTATGTATGCATATTACCTCGCGAGCCCCTTCAACCTCCTTCTTGCCCTCTTCTCCGAAAAAGCGATAACCGAGGCTCTGCTCGTTATATTCGTTTTGAAGGCGGGTTTTTCGGGATTTAATTTTGCGGTCTATCTCCATTACTCGGGCAGAGCAAAAAACAAATATGCGACAGTCATTTTTTCTACGATGTACGCCCTTACGTCTTATGCTATCGTCAATGCGCACAACAGCATGTGGATAGATGTGCTCCTCTTCCTCCCCCTCGTTATATTGGGTATGGAGGAGCTTATAAACAAGGGTAAGTATAAGCTCTACACGATCACCCTTGCTGTGTCCGTAATATCAAACTTCTATATCGGATTTATGCTCTGCATCTTCCTTGTAATATATGCAGTATATTACTATCTGACATACGGCGTCTTAGAGAAGAATAATTACCTCAAAGAAAAGTTCCACACACTCAAAGCTTTTTTGAGAGTTCTCTTCTTCTCGCTCCTTGCACTCGCAATGGCAGCGGTCATTTTGTTCACCATCTACTATTCTCTTAAATTCGGTAAAAACGACTTTTCGGATCCCAAGTATGATTTTGACTCAAAGTTCAATTTCATCGAGCTGTTTGCGAAAATGTTGCCAAACTCCTATGATACAGTACGTCCGCAAGGCTTGCCGTTCGTATATTGCGGTGTTCTTTCTCTTATCCTTATGCCCATTTTCTTTATATCGAGAAAGATCACTCCGAGCGAGAAGATCGGTGCCGGCTTTATCCTTTCCGCTATGGTCATCACCTTCTCCGCAACCACACTCGATATCTTTATGCACGGTATGCAAAAACCGAACTGGCTGAATTACCGTTACAGCTTTATGTTCTGTTTCCTGTTACTTGTTTTTGCACACCAGGCGTTTACTATGATCAAATCAGTCAATATGAACCACATTGTCGGCACCTGCGGACTGCTCGTCATATTGATAGCACTTGTACAAAATGAAAAGTACGAATACATCGACAGCGTCACCTGCATCTGGATAAGCATCATTTGTGTAGGCGTATACCTCCTTGCGCTGTATGCCATCAGGTGCGAAAAAAAGACCCACTTCACGTCGCTTATCCTTGCAATATTGGTTTCGACGGAGCTGTTGATAAACGGCTACGTCAACTTAGCCGCCCTCGACGACGACGTAATATTCAGCTCAAGAACCTCATACCGAACTTACATTGACGAAATGACTCCCGTTGTCGATTATATCAAAGACTATGACGACTCGTTCTACCGCTTTGAAAAAACGTCTCACAGAAGAACAAACGACAATATGGCGCTTGATATAAACGGTCTTTCGAGTTCCACCTCCACACTCAATGCGTCGATCGTAAAGCTTCTCAATCAGCTTGGCTATGCCTCAAAATCGCACTGGTCAAAATACCTCGGCGGCACTCCCGCGATGGATTCGTTGCTCGGAATCAAGTATATAATCAGCGACAAGGATCTGAACGGCGAAATGTTTACAAAGATCCACAAGGAAGGAAAATACAATATCTACCTCAACAAATCCGTTCAAAGTATTGCTTTTGCCGTAAATGAGAGAGCCGAAAACGTGGACTACAGTTTTCACGAAACCCCATTCGAGCTGATGAACGAGCTCGTGGGTGCGATGCTCGGCAATGACGAGCCAATTCAGCTTTTCAAGCCTGTCGAAAACGTAAAATGGACTACCATCAATGCGACAGAACTGATTGCAACAAGCTTATACACGAAATTCGTCCCCCAAAAAAGCGGAAGTCCCGCATACGTTTCATATACGTTCAATATGCCTACGGACGACGAGCTCTATTTCTTCTATCCCTCCGATTACCCGCGAAAGGTCGAGCTCCTTCTCAACGATCGCTCCTGGGGTACGTTCTTCGATAACGAGACGGACAGAATAATCTCTCTCGAAAGCTACGAAGCAGGCGATCAGGTCAATCTCAAGCTGAAGCTCTGCGACGATAATCTCTACGTTCTTACAGATCAAAGCTATTTCTATTACCTCGACACCGAGGTCTACAAGGACGTTATGACCCGTCTCAACCAAAACAGCTTTAACGTCACAAAGCATTCGGATACACTCCTTGAAGGAACCATCACCGTTTCCGAAAACAACACCTATCTGTATACGACCATTCCGTATGACGAGGGCTGGAAAATATACTGCGACGGAGAGCGTCTCGATCTTCTGATCTCGGGCGATTCCCTCCTTGCAGCCGACATTCCTGCCGGAACTCATAAGCTGAAGCTCGTATATGAGCCTGACTGCTATACTATGGGCTCGAGAATCGCAACGGCAGGCATCACCCTCTTCGTTTTGATAATCATTGCGGACACCTTGATCAAACGTAAAAGAAAAAAATGTGTCGCGCTTACCGACGTGAACGAAGTCGACAATGATACCGAGGTTACAAATTCAGCGGAATACAGCACATCAGAACCGCTCATTCCCCCGGATCCGGAAGTCTTTGAAACCACAAAATCACTGTTTATCGACGAAAATCCTACCGAAACAATTGATTCTCATTCAGAAAAAACAACGGAAAAAGAATCTACCGAAGCAAACGAAGAAACAGCACATTCGGAGGTTGAACCAAACGAACTGACAAAAAACAAAGAAAACGATAAACAAGACTGAATAAACGCATAATTATAAGACCATCCTCTCATTAAGATACCGTAAAGGTACAATTTCTGAGAGGTGGTCTTTTTTTGACGTTCAAACGATATGAATTGCCGTGTGTAATCTTAGTCGGCGGTCTTGCTTATATGGGGCTTGAAACTGTTTGGCGCGGCTATTCTCACTGGTCAATGGGTATCTGCGGAGGCCTGTGCTTCCTCTTTATTTACCTGTTTGAAATAACCAAAAGCACTTCACCGTTACCCATCAAATGCCTTTTCGGAGCTTTGGTAATTACTGCCGCCGAATTTTGTACGGGAGTTTTGGTTAACATCGTGTTCGATTGGCGCGTATGGGATTATTCAGACAGATTTCTTAACCTTTTCGGTCAAGTCTGCCCCGCCTTTTCGATGCTATGGTTTTTTCTTTCTATTCCCGCTTTTTTTATTGCAAAAATCCTCAGGACCAAAATCTTTATGCCGATCCCAAAAAATGAATCCGAAGAAAAAGCATGACAAAAGGCATCCTCATTTTTTGAAGATGCCCGATTCTTTTACATCCTGTCGATATACCATCTGATCTCGTCTTCGATCCAATATGCAAAACGAGTATACGGCAGTCTCCTTTCGTGCTCCTTTATTCTTTGATAGAGCGGCGCGCCGTCTACCTGCCCTTCCCATATATCAGCATAGCAAAAATCGTACTCGTCGCGCTGTACTTTCTTCATAAAATCGATAGCATCGGCGTGCACCAGCTTGATCTTGTCTTTGTTCTTAAACTGCGGCAATATATATTTCTCAAAAAGGTTTATAATCTTTTCGCTTATTTCGACAACGGTTATGCTTTTTACTTTATCGAGACGGGAAATCATATATGGATAGTAACCGAGTCCAAGACCGAGCACCAAACATCTGCCCTCCGCCTTGTCGACGTCGGGGAGCATGGAATTGAGTTCGGACGGACAAACACTTACCCAAGGCATTTCCCCCTCATAAACACTCGGGAAATACACTCTGTCATTGAAAAAGCCCAGCTTCGGAACGACGATATCCTCGGAAAGCCTCGGCATATCGTATTGGAATAATTCTCCCTTTTCATAACAGGCATTAAGCAAAAGAAACTTGCCGTCGCTTACAGTAGGAACCTTAATATCCGTCAAATACGGATCACTGTAAAATGACTGCTTCGAATGGCGTTTTGCATTGGCAAAGAGCTTTTTCAGGTACCCATCGTCCGCATACTCCCAAATATCAAGCATATCACAAAATTTTTTTACAACAAAAAAGGTTTCGAAATCCCCGTTATAATACCCCTCTTTTTGCAACTCGTCAAGCTGTGACTGAGGGTATTTTTTTATTTCCGTTTCGAGGTCTTTTTTTGTATATTTAACTGTCGGTGCACCTTCGATTATTTTTTGAGCAATATAACCCGAAAGCTTTATACTCGCTTCTTTATCCATAATTCCACCCGTTTAACCAAACAGCTTTCCAATATCTCATACATTTACCTCCGAAGTCTCTTCGTCTTTCAGCTTTTTATTGATCTTAAATCTTACAAGAATATATGCCGTAAACTGTGCCAACGTGGAAAGCACCCACGATACCGGGAAGCACATAAATATCATCAAAAACGATCTGTCCGTCAACTCTGCCGAGAAGTATGGATATACATAAATGATCCATATAATTCTTGTAACACACACAAATATGATATTTAATACCGTCGGGAGAGTAGATCTTTCCATTCCCTTTAAAGCACCCGGGATCAGTATATTCGGCAAATACAAAAGACAAGACTTACATACAAGATCAAGACGTATCTTTCCCGCGCTTATAACGTCGGTATCCCCGTTAAAGAGTGATAGCAGAAACTCGGTTTTCCAAAGCACCACAAGGCACATAATTATTGTGACGACTGACCCGAGCAAAAACGAAATACCCACTATCTTGTCTATTCTCTTAAATTTCTTTGCACCGTAATTTTGACCGACACAGGTTACTACAGCCTGTTCGACCGCGTTCATTGCAAGGAATATGAAGTTCTCGACACTTGTTCCCGCAGACGAGCCGGCGACGTATGCTTCGTTGTACAAATTGATCTGAGACTGCAAAAACAGGTTTGCAAGACTGAACAGCATACTGTTTATTCCCGAGGGAATTCCGACACGGAGTATATTAAAAAACGGTTCTTTATGGAATCTTATATCCTTAACTCGAAGATTAAACACTCTTTCCGACTTAATAAGTATACGTAAAACCATTACGGCAGAAAAGAGCTGTGACATTACCGTACCGAGCGCCGCACCGATTACACCGAGACCGAATACGCACACAAAAAGCAAGCTTGATCCAATATTAACAAGTCCAGAAAATGCAAGAATATAAAGAGGTCTCTGAGTATCTCCGCCCGCTCTGAGTATGCCCGCACCAAAGTTATAAAGCATCAAAAAAGGAGAGCCGAGGAAATACACTCTCATATAAGTCGTTGCACTTCCGATCAGTTTCGCATCGGTAGACATTGCCTCAAGCAGAAGCCCGGATACAAATATACCGAGCAAGGCAAGAACGACACCGCTTACGATTGCCGTCATTATCGAGGTATGTATCGCTTTATCCAGCATCTTCCTGTCGCCTGCGCCGTAATACTTCGCACAGGTGACTGTCGCACCGACTGACAGACCGATAAAAAAGTACAGCATCATATTGGTCAGAGACGTCGTCGAGCCTATAGCCGCCAAAGCGGTCTTTCCCTCGAAATTACCGACGATCATTAGACCGAATGTGATATACAGTTGCTGTAAAAAGTTTGTAATTATTACCGGAATCGTAAATATAACAATGTTTTTAAAAATCGGCCCTTCGGTCAGATTCATACCGTATCTCTGTGTTTTTATTAACCTCATATCAATCCCTCAAAAGCAATGTTAGACATTACTGATTATATACCCTAAATCTTATAAGGTCAAGTATAATTCAAAATAAAAAAAACACCCGAGCGTTCAAAAAAACTCGGGTGTTTTACTGTTTATTCTTATTAAAGTGCTTTATCATATACCGAAGGATCGGGAAGCGTTACCTTTTTGATATTTGCTCCTACACCTCTGAGCTTTTCAACAAGATTGTCGTATCCTCGCTCGATATGATATATATCCTCGATCTCAGTTCTGCCGTTTGCAATAAGACCGGCAAGGACCACTGCAGCACCTGCTCTCAGGTCAACCGCTCGAAGATTCGCCGCCGAAAGAGGAAGACCTCCTTCGATTATTGCCGTTCTGTCGTCTACCTTTATGCATGCGCCCATTCTGCGAAGCTCGTCGACGTATCTGAATCTGTTTGAGAAGATACCCTCATTAAGTAAGCTTACTCCCTGTGCCTGACACATAAGCACGCACATCTGAGGACCCATATCCGTGGGAAAGCCGGGATAAGGAAGTGTCTTCAAATTAATTCTCGAAAGGTTATCCGTATTACGGTAGACCGTTACGCAATCATCTCCCTCTTCGACCGTTATGCCCATTTCCTCCATTTTTGCGGAAATAGACTCAAGGTGCTTCGGAATAACGTTTTTAACACAAAGTCTACCGCCGGTTACAGCCGCCGCAATCATATATGTTCCCGCTTCGATCATATCGGGAATGATCGCATAAGTACAGCCGCGAAGCTTTTCTACACCGGTAATCTTGATAGTGTCCGTACCTGCACCCGAAATCTTCGCACCGCAGGTATTCAGGAAGTTTGCAAGGTCAACTATGTGGGGCTCACGTGCCGCATTTTCAATTACAGTTACACCCTTTGCCTTTGTTGCGGCAATCATTACATTCATCGTACCGCCGACGGTAACTGCATCAAAATATATATTACTGCCTTTAAGGGGCATATTTGCAACCGCTTCGATATGACCGCTTTCGATAGTAACCTCTGCACCAAGCGCTTCAAAGCCCTTGATATGCTGGTCGATAGGTCTGACACCCAAGTCACAACCGCCGGGAAGTCCGACCTTACCTCTGCCGAAACGACCAAGCTCGGCACCTACTATATAATAGGAACCTCTCATTCTTCTGACAAGCTCGTAGGGGGCAATTCCCTGAACCACACCTCTTGTGTCAATCTCGACGGTGGTCTTGTTCAAAAGTCTGACAGCGCCTCCCATGCTTTGAATGATCTCGAAAGCAAGAGAAACGTCGCTTACGTTGGGTATATTTTCAATTACACATTTATCATCAATAAGAATACTTGCAAGTATGATCGGGAGAGCTGCATTCTTCATTCCGCTTACTTCAATGTCACCAAAAAGCGGTTTTCCCCCGTGTATTACCAATTTTTCCATTTTATCTCCGTTCTGTTGCATAAATTCTACAGCAACCCTATGTACCGTCAATATATTATGAGCGAACAAGATAATTTCTCTTCGCATAATGCGCACATTTTAACTACATAATTATACCATATTACCTAAAAAAATGAACACACTTCTCATAATGTTTACACTTTGTTTACAATGCACCTTGATCCATACGGCAATTAGGTTCATCAAACTACTGCCATTTTATGCTTCATTTACGCAAATGGTTAATATACTAATAATCATTACTTCTGTTTATAATACGCAACGGCAAGATCTACAACCATTCCGTAGCTCTTTGTTCCCGCACTCTGTCCCTGCGTCTTCAAATACGTATCGTTCACCACATTTGTCACCTTTGAAGCGGTAGAATCTCTGTATTTATCAAAAAATCTGCTGAATGCCATCATCTCACCGCGCGCTCTGTCGTCTGTCTTCGACCAAAGCTCCTTATACATAGAGCTGTCTGCGCTGTAAAGTGCATTCGTCAAGTATTCATACATATTCAAATATGCACTGTATCTGATATAGTTGTCGTCACTTTCCATACAAACGAGAAATGCGACAAAATTCGCCTCGTTCTCAGGAGCTATTCCCCTCTGGTGGGCAAGCTCGTGAGCGGCGGTAAACGGTAAGGTGTAATCGGGAAAATTGATGTTCAGATTGGCTTCACCCGTGTAATAAGAATACACCCCCGATATATGTGTATAAGTCATCGGCTCGCTGAAAACAACGTATTTTAAGTTAGAGTCAAGATCCTGGATAAAATCATACTTTTTGCAAGCTTTTTTGTATGCTTCGTTAAGCTTATCGTTCATCACGTCGAGCGAATAAGGCATAACCGATTCCCCATTCTGTGTGTATGATATATTTTTCAGTAATGGTTCCATTTCTTCATATACCTGCTCGGCGGTATACTTTAACTCTCCCGCTGTAACAGGTACCTCTTCAAGCCCCAGCTTGTTTGCAAGCGATGAGCCGTGGTAACCCATTCCGTAACCGAGAACAAACACCGAATACATAAAGGTCAAGACCGAAAACATACCGACAACACATCTTGTTGCGGCTAAATCGGACTTTTTGAATGATTTGACCGAAATTACTATTAATATGACCAAAATAAGAGGGAGACAGATTATTATAGTCTCTGCCAGTGAAAAAGGCAGATATTTTGTCAAATATGCAAGAACAGCCCTGACAAATGCGCCTACAGTAGTATTATAAAAATCGGCAAAACCCGTGCTTAAAACACAGATTATATGAATCGGTATCGCCAAAATGCAAAGACCGAAAAACACCAACGAAAAAGCCGGACACTTATTTCTTATTTTCGCCCAAAGGCTTACTTCTTTCTGCTCGTTGACCATAAATATACTCCACTTTTTTATCATAATTATTATCCGTATTTCATAATGATTATACTACATACCGGAAAACATTTCAATTACTTTTTTATTAACACCGTTCAATAGCAGGAGGTTTTTATGAAATACTTAAAGCTCGCTTCCATTTTTATGTTTTTTGTACTGATATTCGCTTCGTTTGCAATTACGTCAAGTGCCGACTCGTCTGCCCCGCTCTCTCCCGCACTGGCAGTTATAGCACAGGATATGCAGATGAAAAAATGCGGACTTTCAAACACACCGCTCCACCTTACGAAAAGCGATTTTGAAGCATTTTTTGCCGTGGATGAATTGAAAGCCATAACGGTAAGTGCTCTCCCCTCTGCCTATGAAGGCACACTGTATCTCGGAAGCGCCCCCGTGATCGCAAACCAGAGAATATACAGAAACGACTTGAACAAATTACGTTTTGAACCTGCTTCATCGGAGGTACAGACTGCGTCGTTCAGATTTTACGGAAACGGATTAAGCATTGAATCCTCGGTAAAATGCAGTCTTTATCTGCTCGACGAAATAAACACCGCTCCTGTTATCACACAAGACGTTATAAACTCCGAAAAGGTCACCACACAAAAAAATATCATGGTTTATTCCGTTCTTTCAGCAACAGATAATGAGGACGATGCATTATCCTTTGAGGTATTTACAGCGCCAACGCACGGTACCGTAAAATTCACGGATAAAGAGAACGGAGTGTTTTCATATACCCCCGCCTTTGATTACGTAGGTAATGACAGCTTTGAATTTGTGGTCAGGGACATATACGGCAACTGTTCCGAAAAGGCAAAGGTCAGTATCAAGATCGAAAAAAACACTTCAAATGCCTTTTATTCGGATATGATCGGTCACCCCGAGCATCTTGATGCCGTGAAGGCGGCAAACTATAAGATTATTTCCGGTAAGCTTTCAGATGGCGAAATGTGCTTTTATCCCGATCAAATGCCTACAAAAGCCGAATTTGTCCGTATGGCGCTTAAGGCTGCGGGAATCAAAAAGGAGCTTGTTTCAGTCGATACCGGATTTACCGATGACAGCGATATACCGACCGATCTCAAGGGCTACGTTGCCTATGCGACAAAAGCAGGATACATATCGGGTACAAAAACAGATAAGGGTGTGTTTTTCTATCCGAATTCGACCTTTACCCGAGCTGAGGCCGCCGTTTTGCTCAACAATATTTTGAATGCCGAATGCGCTTCAAAAACAATAACCTTTAACGATTCCGAGGATATCCCCTCGTGGGCGACCGAGGACGTGCAAACCTTGGCAGAACTAAAAATAATCGAGTCTCTGGGCGGAAACAATTATTATCCGAATGAATATATAACCAATGCTCAAGCGGCAAAGATACTCTGCAGATTTTATGAAATAAACAAAAAATAAAAAAACTATATATTTCAGATAGAAATCGCACATAATAAAGCCATATAAGATTTTAGAACACGAAAGGTGCGATTATTATGGCTAACCAAAAAAGCGACTATCAAATTTATGCCGACAGAACGGCAAAAAAATCCCCCATTCTTTTGGATTGCTGTAAGGCTTTTACCGTAGGCGGTGGCATCTGTGCATTTGCCGAGCTTCTGTATAAGCTTTACTCCAAAACGTCTTTATCGGAGGATACCGTAAAAATCTGTGTGCCCGTGACCTTAATATTCATCACCGCTCTGCTTACGGGACTTGGTGTTTTTGACAAGATAGCAAAGCATGCGGGAGCGGGTACGCTCGTCCCCATAACAGGCTTTGCAAATGCGGTCGTCTCCCCTGCACTCGATACAAAAACCGAAGGGTATATCCTCGGTGTCGGAGCTAAAATGTTTATAATAGCAGGCCCTGTAATCGTTTACGGTACGGTCGCGAGCGTGGTGTACGGTGTTGTGTATTGGGTGACAACCTTGTTTTGATCATAGGTGCTTTACCCCCGTATTTACGCATAATAAAAAAACACTCTTTGCTTGACACTTTCGGTATAATACAGTACAATTAAGATAGTATTATACTCTTGATATGTCAAAAAGGAGTGTTTTCTTATGTTTGAATTAAAAGTATCGGATTTAAAAAGATTTGAAAAAACCGTTCAGTCTTTTGAAAAACAGCCTATTGAAAAAGGTATGATCCTGTTTTACGGCTCTTCCGGCTTTACTCGTTGGACACCAAAATATGACCACCGCCCATTGGAGGAGGATATCCGTATGAAGGACGGCTCGCCAGCCGCCGTTAATCACGGCTTTGGCGGCTCTACCATCGAGGAGGGTCTGTATTACTACAACCGTATAGTCAAGCCCTGGGAGCCTCGGGCGATCGTGCTGCGATTCTTCCCT